>JAFAAP010000074.1 GCA_023426505.1 Pseudomonadota bacterium
ATCGAATACTGCCAAACACCCCCAACCGCGTCGGCTGTCATGAAAACCCGAAGACGCGTGCGGTTGCTCAATTGGGACAAGGTTCATACTCCAATCGAACCTTCACAATGCTGAGCCCCGGAGAGCGGTCGAGAGAGGCCCGAGTCATGGCCAGCCCCCCGCAGCCTGGAGCTGCTGAACAGCGGTGGCCTGAGCGGGCGGTTTTTCGGCCTGGAGCCACTGGGCAAGGGCTGCCACGCCGTCTCGCCAGGACCTCGGTGTGCGCAGACCAAGCTCTTGCTGCGCGCGCCGCGTATCTGAGACATAGTAGCGCTGATCGCCAGCCCGCCAGTCGGAATAGACTGTCTCTACGGAGTGGCCGAGCAGAGTCTCGATATGCACCAGTAGTTGCTTGAGACTGATGGCATTGGCAGGGCCGCCACCGAGATTGAAGGCACGTCCCTGGACAGCATCGATATTCTTCCACGCGGAAACATACGCCTCGACCGCGTCGGAAATATCGAGCACGTCACGAACCTGGCAGCCATCTCCATAGATGGAAATCGGCTCGCCTCTGAGTGCCTTGATCAGGAAATGGGCCACCCATCCTTGATCTTCCGTGCCCATCTGACGTTGTCCGTAGATGCAGCTCATCCGCAGCACGCAGGTCGGAATGCCAAAGGAGCGTGAATAATCCAGAACGTATTGATCGGCGGCACCTTTCGAGCAGCCATAGGGGGTATGGAAGTCGAGAGGACGCGTCTCGCCGATGCCGGTGTGTCTGATTGCGACGTCGCGGGGCACATAAGCGTCGCTCGTCTTGTCGAGTTCCACATCCGCGAGGTCTCCATAGACCTTGTTGGTCGAAGCGAAGACCAGAGGAACCCTCTCGTCGCGGCGACGGAGAGCATCCAACAGGCTCAATGTACCGCGAACATTGATTTCGAAATCATCCCGAGGGGCAATCAGGCTAGTCGTCACGGCCACCTGTGCTGCCAAATGGAAAACCGCCTGGACCTCACCGGCAGCTGCGACCAAAGACGATTCATCGCGGATATCCGCGATCACTGCAGTTATCTTGTTTGGATGTCGCTTTTTGAGCCACTCTAGATTTGCATCTACACCCGGCCGTGCCAGAGCATCGTAGACGAGGATGTCGTGACCATCACGCGCGAGCCGATCGGCAAGATTGGAGCCGATGAATCCTGCTCCACCGGTTACGAGAATCGGCCGCCGCCGGAGGGGCGTGGGCGAGCTTTGGGAACTAACCTGCCTCATGCGACGAGCCCTCGCGCTTCTAGTTCCTTGCGAGCTTCCTGGACCCGATCCTCCGCCTCCTGTCGCGCCACCCACTCGGCCAGCTCCGAGAGCCCTTCAGAGAAATCGCGCCGGGGAACGTACCCTAGTTCCTGCTGGATCTTCGAAATGTCGGCGATGCAGTGGCGAATGTCGCCGATACGGGCCTTGCCGGTGATCTCCGGATCGGTCGGACGGTTCATCGCTTTGCCGATGAGCTCAGCAACCTCGGAGACCGTGCGGTCTTCGCCGCTTCCGACGTTGTAGACGCCTCCGGGAGCCTTCTCATGCTCGAGCGCCAGAAGGAAGGCCTGCGCTACGTCCTCCACATGCACGAAGTCGCGGCGCTGCTGGCCGTCCTCGAAGATCATCGGCGGCTGGCCGTTATGCAGACGAGACGAGAAGATCGCCAGAACCCCGGTGTACGGGTTAGAAAGAGCCTGTCCAGGCCCATAGACATTCCACAATCTGAGGGCTACGCCTTCCATGCCGTAGGCAGGCGCCAGCGTAAGGGTCAACCTCTCCTGGACATACTTCGAAAGAGCGTAGACAGAAGCAAGTGCGGGGCGCTTCCACTCAGGCGTTGGAACAGGGACAAGTGGCCGCCCCAGCGAGTCCACGGGATCCCAGGGAGCATTGTCTCCCGACCGTGGCATGCGCACCACATCCTCCATGACACGCCCGTCTTCGTCGCGATAGAGCCCTTCACCATAGATGCTCATGGATGAGGCAACGACTACTCTTTTGACCGGGTTGTCGATGAGTTGCTGGAAAAGCACGGCTGTTCCGTAGTCGTTGACCGATACGTAACGGTCGACAGCGTACATGCTCTGGCCTACGCCGACTTCGGCAGCAAGATGAACGACCTTTGTCGCACCTTTCAGCGCCCGCAAGACTGCCGTTTCGTCTCTCACATCGCCGACGACGACTTCGACCTCCGGATCGAGCCCATCCGCCTGCGTCTTGTCGCCATGAACCTGCTCGATCAGGCTGTCCAGAACACGGACCCGGTGCCCGCGCTCCAAACAGGCTCGTGCAACGTAGCGTCCGATGAAGCCTGCGCCACCGGTGATGAGGATGGTTTCTGCCACAGCTGTCTCCGTACCGAATGAATCGGCATGCCAATGAAGAGGAAGCGCGAAGACGGCCAACGTTCGACAAGGATGCACTGCTCCGAACAGCCGGCTTCCGAGCGCACGGCAGCACCGCCACTCCACCCGCGTCCTCGTCGAAGCTTAGCCTTTCGAATAGGAAACGCCGCTGCTTCTTCATTGTTCCTGCACGGAGGTAGTTTGGGCGGCCTGCAACAAAGACAAGTATCTCATTGGAGGAGCGTCCACGGAACAACCTGAACCCCCATGACGTTGACGGCTAAGCTTAGGGCCGCAGCCGAAGCTGGATGCTGAGCGCGTGGAGGATCCCGCGACACGGATAGCCGTTCACTTAACCGCACGAGAGAATGCCGCCATGAGTTCAGGAAAGGTCCGAGTGGGAATCGTCGGCGTCGGCAATTGTGCCTCGTCATTCGTTCAGGGCTTGTCTTATTACCGCGACGCCAACAGCAATGAGCCCGTTCCGGGTCTGATGAACATCGAACTCGGTGGATACCACGTCAGCGACGTGGAGGTTTCGGCAGCCTTTGACATCAATGCCTCCAAGGTTGGCCGCGACCTGTCGGAGGCTGTTTTTGCGAAGCCTAACAATACCCAACGTTTCGCATCCGTTCCCAAGAGCGGCGTTATCGTTCATCGCGGGAAAACTCTTGACGGTCTGGGTAAATACCTCCGGGACGAGATCAACGAAGCGGAGGGTGAAGAAACCGATGTGACCGAAATCCTTCGTCAGTCAAAGACGGATGTCCTCGTTTCCTACCTCCCGGTCGGGTCGCAGAAGGCGACGGAATGGTATGCCGAGCGTGCCCTGGAAGCCGGCTGTGCTTTCGTGAACTGCATCCCGGTCTTCATCGCGTCCAACCCGGAATGGCGTAAGCGTTTCGAAGAGAGGGGCCTTCCGATCGTCGGAGACGATATCAAGAGCCAAGTCGGCGCCACCATCGTTCATCGCGTGTTGGCCAATCTGTTTCGCGAACGTGGCGTCAAGCTCGACCGGACATACCAGCTCAACTTTGGTGGCAATACAGATTTCCAGAACATGCTCGAGCGGGAGCGGCTCGAGTCGAAAAAGATCTCAAAGACCCAGGCTGTATCGAGTCAGCTCGATATTCCGCTTCCGGCAAGCGATATCCATGTCGGCCCTAGCGATCATGTTCCCTGGCTCACGGATCGCAAATGGGCTTACATCCGCATGGAGGGCACCACTTTCGGGGGAGTTCCCCTCAATGTGGAGCTGAAGCTCGAAGTGTGGGACTCACCGAACTCAGCCGGCATCGTCATCGACGCGGTGCGTTGCGCCAAGCTTGCGATGGACCGAAAGATTGGAGGAGCTCTCACCGGACCTTCGAGCTATTTCATGAAATCGCCTCCGCAGCAGTTCACCGATAACGAGGCTCGCGAACGGACGATCCGCTTCATCGATGGCAAAGATGAGTGAATAGGTGAGGTGCCGGCGTGACAACAACGTTCTTTTTCGTTCGCCATGCCGCTCATGACAGGGTGGGTACGACACTCTGCGGTCGAATGCAGGGTGTCTCATTAGGATCATTAGGGAGATCGCAGGCCGACAGGGTTTCCACGCGTCTTGCCAACGAGAGCATATCGGTCGTCCTGACAAGCCCACTCGATCGGGCGCGCGAGACGGCGGAGCCGATAGCTGCAAAGATCGGATGCCGAGTGGAAATCTGCGAAGCCATCAACGAGATCGAGTTCGGAGAGTGGTCAGGGCAGAGTTTCGATACCCTCGCTGGTGACCCACGATGGAACACCTGGAACCAGTCTAGAAGCACGAGCAGACCGCCGGGCGGGGAGACGATGCTGGAAGTTCAGACGAGGGTCGTCTCGGCCCTGGAGCAACTGCGCAGGAAGCATCCGGGGCAATCCCTCGCCATGGTGAGCCATAGTGACGTGATCAAGGCGGCCCTGCTCTACTATCTGGCGATGCCCATTGACGCCTATTCCCGCTTCGACATCGACCCGGCTTCGATCAGCACTGTCGTCGTATCGGATTGGGGTCCTAAGGTCATCCGTTTGAATGAGGCGGCTGCGGCATGAAGATCGTTGTATTCGGCCTCACCATCTCGTCGTCCTGGGGGAACGGCCATGCGACGCTCTGGCGTGGATTGTGTCGGGCACTCGCTCGCCTCGGGCACCACGTCGTCTTCTTCGAGCGCGACGTTCCCTATTACGCGATGAACCGCGACCTCTACGAGGTTCCGGGCGGGGCTCTCGTTCTCTATGAGGATTGGGCTAAAGTGCTGCCGCGTGCCAGATCAGAGATCATCGATGCGGACGCGGTCATGGTGACGTCCTATTGTCCCGATGGGATTGCCGCGGGAGAACTCGTGCTGGCGGCTCCCCGCGCCAAACGTGTCTTCTATGACCTCGATACGCCCATCACCCTCTCACGCCTCAAGTCGCAGGAAGGCATCAGTTACATCGGGCCACGGGGATTGAGCGATTACGATCTGGTGCTGAGTTATACCGGTGGTGCGGCTCTGGAACAGCTTCGGTCGAAATTGGGAGCGGGACGTGTCGAGGCGCTCTACGGTCACGTTGATCCGGACCAGCACCGCCCGGTCCAGCCCCTGGAATCCTACCGTTCGGATTTCTCATACCTCGGCACATATGCGGCGGATCGGCAGGCCACCTTGCATGAGCTCTTCATCGAGCCGGCGCGGTTCAGGCCAGATTTGCGCTTTCTCATCGGTGGAGCACAGTACCCGCAGGACTTCCCCTGGTTGGAGAATATCTTTTTCGTCCAACATCTACCGCCATCGGAGCACCCTGCATTCTTCTGCTCATCACGTCTGACTCTCAATGTGACACGAAGTGCGATGGCCGAAATGGGCTGGTGTCCATCAGGACGTCTATTCGAGGCTGCTGCCTGCGGAGTGCCGTTGCTTTCGGATCATTGGCCGGGGATCGACAGCTTCTTTTCGCCGGGAAAGGAGATCCTGATCGCCCGAACGACTGAAGATGCGCTCAACGCCCTCGATCTGAGCAACGCTGAGCTGTTCGAAGTTGCGGAAGCGGGCCGTGAGCGGGTTCTTGAAGAGCATACGTCGATGCGAAGAGCTCAGGAGCTGGAGACATTTCTCTCGGCGAGCACTCCGGCTTCGACGACCAGCCACGCGAGGGATGCGGTGATGGAGACCTGATCATGTGGGGTATCGTGCCCGCGGCGGGGCGTGGAAGCCGAATTCAGCCATTGGCCTTTTCCAAGGAGCTCCTTCCGGTCGGAAGTCGGCTTGACAACGGTGTCGAGCGCCCCTGCGCCGTCAGCGAGTATCTAGTCGAGCGCATGCTGCATGGCGGAGCCGACAAGATCTGCTTCGTGATCTCACCCGGCAAATCCGACATTATGGAGTACTACGGCGCAAGCTATGGAGGCGCGCCCATCGCCTATGTCGTGCAACCTCACGCGAGCGGTTTGTGCGATGCCATTTTTCAAGCCGCGCCACTTATTCATCATGATGAGCCTGTGATGGTGGGATTGCCGGATACCGTATGGTTTCCGGAGAGAGCCCTGGCTGATTTGCCGGATGACGTGCTGTCGTTTCTTCTCTTCCCGGTCGATCAACCTGAGTTCTTCGACGCCGTCGTTACGGACGAGACAGATCGCGTCCTCGAAATCCAGGTGAAACAGACCAACCCCGCCTCGCAGTGGATCTGGGGTGCGTTCAAAATGCCCGGCAGGGTGCTTGAGCAATTGCGGCAGCTATGGCTGAAGCGCGGCCGTACGGACGAGTACTTCGGCACTCTTGTGAATGCCTACATCGCGGACGGCGGACGTGCGATCGGTGTGAAGGCCGGGCGGTCCTATGTGGATGTCGGAACACTGCACGGCTACCGCTCCGCAATCAGCCTTCTCAGCATTGTTGCTGGACAGGACGACTTTGCTGGGGCTCGCGTCGCCCTAGGTTGGCCTGGAGGGCGTGCAGGACGCGGCTTTCATGATGCGAACAGGGAGTAGCCACCAACCATGAATGCGATCGACCCTACGTCCCAGGACGAGATCCGTAGACGCGCCGAGGCGCTCGGACCATGGTTTCACAACATCGAAATCGACGGCATCTGGACCGCTCCCGATCACTTCCTCGGAAATTATCCTGCCGTCAAATGGCAGAGGTTCGCGGACGCGATCCCGCACGATCTGACAGGAAAGTCCGTCCTCGACATCGGATGCAACGGCGGATTCTACTCGATCGAGATGAAGAAGCGCGGTGCCAGTCGCGTTCTTGGCGTCGACTTCGACGATGCCTATTTGGCACAGGCCCGTTTCGCGGCCGAACGAACCGGACACGATATCGAGTTCCGCA
Source organism: Pseudomonadota bacterium (assembly GCA_023426505.1). GTDB lineage: Bacteria > Pseudomonadota > Alphaproteobacteria > Rhizobiales > Beijerinckiaceae > Microvirga. The sequence goes on from JAFAAP010000074.1 coordinate 6,710, forward strand.
AGCTTTCCGTCTACGACGTGGGAGCGCTGGGAGAGCGCTTTGACGTCGTGCTCTTCATGGGAGTGCTCTATCACCTGCGCCACCCCCTCCTCGCGCTCGATCTTATTCATGAGCACGTGGCCGATGACATGCTCGTCTTCCAGTCGATGCAGCGAGGCTCCGAAAAGGTCCTTCCGATCGAGGAAAACTACACCTTCTGGCAGACCGAGCATTTCGACGATCTGGGATATCCGAAGATGCACTTCATCGAGCATCGCTATGCGGATGATCCCACGAATTGGTGGGCGCCGAATACGGCCTGCGTAGAAGCGATGCTCCGCAGCGCCGGCTTTGCGATCGTGCAGCACCCAGAAACCGAAGTTTACATCTGTCGCCGCGTTGACGCTCCGTCCGAAGCGGGAGCGGTCTATCCGGCCCGGGGAGTCTCTCATGATTGAAGCCGCGATGATCTGGAACGAGCCGAACAACAAGTCCCATTGGGATCCGGAGATCGATCCGGACTGGCGGCTCTTCGCAGAGATGGCCATTGCTGCGGGTCAGGCGATCAGGGCGGAGAATCCAACGCTGCCGCGTGTTCTCGGCGGCATCTCGCCAATCGATCCCAGTTTTATCCGCAACCTTGCCGAACGCGGCGTGCTCGAGAATGTCGATGTGGTCGCGGTCCACGGCTTTCCGCTCGACTGGAACCTGTGGCAGATCCACGAATGGCCGGCCAGGATCGGTGAGATCCGCGCCGTTACCGACAAGCCGATCTGGGTCACGGAGGTCGGCATTTCGACATTCGGTGCGGAGGAGGTGCAGGTCTGGGGCCTGAAGCGCACGGCCGAGCTGCTGATCGGTGAGGTGCCGAGGATCCACTGGTACAGCCTCTACGATCTCCCGCGGGCCTGGGGCGCCACGACCAGGCATCGGGAGGCCGAAGGCTCATCCTATTACCGCCACTTCTACATGGGGCTGCTACATGAGGACGGTTCACCCAAACCGGCCCTCGAGGAGTTCGCAAAGCATGCACCTGAAATGGGCCTCTGTCAGTGGTTCCATTTCGAGGATCACCGCCTGGACGACGCCGTCGCCTGGATGAAGCGCCTCGGCGTCAAGCACCTGCGCACGGGGCTGTCCTGGGCGGACAGCTTCCGCCCGAATGCCCTCGACTGGTTCGACCGGCAGATGGAGGCCCTCGCGGATTTCGACGTTACCGTGACCTTCTGCTTCACGCCTGAACATCGTGGCATTGCTCCGCATCACACGAGCCCGCCGCAGATCAAGGAGGAGTTCGCCGAGTTCTGCGCAAGCATGATTCGGCGTTATGCTGGAAGCCAGACGGCTCCGGCGCCGACAGGAAGAGTTCTGGAAGCTCTTTAGGATTTCCCATCCAGTCCAATGGCGGAATCTGTGAACTGGCGAAGAATCCGCTGCTCACGGGAGTCTCACTCTGAAACAGGGTGAGACTCAATGACTGCCAAGCTTCAAGCCGTCTCGGTTTGCACGGCTGTTCGATCTCTGAAAATTGGCGACGGCACAAATCGCCTCGATGGTCGGCAGCGGTCCAAGGTCATCAGGTTCTGATCGGAAGGGATGGTAGCGGAGGTCCGCTTCAGCCAATCCCCCCGACACTGGGCAGCCTTGTTCTCCTTCAGATCGAACTGAAGTCCTACGCGCTCGTTCTCTATACGTTCCAATTCCCCGCTTTCGTTTGGGCGATGATGGTCGAGCGGCTCTCCGAGTTCCCATGGGTGATCGTCCGTGTTGATTGCCCCCTCTGCCCTCATCGGAAGGGTCAATACCGGCTGGCTCGGCTCGCCGAAAAGTTCGGGGCAGACATGCAACTGTGTGAACTTCTCGATAGGATTGCCTTCGACTGCCCCCGGAAGAGGCTGCCCTGGGAGCGACTTCCTGATCAGTATGATCCTAGATGCAGGGCTCAATTCACCGATCTGGAGGCGACCAGCCGCCCTCCCCCAGACCTCCCGCCGATGATGCGGAAGCTGATTGTCATCCAGGGTGGAAGGCGGTGAAGGCTGTGTGCGGAAGCCTCCCTGGGACGGTCCGTTATCCGTACGGTGCTCTGCTTTAGTCAGAAAAGTGAGCCTTGGAACTCGAACTTCGGGGCAACAGCCTCGTCCTCCCCATCGTTTCCAGCCAGGACTTTGAGGTCGCCCAGCACTCGCGCGAGGTGGTGATCGGTACTGGCCCAGCGCCACGTGGCGGCGTTCCCGGTAGTGATCTCGGGATCGCGGGCGGCCAGACGGCTGATGAACGCATCTCCATCACTGAAGGAGGCTCCCTCGAACTCCTCGCGCCCCGCGAGGATGTCAGCGACTGGGTAGATTGCGCGGTAGCCGAGTGGCTTCTTCGCCTGCTCCCCCTTAACCACGAGGTAGTCGGTTGGGGTCGTGTAGCGTAGGTGGGCTGAGGGCGTCGCGTTCCCCTTCGATATGACAAACGGGGCGGTATCGACTGCGTAATCCGCAAAGGCCACCCTCTGGATAAGATCAGGCTCGCGCTCGATTAGGCGGCAGTAGGTCATCCAATCCGTTCTGGGGAAGAGCTTCACCTCGTTTGGCTTCATCTTGAGAGCCTTCGGGAATGAGGTGAACGCCGTTACAACCTTCAGCCAGCCAAGCGGTGCGGGCAGGCTGTAAATGCGCTCTGCCAACACCTCCGCGAAGGGCTCCACCTCCTGGGCCTTCAGAGCCCCCATGGAGGAGAAGTCAAGAACAAGGGCGACACGGTCGGGACCGCAGCCGAGCCGCTCAAGTAAAGCGAGGAGGTCGGAGGAGAACCTGCCACTCTCCATGTCGATTGGCGTAACTCTGATACAGATTGGGAGATGCTCATGCCGCTCGACAAACCGCCTGACGGCCTCTTGATATTCAGGCGAGCGATCCATCGTGGTTGCTGGGCACGCGAGCGCCCTAGCTGCGTGCGCTCGCCCGAGAAGCTCTGTGAGGGGATGAACTGTCAGACCCTGCCGATGCGTCTCATCGTCGATGCCAATTGCGTCCACAAAGACGGGAGAGCGGCCCCAAACGTCGTAGAGGCGTTTGCCGAAGAGCCTAATGTGCTCCAAGGGTGTTAGACGACGCCCTGTCTCATGGTCGAAGTCGCCAGATGGAGGCATCAAAAACAGAGGCGCGAGGCGGCCCCGGTGCGAACCCCGCAAGGTGGACAGGGCCTGCCGTTCACCAGCCTTCCACTTCAGGATCGAGACGTAGGACACCGTACGGAAAAGGGTCTGCATTCATTGCTCCCAATAACCGGCAGCCGAAATCAGCTTTTTGGGCTCCCCCTGCCCCACCAAGTTCGAGAACAAGGTGTAGTCGTCGCGCTCACGCCGGATGCGGCCCGCAACGACCGGCACTCCGACTTTATTCTTATTTGCGAATTGTATCACCTGTTCGCTTGAAGCGGTAAACCGCACAAATGAGCCCTTCCACACTTCACTGGGGATAAGAGCGTTGCGTGCGTACTCGTCCGCTTCCTTTTCGACCGCTTCCAGCGCTGGCGCTCGCTCGTCGTCAAAGAAGCCGTCGCGCAAGCCACGGTCCGCGTGGAGCAGGATATGGGCACACTCATGCAGGAGCACGAACCAGAAACTGTCAAGCCGATTGAAGCGGAGTGTCATCCCGATCACTGGCACTGCGTCATCCAGGAGCATCGCGGCCCCGTCGAGATGTGTCTGGGGCAAGTGCTCCTCGAAGACGACTGCGACGCCGCGCTCGCGCAGGAGAGCGACAGCCTGCTGGGGGCCGTCTGCCTGCTCACTCAGTTCGGCGAGCCGACGTACCACGGCAATGTCGAGCGTGGGCCTGCGGTGACGAACCACGTCAAGCCTCCGCGCCTTCCACAGCACCCGTGCCTTCCAGGCCATCAGTGCATATTCATCCTGTGTTGATCCTGCCCGAATGTGCTGCTTGTGAAGCGCGAGCAATTGGCGGCCCCGCGATGCCTCCCGCACGAAGGCGGCGGCGAGGTCGTGGTCCGACTGGCTACTGTCGGCATACAGGAGCCTGACTTCTTCGAGCCAGCCCCGCTTCTTCATTTCCTTCACAGGCAGCTTCGCTGGGTCGAATGTAATTTCGCTGTCCTGCTGCTGCGGAACAAGGCGGTCGAAGAGGCTTGGCTGGCGAACATCTATGTGGGCGTGGAGATCGACGCCGAGTGCCTCGGCTACCTCGGCACACCGCGTCAGGTTGGCCGTAAGATAGTGATCCTGCTCGTAACGCTGAACCTGCTGCTCCTTCATACCGAGCCGCTCACCAAGCTCCCGCTGCGACAAGCCCTGGACAATACGGGCCTCAATCAGCCTGACGCCAATCTCAGCGATGTTGGCGACGGGCAATTGGCGGACGTTGCCTGAGCGGAGCTTCTCGAAGCGAGCGAGGTCGGCCTGCAAGTCAGCAAGCTGCTGTTCTAGCGAGGAGCGTTGGGCAGCGATGATGACAGGGTCAAGGCCCTGCCGCGCAAGGTCGATCTCGCTGAACTGTCCCAACGCATCCCTGAACTTCTGGGCTTGCGCCTTGGTGATTTTATATTGCCGTTCGTTTGTAATCATGGCCGCATACCCCCGCCGTTGCCATTTCCCAGTGGCACGCCGATGATGCCCTTCGCTGCTCCTGTGTGCTTCTCGACTTGGAAGAACTCCAGGAAGGTGCCATCCGGGCCGTTGGGTGCGCCCGCGATAAACAGTTCTCCCCGGTACTTCCTCTTCTGCGCGGCACGCCCGTTCGTGAAATCAAGGAGGACGGGATCGAGCTTTGCGGCTACGACTCCAGTTGGGTCCCAACACCCGTCGTAATCGCCTGGGCTCTCCTTGGCAGTCACGAAGCTGCCGTCCAAGTAGAGATGACGACATCCCGCGCGAGTGAGCACTTCCACAGCGTGAACCAAACCCTCGTATAACCAGACTCGGTGCGGCGAGGTGGCGAACCGTACGGCAACCTCGTCCATGGTCGCCCAATGAATGCCGGGTGGCAGGACAGGGTACGGCGCACCCACTACCTCGATGAACAAAGGAATCATGACACAACGATATTGTTGTGTCAATCGTAGGTCAATCCAGGAGATTCCGGGGCGGAGACGCTATCAACACCGCTACTGACCTCTTCCTAGATATTGGTTAGGTGATCATTGAGGTCACCAGCAGGCCATTACAGCCGGGTCACCGGCACAGTAGTCTTCCATGAGACCCCCGATCAGGTCGCGGGTGGGTCGCCGACGCACCAGACCAAGTCTCAGAGCCGGGCTGGATGGAGGCATCTCGGCTGAGGTAGAAGCTGAGCAAATCGAATCTAGCCCCGAGAAAACAAATGACAGTCTACCAGTGGCAGGAAATCTCGAATGACTATAAGCACGCGCTGATTGTAGGAAATGGGGCCAGTATCTCCGTATCCCGCAGCTTCTCGTACGGGAGTCTCCTTGAGGAGGCTCGCGGTCAAGGGTATCTCGGCGCGGCCCTCAATGACCTGTTTACCCGGTTTAATACGGAAGATTTTGAACTTCTTCTCCGACATCTCTGGCACGCCCAAATCGTTAACGAGGCACTGGAGGTCAACGTCGGGGCTGTTACTGACGCATACTCAATAGTTCAGACGGCTCTCATACAAGCCGTTCAATCCGTGCATTGTGATCATGCAACGACAGAGCCGGTTCTATTGAATATCGGCAGCTTCATGGCGCAGTTCCAAACCGTGTTCTCGCTCAACTACGACTTGATCACGTATTGGGCTTTGCTGCGATACAACGACACCTATTCCGAGCACACATTCAAAGATTGTTTCCATAACGGTTACTTTCGTACGGACTGGCCTAACTTCAGAGAGCCCATAAGGGGTGAGCGCAGTGTGACACTGGTATTCTACCCACATGGCGCTCTTCACTTGGTTACTGATCGCTCAGGGGATGATTTGAAGCTCTCGCTCCGATCCGAGGGAACCTTCTTGGATACAATCTTTTCCGAGTGGAAAGAGAAGAAAAGTCCGCCGCTTATAGTTTGTGATGGAAGCAGCGAACAAAAAGCCCGAACGATACGGTCGAGTGCCTATCTCTCCACGGTCTTGAATGAAGTACTCCCAACAACTGGACCTACGGTCACCATCTATGGCTGGGGCCTCGGTGATCAAGAAGATCATATCCTGCGACAACTCGGTAAGGGCGGATACAAGAAGGCTGCCGTGTCAGTTCATATGCCAGGGAATGAGCAAGGGCAGGATTTCGTTCGGCACGCCATTCGCAAACTTCGGAGCGTGGGGATCACGGATGTAAAGTTCTATGATGCGGCGAGTGCTGGGTGCTGGGCTAATCCGCGCCCTGAGTAACCCTTAACCGACCAACCGAGGTCATCCGGTCGCCTCCACCCGCCGCAGCGACAGAAAATGCTCGTTCTGAACTAGCCATGCCTTTCGAGCTTCCCAATCCGGAAGGATGGTTGCTACCAGTCCCCAGAAATCTCGGTCATGGCTCCGATGTCGTAGGTGGCAGAGTTCGTGGACCACGGCATATTCCAGCACCGTCTTCGGCGCGAAGATCAGGTGCCAGTTCAGGTTCACGCTGCGGTCGGCCCCGCAACTGCCCCACATATGCTTCTGGTCCTTGATATGAACACTTCTGGGCTTCAAGCCATTGGGTTCACCGTGTTGCCGTACGAAAGCTGCCACGTCTTCCCTGAGGCGCTTCCGGAGCCAGAGCCGTAGAGCGGATTCAATCAGAGCATCCCGTGAGGCTTCCGACGCCGTACGAGGGTAGCCGACATGGAAGCCGTTGCGGTAGATGATCTCCACCAAGGTGCCATTGGTCGGCTCGATCTTCAGTCGCATTAGCCTGCCGCGATACGGTATCTTCGCTCCACTGACAAAGTGGCTCGCCTTGGGTGCGGCTGCCACGCGAGCAGCCATCTGCTGGGTCTGCTCGATAAGCCATGCTCGCCGACGATCCAGCACGCCTGCGATCTCATCGTCCGTTGCCGCCACCGGCACCACGATCTCCACTCCGGCGGGCGTCACCGTAATGCGAGCGCGGGTCGCTGTGCCGGAGCGGCGTAGGACGTACGGGATGGACGTGTCGCCGACCGTCAGCACAGGCACGATCAGGCCCTCGCAAAATACTTGAGTGCGAACTCTTCGATCTGCTCAGAGACTTCCTTTAGGTTCCCCAGGCCAAAGGAGTGGACCATGGCACGGACCTGCTGGCGGAGGGACTTACGGAGTCCCTCCTTCTCATGCCATCGGGGCGGGGCGGTCGCGTCATTGCCATAGAGAGACGCAATCTCGGTCGATAAGCTCTCGGCCCCGTCGCCTGCTCCAAACGACCGGAGCACTTGCAGGATTCCGTAGGCTCCAGGCGAAAGGCCCGTCCCCTCATGAGCAGTGGCCTCCGCCTCAAGGTCCTTGGCAAGCTCCTCGGCCATCTTGAGCTTGTCGGCCCACGACAGTTGGGCCTCGTCCAACCGTTCTAGCAATTCCCGCAGGCGCTCTGAGAATTTAGCATATTGGTGTGGGTTTTGACCGATCCGCTCCGTCACGACCTTACGCAGTTCCGTGGTTTTGCGGATCGCAGCCGTCTTCAGGTCGTCCTCGGCCTTGCCTTCCACATCGAAATCATCCCAGAACTCGGGATCGGTGATGTTTCTGAGTTTCACCGTGATGCTCAAGCCCGTCGCGTCGAGGTGCTGTTCGAGCATGTCCCTGATCTTGCGGCTGTAGCTGTTCTGGTCGAACGCCTCCCGCTTCTCGAAGACCTGAGTAGCGTAGCGTAGGAAGATCGCCACCCACTTCAGGTCAGAGGTGTACTCCAGGATGCTCGGATCAGGGCTGAGGGCCTCGTAGAGACCGATGAAGTCACGGGCCTTGGCCCGGAACTCGAACCACTTGTCCTCGGTCTTAAGGAGATCGACCAGATGATCGAATTCGGCCTTCAGGCTGTCCTTGGACAGCTTGCCGCCATCCCGCCTCAGCCCCTTCATCATCTGGAGGACGGCGGCATGAGCGACGCGTAGCTGGTTCCGCAGGTCATCCAGATTGCGCATGGCGTTGCGGACATCGTCCGCTCGGTAGGATGCCAGTGCCTCCTCCAGGTTGGATGAGACACCGATGTAATCAACGATCAGCCCGTTGCGCTTCTTGGCGTCCGCGACGCGATTGGTGCGGGCGATGGCCTGAAGGAGTGTATGTTCCTTCAGCGGCTTGTCGAGGTACATCACCGACTCGTTGGGCGCATCAAAGCCGGTCAGGAGCTTGTCGCAGACGATCAGGAACTCCGGGCTCTCGCCCTTCTTCCCGAACGCCTGCTTGACGGCAGTCTCGGCATCCCGGTCGAGGTACTGCGCTCTGAGGTCCTGGCGGAGAGCTTCAATGTACTCGTCCTCACTCGGCTTCGCGTCCTCCTGGGAAGCCGAGTAGACACAGGCTGACATGGCGGTGGCCCGTGCTCTGGCCTCATCCACGGTGACGCCTTGCGTGATCTGGTCTTCGGCAATCACCCGGTCGAGGGCGCGCTTGTAGAGAATGACCGCTTCTCGGTCGATGGCAACGATCTGGGCCTTGAAGCCATCCGGGCGAGCATAGGCTTTGAAGTGGGTCCAGATGTCGTACGCGATCAAGTCAATGCGCTTCGGGTGCTTGACCAGATCAGTGATCTTCACACCTCGCCGCTTCACCTCCTCCAACTTGTCGTCCGGAAGATCGGCGAACCATTGGTCGAACAGGATGTCGATCTTGGCCTCGTCGATATGCCAATCAGTCTTCCTACCCGTATAGAAGATCGGCACCGTAGCCCCGTCTGCAACCGCGTCGTCGATGCCGTACTTGTCGAGATAGCCCTCGCCGACGATGCCGAAGTTCGCGTAGGTGTCCTTGTCGTCCTTCTTGATCGGTGTGCCCGTGAAGCCGAAAAACCGGGCCTCGGGCATGGTCTTGCGCAGGTAGGCTCCGAGGTCCTTCTCCTGCGTCCGGTGGCACTCGTCCACCATGACGATCCAATTCGCCGAGTTCGGGATCGGCTGGTCTGATCCCTGGAACTTGAAGATCGTCGAGAGGACGGTCAGGCCATCGGTGCCCTTGCTGATCAGGTCCCGCAGGTCTCGAATGCTCTCGACGGCAACAGGGTTCGGCAAGCCGCAGGCTGTGAAGGTCCCGCTGATCTGGCCGTGGAGGTCGAGGCGGTCCGTCAGGACCATGATGTTGGGGTTCGTCAGTTCGGGCGAGGTGACGGTCAGATGTGTCTTTAGCTTGAGGGCGGCGAACACCATGGTCAGGGACTTGCCCGAGCCCTGAGTGTGCCAGATGAGTCCTCGCCGATGCTTGGCCTCGACGACACGCCCGACAATCTTGTTGACCGCCCGGAACTGCTGGTAGCGGCATACCTTCTTGATGGTGCCGTTGTCCGTCTTTTCGAAGACGATGAAATGAGCAATAAGATCGAGTAGGCGCGAGGGCTCAAGGAGGCTCCAGAGGCCCTTTGAGAGTGCGTCAGGAAAGTCGGTTTCCTTGCGGGGCCATGGATCACCCCACTCGGCATAGAACTTCGACGAACTTCCTGTTGCGCCATAAAGGCATTTGGTCCCATCAGTAACAATGTTGAAGCAATTCGAGTAGAAAAGACGCGGGATGTCCCGCTCGTACTGCCTGATCTGCTCGAATGCTTCGCCGGTCTTGTCCTTGTCGTTGATCGGGCTCTTGCACTCGATCACGACGACTGGGATACCGTTTACATGTACCACTACGTCGGCTATCCGGGTTGCCTCGGCCTTAATCCGAAACTGGTGGGTGACAGTAAAGAGGTTGTTCTCAGGCTTCCGGAAATCGAGAACCCTCAGAGTCTGGCGAGTGGCTTTTCCTTGCACCGTACGACTGAAGTTCCCCCGAAGGATCAAGAGCCATGCCTCATTATCGGACACGGAAGCCAGATCGGCATATGCTGCTCGGGCATCCGCCTCCGAGACGCCATTGATCCGCTGGATCGCAGCGATCAAATGAGGCCGGAAGAGAGCCTGATTATCGCCGTCCCGAAGAGCCGTATGATTGGCGGGCGGCACGAAAACAAACCCAGCGCTCTTCAGGCATTCAAGCGTGGGCTGCTCAGACAGATACCATTCCATACCCGCCACGTAATTCCTCTCTTATCAATTATTCGGCGGCAATTGGAAGGTCAGTGTTGACCCGCTTCCGGCCAGTGAGGAGTTCGGGGATGAGGGCAGATTTCATAGCGCTCAGTCTTTTCACTTGTCTCTCTTGAGCTTCGATAAAATCGAAGAAGGCATCCGCGACTTCTGCAATCTTCAACTGCTCTTCCATAGGAGGAAGAGCAATCTGCAACTGCTCAAAGACTGGCATATAAACTGTTTGGTGTGTGCTGCCACTGGACAACTTTGCCCACACAGGGGCCATGAACCTAAGAAGGTGCATCAAAAATCTGTTGTTGATCTCATCTCCGCAAATATAGTTCGCAAAATCTTGGCTTGTTGCCATCTCACGACCCATGATTACGCAATGCCCGACACTTGCGGTTCTGGAGAAAGCAACTGTTCCAGCCGGTAGAATGCGTGCTGATGAGTTCTCAATCCCAAGTGCGGTCGTCTTCTGCTCCGTTTCAAAAATAACTCGCTCTGACAGGCTTTTGGTATCGTGCAGTGACAGCCATGGGATGTCTCCATCCCAATATTCTGCGACCTTTCTGCTTGGTGTATGCCCGCTTTCTAACCTTGATACATCGGCTAGCTTGGCAATCCTCCATGTGCGTGGAATGATATCGGTCGGGAGTCTACCTATCCGCCAATCACCAACGGATTTATACTCGGCATGTCCCTTGCGCCCCATAAAAAGTGCGGCAAGCGTGCTGTCCTTTACTTTCGTAGCTTGCTCGATGATCTCCTGTGTCACCCGAATTACATTTTCGACCGAGTCCAAGATTTCGATGATCTTCCGCTGTTCAGGAAGGGGTGGAAGGTTAACTCTGTAGCTTAGCCACTGGTCAGAGTCGAAAACCATTTTTTCGACATCGACCCCGACACTCGCCTGAAAGAAGGTTTGCTGAAGATATATCGAGTGAGAAAGGTACTGAAGGAATTCTGGAAGAAGGCGGGAGGTCGCTCGAAGAACAGTGTATTCATTCGATACGATTGCCCCATCCAGATTAGATGGCACCAGACCGCAGCCACCATGGACGATTTGGCGGTTCGAAATTAGGAAGTCGCCCTCTTTGATGAAGAACTGGCTCTTGGTAAGAATTTCTCTTCCAGTCAGCCGATCTCGCGCGACAATACCTCCGCGAGAACGACGTGCTGTGACCAGTTGATATACCTGATCGTCCAGTAGCTCCGCAGGCCGTTCGACAACGTCCATTAGCTCCCTTAGCGTAACGGTGAACCAGCCCGGCGGAGGCGGGTCTAGGCGAGGCTTCCCAGGCTGTACGCTGGCTGGATAGAGCGCACTACGAGCCATATCCAAGCTCCTCCATAAACCGATCTAGTATCGCTTCTGCCCGTTTACGCTCCTCACGAAGCTCCCGGAGTACTGAAAACGAAGCAGAAACGTCAACTTCCGCCTCATCGCTCCCGAGATCGACATATCGGGTAATGTTGAGATTGTAGTCGTTCTGTTTGATCTCCTCGGCGTCTGCTACATACGAAAAGCCTTCAACATCGCGGAACTCCTGAAACGCCAAAGCGAGACGCGCTACATTCTCGTCACTCAAGAGATTCTGCTTCTTACCGATCACAAACTGCTCGGCCCCGTGGATGAATAAGGTCTTTCCTTTTCTGTCGGCAGGCTTGTTTTTCCGGATGATCAGGATACAGGCCGGAATACCCGCGCCATAGAACAGGTTGGGGGCGAGGCCGATCACCGCCTCAACCATGTCTTCCTTCAGCATCCCTGCACGAATGCGCCCCTCGGCTCCGCCCCGGAAGAGTACGCCGTGCGGCAACACCACCCCGAGCATACCGTCCGAGTTCAAGCTGGCGATCATGTGCTGCACGAAGGCTAAATCGCCGTACGACTTGGGTGGGCATCCGAAGCGATCCCGGGCATAGGGGTCGCCGTTGCTCCAGGTCTCGGAGCCCCACGATTTTAACGAGAAGGGCGGATTAGCGAGCACCCGGTCGAAAGTGCGGATCGCCTTCGAGCCCTCACCAGCAAGGTGCTTGGGGTCCAGGAGGGTGTCCCCACGGGCAATCGACGCGTCGTCGATATCATGGAGGAAGAGGTTCATCTGGCAGATGGCCCAGGTGTTGAGGTTCTTCTCCTGGCCGAAAAGCGACAGGCTCTTCGGATTCTTGCCTTGGCGCTCCAGATGATGAACCGCCTCCAGAAGCATACCGCCCGAGCCGCAGGTAGGGTCGTAGATCGACATGCCCTCCTCAGGCCGAAGGCACTCGACGATCAGGCGCACCACCATCTTGGGGGTATAGAACTCGCCTCCCTTCTTGCCTGCGTCGTCAGCGAACTGAGCGATCAGGTATTCGTACGCCTGCCCGAGCACATCGGGCTCTACATCTGAATTGCGGAGGCGATAGGTCTCGAAGTGCTGAAGGAGCCTTTCGAGAGCGGCATCCGGGAACCGCTCCTTGTTGTTGAAGTCCACGTCCTGAAAGATGCCGCGAAGACGATGGTTCGCGTCTTCGATTGCATGGAAGGCAGCGTTTAGGTGCTCACCGATGTTGGTGGTGTGTTTCCGTACGTCCTTCCAGGAGTGCCCGTGCGGAACGTCGAAGCGATGCTCATCCGGATCGGCGGCGAGTTTGCTATCGCCATATTGGGCCAGCCGCTCCTCATACTCTTCCTCCCAGACATCACAGAGGCGCTTATAGAAGAGGAGTCCAAAGATATAATGTTTATAATCCGAGGCGTCGATCGCACCCCGGAGGATGTCAGCGGCTCTCCAGAGGTGACCTTCAAGCTGGCTAAGGGTCAGGACGGCCATATTTCAGGTTTTTCCAATCAGGGGCTTACAATAGGACAATCTACCGATCGGGCTTCGATGGGCAAGATCGCTACTGTATAGCTTGTCCTGGTAAATGGTTGGTAGAGGAAAGTTCCCGGCCTAACTCCTGCCAAGGTCGGTTCTGAGGAGAAAAATTTGGGCAATTTCGTTGACTTCTGAGCGTTCCGTGAGAGCCTTTTCGAAAGGGCATTCATGGAACTCCTCTCAAAGCAGCGTACGACTCCCATCCCCTTCGAACCTCGGCCCATCTCGGGATGGGTGCTTCCTCATCTAATCCGCCTCGATGAGTATAGGCCGGGTCTGCTCGCCTTTTTCTGCCGGGCCAGTCCGCTCCGCAGACAGGCAGTTTACAGCACCCTCAGCCGCATTAGCCTCGACGACCTTCAACCATTCTTGATGCGCTTGGGGGTTCTGGTGCCCGGCGACGCTGGCTCACCTGAGTTGCTCGCTGCGGCTGCCGAAACACTGGTAAGGCGACGGGCGCGTGATTTGGTCGCCGCCGCGTACGAAACTTGTCCAGACGGTTTTCTGGGGGCGCTGTCACGTACGCCGGAGGACATTGTGATGGGACCTCCGCATTACCGGCTCCTGCACCGCCTCTATGTTGATCACCGTCATGTGCATAAAGCGCGAGCCTTGCGGCACGTAGGGGAGATCACGCCTCGACTGCTGGACCTCGTCGAGATGATCGACGACCCGGCGCTCCTCAGACCCAATGTCTTGCGGGCGCTGTGTGCGGCGAGCCACATGCGCGCACAGGATTTCGTGGAGACGTTGCGATTCATCCGGTCCGCGACCGCTGTAGACGAGGTATCGCTTCGCACCTCGCTGGAGCGGGTCTCGTCCCGTGCGGGGCTCAGGCGTACGCTGCGCCGTTGGCTAGAGGATGCGAAGGTGCCCTCATCCCTCGACCTGGATCACCCGGAGTTCCACGTTCTGAGCACGGTTGCAGAGATCAAGGAGAAGGCCATCGAGTACTCGAATTGCTTGCGGACCAAGATTCCGGAAGCCGTTCTTGGCCTCTCAGTGTACGTTGAATGGCGACCGTCGCCTGAGAAGCCTGGAGCCATAATCGAGCTTCGCCCCCTCATCGGCCCGAAAGGTGAGCGCCGCTGCTTCTTGCTCCAGTCAATCAATATCCGACACAACTGGGATGTGGAGGCCCCGGTAGAGGAAGAGGTCCGCTGGAAGCTGGCCTCCCTGGGAATTTTGCAACCGGTCCTGTTGAACGGAACGAGCATTACCGCGAGCGTTGCACGTACCCTGAGGCAGGGTGAAACAGAGTGGCTTGATGATCTCGAAGGGTGAGAGCACGCAATGACGATCCACCCGAGGCCACCACGCTCTGGACATCAAGCTTCGTACGACGCCGGGACTGAGGGTGTTTATCGCCATCTTCGCTCGCAGGGATACCCCGCTAGGGAGGCGTGGCATCAGGTCACTCGGTCGTCACCAAGTGCAGCCGCGTGCTCCACAGCAGTAGCGAAACGCATTAGGTCGTTTCGTTCGACCGAGGCTTGCCCCATCGAAGAGGATATCTGGACGGCGACTATGCGGGACCTTATTAGCCCACCGGTCCTTCTGATGGTGACATGGTGGCTATTGGGGCTCGCAGCCTTCGCGTTGACATGGCTGGTTGGCTTCACCGTGGGGCTCGCAGTGCGGCTGATCTTGGGGTTTGGTATTGCCATGATCGGCTTCATGCTCGGGTACCGCCTCTTCAGCCGGTAGGCAGGCTCAACGATGCTCTTCGCTGGCAACGTGTTGGAACGCTCAGACGCAGTGGGGGTGCTAGTTATCGTTTAGCCCGTATGAACCACGTGTCTGGAGGCGCTCCTTCCACGTTGCTTCAATCCGGATCACGTCAGCAGCATTCATGTCTGGCGATACTCGCTGCAAGATGGAAAAACGGAAATTCTGTGGGTCTCGTTCTCGAAGCAGGCGGTTGCCGCCGTGCCCCGAAGAGGCGTAGCCAAGCCAACGCCCGAGCAGATTGCTGTCTCCATACGCGGAGCCGACGTACGATTTTCCGTCTGACATGTCGCGGATAAAGTAGATTCCTCGCCAATAGGATAGCGCTGAGCGCCATCGGCTTGGGAGGACGTGCAGTTCCTCCCAGGAGAGCACAATTCGGTCCCACTCCGGCATTTCCTCGACCAGAGCGCTGTCTTCGTGGACTGCGACCACAGGGAACTCGTTCTTGTGAGCCCAGCGCCACCAGGAGCGCTCAGGCG
Source organism: Pseudomonadota bacterium (assembly GCA_023426505.1). Lineage (GTDB taxonomy): Bacteria > Pseudomonadota > Alphaproteobacteria > Rhizobiales > Beijerinckiaceae > Microvirga. Next base: position 21,880 of record JAFAAP010000074.1, read on the forward strand.
AAGGCCAGCCTACGACGAGCTTGCCTTTCCAGTCCGCGTAAAAATCTGCGAGGGTAAGTTCGAACCACAAGATAGATTCTCGGCCATCCTCGCCCGTGTAGCCTCTCATCCCGAGCGTCTTCATTTCCACGTAGGCCGGGACCCGCCAGTACTCCTCGAAACTCAGCGGCGTCGCTGCCCCGACCCGGTAGAGACCAATGAAGAGCGCCTTTCCGGGTTCGTGACCAATGAATGATGCTACGTACTCGGAACGACCCATCGCCTTCTCGACGCGCTCGCCTTGGGTCTGCTGGTAGGCGTTGTAGTAGTCCGGGCGCTCCGCAGCCAACCAGGGCAACACCTTTGCGAACCGAGGCTCGAATGGGCGGTGGCGCAGAATGAGAACTCCTTGTGGGTCTATTTTCTGCAACCTGAGGAGATCAACGAACTGCACTTTGGACCTCGTACGCGAGCGGCAGCCGAGGCTCTCCCCGGCTGGAGAGATGTCTCGGCGAGAGATAAATACGGTTATGACATTTACCAAAGTACGAAATCGTTTACCCAGCACGTGGCTGATAGAAGGTTTTGTTGATGACGCCCGTCGTCAGGCCACGCCTCTCGTTGTGGATTGTATGGGCCTGACTCGTGAAAACCTGGGAGACAATCGCTTCGAGGATGAAATGTGTGAACGTGAGGTGTGGTGCAGACACCACTGCATCGGAGAGCGCGAGACTGAGCCACTTCGAGATGATGGACGACTGATTGGCCGCCGGTACCGTTTTGAGAAGGTCTCCGAGGCTATTCACTTCAAGTTACGGTTCGATACGAATTTTTAACGTTCTGGCGTTCTGTCGTTCAAAAAGAGGCGAGCTTTGAGACCTGGGCAATCCCCGCGTTTGCTCGTTGCCTACACGGTGTTCCACAGTCCCGTACGCTTTTCAGTTGTCGTGGGAGTACGAAAATAGCCCGGTGCGCCTCTCAGCGTTGCTCCGAGTCCGCCATAACCTGGATGCGTTTGGCGATCTTGGCGACGGTGGCGCGACTGCACTTGGTCGCAGCCTGAACCTGCGACCACGACGAGCCTGATCGCAGCATGGCAGCGATTCCATCGTTGCGGGCCTTGTCTTCCCGGCGGCCCTTGTAGAGTCCCCGTGCTTTAGCTCTCTCGCGTCCTTGCGCGCTTCTACGTCTACGATCTTCGTAGTCTTTACGAGCCCCTGCGGCGAGCATTTCAAGCATCATGGCGTTGAGAGCATCAAACATCCGCGCCGTAAACTCGTCGCTCGTCGGCTTCGCCAACATCCAACTTGTCGGCAGGTCGAGGGCAACGATCCGCAACCGGCGAGCAGCAAGCTCGGACTTCAGTTTTTCCCAATCGGTCGCGTTGAGCCGGGTAAGGCGATCTACGGCCTCCAGAAGGATTAAATCGCCAGCAGAGGCGTCGCTGAGAAGCCGAAGCAGTTCGGGTCTAGCGAGTTTCGCCCCGCTCTCGTTCTCGACATAGTAGGCCGCAATGGTGAGCCCGTGCTCTCTTGCGAAGGTGTCGATCTGCTCGCGCGCGCGGTCAGCATTCTGCTCCGTAGTTGAGGCCCGAAGGTACGCTCGCACGAACATGAGAAATCCATCCGATGGTTCATTTTAGATGGTTCGCATCTACTTGGTTCAGTTTGAACGGTCAAGCTTCGAAAACTGAACCAATCCGGGCTGGTCTGGTGGGAGGATGCTCAATTTGAACCGACGATTTCACGGCCCTTATCGCGGTTCATCCTCAAGGTTGAGGTAGGTTGGGTCGAAATGTGCGAGGGATTGAAGCCCTTCCCAATCCGTGATCTCCACATTTTCACCGCGCCATGTAACCAGCCCTTCGCTGCGCAGGTCTCCAAGGACTCTATTGGTGTGGACCGTGGACAGGCCAAGGCAATCCCCGAACTCGGCCTGCGTGAACGGCACCCGAAAGGTATAACCCTGCGTCAGACCAACCACATTGAGGCGAGTGTAAAGCTCACACAACAGATGAGCCATGCTTTCGGTAGCTGACTTCCGTCCCAAGCCGAGCAACCATCTCCGCTGGATAGCTCCATCAATGAGGGTGTTGACCCAGAGCAGGCGTGTCAGGTGCGGGTAGTTCTCGGTGATCTCCCGCAGAGCTTCATGAGGAACGAGAGCAACTGTGCAGCGGGTGAGTGTCCCGATGCTGTGATCCATCTTCTTCAAGGGAAAGCTGTGCAAGTCCACGAAGTCGCCTGAAATCTGGATGGCGACGATTTGGCGACGGCCATCTTCCAGCGTCACGTACCGGCTCGCCCACCCTTCCAGCAGGAGCTTGCACTCGGAAGGTCGGTCATGCTCGCGCACCATATCCTCGTCAGCGCCGAACTGGACCACCCGAGAGATCGCTTTGTTGAGCACTTGCTTCTCTTCCTCGGAGAGATCGTCTCGCTGCCCGAGCTTGCGGATGAGAGGTTGAGCGGTTGCTGCGTTGAAGGGAGTCCTCATGGTGCTGAACGTCTCCCTGCGGGAAGAGTTAACATATGTTAACAGGGCTGTTCTGGTCATGCCAGATGAACGCGCCGAACTTGCCAAGGCCGATCAGGACATCGCGGACGGCGACCGGCGCATCTCGGAGCAGATTATCCGGATAACCGAAATGAGAGAGAAAGGTTACGAGACAGCCCGAGCCGAGGAACTGCTGGAAACCCTGAAAGCGACCCTTGAAGCATGGGTTCGGCATCGAGAACTCATTCTCGATGCTATCGACCGAGAGCGCCATCAACATCAGTGATGGTGTGCGGCCTTCTATTGGTGCGGATAGAACTGAAGGTCCACCTCCGCAATGCCCAAGTTGAACCAGGAGTTCGACTAGGGGCGCTCTCAAAGATAGTGCCCAGTAAGGCCGAGCTTGCACCCGCCCGGACCGGGTCTATAAAAAGGTGTGAACTTTTAAGACCTGCCTTCAGGACTTCCCTCGATGCCCGCCAAATTCGTCCGCAGTGTCTCACTCACGTCGGAACTGACCGCTCTCATTGATGCAAAGATCGCAACCGGCCACTACCGCAGCGCCAGCGAGGTCGTCCGCGCCGCCCTGCGTCTACTGGTCGAGCAGGATTGTCATGGTCGTCCGGATGCGACGATGAAAAGCAGAAAGCCGCGCGATGCCCGCTAGGACAGGGGTATCGGGGTTCCATTTCCTCTCAGGTGGCGGCGAAGCGGGGGCGCTCATGCGCTCCTTGGATTGGTCCACATCGCCGCTGGGAGAGCCGAGCCAATGGCCGCAGAGCCTCCGGGCGGTCGTGAGCCTCCTGCTCAATTCCAAGTTCCCGATGTTCATCGCTTGGGGGACAGAACTCGGCTTCGTCTACAATGACCCCTATGCCGAAATTCTCGGGGCAAAGCACCCAGCAGCGATGGGCCGTCGCTTCAAGGACATCTGGTTCGAGATTTGGGATGACATCGAGCCCTCAATCACCAAGGCGCTCGCGGGCGAGGCGACCTTCCACGAGGACCTGCCGCTGATGATGCGGCGCAAGGGCTTTGACGAACAGACCTACTTCACCTTTTCCTACAGCCCGGTCCATGACGAGACCGGCGGAATTGGCGGCATGTTCTGCGCTTGCACCGAGACGACCAAGGAGGTCGAGGCCCGCACCGCGCTGCAAGCCGACAAGGAGGATTTGCACCGCCTGTTCACGCAGGCTCCCGGCTTCATAGCCGTCCTCCGTGGGCCAGAGCACGTCTTTGATCTCGTCAACGATGCCTACCAGCAACTCGTCGGCCATCGTGACTTGGTTGGCATGACTGTTCGAACGGCATTGCCCGAAGTCGTGAAACAAGGTTTCGTCGAACTGCTGGATCAGGTCTACTCGACCGGAGAGCCGTTCGTTGGACGGCGGTTGCCGGTGAAACTCCAGCGGCAACCGTCTGGTCCTGCTGAAGATAGGTTCGTCGATTTTATCTATCAGCCGATCAGCGATGATAAGGGACAGGTCACCGGCATATTTGTCGAGGGCCACGATGTAACCGAGCAGGTGCAGGCTGAGGAGGCGCTGCGCGAGAGCGAGGCGCGGCTGCGAGCCATCTTTGAGCAATCCACGGGTGGGATCGTCCAGTGCGATGCAACCGGGCGCTTCACAATGCTCAACCAGCGGTTCTGTGAGATGGTCGGTTATACCGAGGCCGAACTGCTCGGGATGCGGATGCAGGACATCACTCATCCCGACGACTTGCTCGGCAGTGTGGCGCATTTCCGGCAGACGGTCGGGAATGGAACCAGCTTCGAGATCGAGAAACGTTACGTGCGCAAGGATGGGTCGTATGTGTGGGCGAATAGCTCTGTCGCCCCGATCCACGATGAGGCTGGCCGGGTGCAGCAAGTTGTTGCGATGGTGATCGACATCACGGCGCGCAAGCGCGCCGAGCAAGTTGAGCGACGGCTCGCGGCGATCATCGAGTCTTCTGATGATGCCATCCTGAGTATGGGCCTCGACGGCACGATCACAAGCTGGAACCAAGGCGCGGAACGGCTCTATGGCTACCGGGCCGAGGAGGTGATCGGCCAGCCCGTCATGATCTTGCTCCCCGAGGATAGGCAGGATGAGGAACCGAGAATTCTCGAACGCATCCGCTGGGGCGAGCGCGTCGAGCCCTATGAAACGGTGCGCTGCCGCAAGGACGGCAGTGCGGTCGAAGTATCGCTGACGGTTTCGCCGGTCAGAAATGCGGAAGGCCGAGTCATCGGCGCGTCGAAGATCGCACGTGACATCACCGAGCGCAGGCGGGCCGAGCGCCTGCAACAGACCCTGGTGCATGAACTGAACCATCGGGTGAAGAATATCCTGGCGACGGTGCAGGCCATCGCGCGGCAGAGCTTCCGCAGCGGCCCATTGGACAACCGGGCGCGCGAGGTTTTTGAAGCGCGCCTACAATCGCTGTCCCGAGCCCATGACCTGCTCACACGCGAGAATTGGGATGGAGCCGAAATCGCGGCTGTTGTTAGCGAGGTTCTTGCGCCCTACCCGCGCCAGCGCTTTGAGATCGAAGGGACGCAACTGCGATTGCCGCCAAGGGTAGCCTTGGCACTGACCTTGGCATTGCATGAACTGGCGACCAACGCTGCCAAATACGGTGCGCTCTCGGTCCCAACGGGCCGGGTTGCAATCACGTGGGCGGTCACGCCCGGTGATCCGCCAAACCTCGCCTTGCGCTGGCAGGAGCGTGGCGGCCCTCCGGTGTCGCCGCCAGCCCAAAAGGGGTTCGGATCGCGGCTGATCGAGCGCAGCTTGGCGATGGAACTCGCGGGCGAGGTCCATATTACCTACGACCCTGCTGGGGTTATTTGCACCGTGAGCGCACCCATGCCCGCCGAGTGGGTGATTGGTGGGCGTGGGGAGGCTGCCTGAATATGTGAGCAGACCTGAGATCGGTTATTCTGTAGACGGACAGGCCGAACTGGTTTGACCTAACTCGGTATCTTGAACTCGATCCTGATGCCACGGAACCCATGTGGTGCGTCGGCATCAACTTCGATGGCATGGGTCGGCTGAGGCGGCAGGCGTAGCGCCCTTGGCAGCACTGGACTGCTTGGCGGCCCTCCAGCAGGTGGAATGATGTTTCCCTGAGCGTCCCGGTTGACGTAGTTCGGGCGGGCGAGGACCACCATAATGCTCGGCCAGCGATGATGATGCAGGGCCTCGCGCTCACCCGGGTCCACCGTAACTTCGAGAACCCGAACTTCTTCGTCTTCAAACAGTACACGATGGTTCTGGGGCGCTGCGATTACGGCATCGAGGTGTGGCGGCCAGTCGGCTGGGTCCTGATCACTCATGATCGACCTCGTCGGGAAAGAACCCGAAGATACCACGAGCCACCCGAAAAGCCGAAAGTAGCGTCGGCAATGCCCATTTTGAACCGATCTTAGCCGTCAGAGCCTTTGGGACCGGGACGGGTCGCAACTTACTCTGTCTCCATCTCGGCCAGCCTGACGGAGACCCAATCCATGTTGTTTGCCGTCCTTCTGCGGGACAACCCCGAGCGCTTGCACCTTCGACAGAGCCATGTTGACGAGCACTTGGCGTACGTCGCGGCCCAGGACGGCAGAATTATCGCTGGTGGCGCACTGCGACCTGAACCCGAGAACACCCCTCAAGGCGCTCTGTGGCTCGTATATGCCGATACGAAAGAGGCCGCACAGGCGCTCGTGGAGGGAGACCCGTTCTTCAAACTGGGGCTGCGCCAGTCCGTTGACATCTTCCACTGGTCGAAAGGTTTCTGGTCCGAGCCTTTTGCTAGGTGCGTGAATGCCGTTCAAGGCACCCCAACCAACGCCTGAGTGCATCAGCATATTAGCTGTGTAAGGACCCTTGGGCTTTTCTCAGATCGGCTTGTTTAACCCATACAGGGACGGCAGAAGGATGTCACAATCTGTACCAATGGGGCAAATTTCATGATCAACCCGAACTTACGCAATCCTTTCGGCTACATCACGGGACCTCATTACGTCTACGTGATCGGGACCTGGGTTGGGAGCGAGATAGTACCAATCTATGTGGGTCGGGGTCGAGGAGATCGGGCCAAGAACTATTTTCGAGTGAGGGGGAACTACCTCTTGCCGAAGACGCACAATCCTGGTCTCAACATGAAGATGGCCGAGATCAGAAAGCGCGGCCAGGAATTGACAATAAATGCTGAGGATTTTGGCAGTTCGCTTTTTGGTGCAAAGCAGCGTGAAAAGGAACTAATTGCCAAACACGGTCGGATCGACAAGGGAACGGGCACACTCTTCAACCGCAACTCAGGCGGCTAGTTCTCCGGTTGCGATTATGAACACGTACGTACTCTCCGAAATGCCACAGCCCTTATCGTTGGCGGCAGCACTTGCGCAATTCAATCGAAAGGAGCGGTTCTGCCTATTGCGGGATGCTGTTGGGCAGCCGTTTGATCGGCTTGATCCAAACTTCTGCAAACGTCTCGGAGCACTCCTGAAACTCGAAGTTCCTGCCGATGCTTGGTGGGCCTTCGATTACCACATCGACTGGCTCTTCGGGGCGCTCCTGATCCTCGCAAACAACACCAAGCCATTTGCGGAAATCGGGCCGCAGAAGAATCTTGGTCATGTCACGGGATCACAGGAAGATTGCGATCTCGTCATCGCATTCGGCAAGACCCTCATCCTGGTCGAGGCCAAGACAGGGGGCTGGAGCAATGCCCAGATGGACAGCAAGATCAGCCGCTTGGCCTTGCTCGCGGTCCAGGACATCACTCCATACTTGGTGTTGACCTCACCTAAGAAGCCGACCCGACTGCAATCGCAAGGGTGGCCCGACTGGGCTCTCACTGCGGACAATCCGCGTGAGCCGTTCTGGCTCGAATTGCCCTTCATGAAGGATGTCAAAGAACCGCTGATGGTCAGCCGATGTGATCCGGATGGAGTCCCGTCTCGGTCAAGGGATCACTGGGGGGTATACCCTCCATAGGACTCGGGTTGATGTCGGAAAAGAGTATGAGCCCAAGCTGCACTTCGTTTCGCTTAGGCTGTTGAATGGGCTGAAAGCTGGCGCTTATCAGCCCATTCAACGATGATTTGGATAATTCTCTCCAAGGGCCCAATATCATCCAATTCGCTAGATTGATGCAGACTTCTAATCCCCCGTCCCTACAAAGGCCGATAGCTCGACGGTCCAATGTCGAGCGTCCTGTTGCAGAGACGAGGGAGAAGTTTGAAAGGGGTCATCCACTTTCGCTGAGTATCAGCCGGGAACTGGCGACGTATCCCTATTACCGGGAAGCAGGTGGCTGCCCGAGCCCTGCTTGTGTTCGCCCTTCTCGAAGGCCCAAAGCCTTCCAGCGGTTCATCGCGTACGCGATGGCGTCTGCACCAAGCCAATTCCTCGTTGACCGAGTGCAGATGGATCGTCGTCAATCTTCAGACGGAGCGATCCTCTTTGTGACGCCTTGGCGGGGATTGGACCCGTCACGAGCAGCGTCGATCTCGTCGGCCCCTCTGCCTCATCGGGCCGGTCTTGGTCCCGGCCACTGTCTTGGGGCGGCGGCGACCCCGGTGATCCGCCTGAGGGTATTTCAACATCCGAGTTGGATGACAGTATGCTCTTATTTATCCACTGGGCAGACTTCACGTGCAATATTATTCGCATAGTTAGCAACTGAGGACGAACTTCATCCTTAGCCTCAACCGGCGAAGTTCGTGCTGAAAGCAAATCGCACAAATTCGCGTTGCTGAGACAAGGCTCCGCAAGTTATTCAAATCGCAGCCCAGGCATTTTGCGCCAAGAACGGGCTATTCATCCTTGAAATTTAGAGAATTTATCATGACGACAATCCAAGATGCCCGCGACGCGGGCGACACAAGTATTCTGACTGGCCCGCGCCGTCGCTTTTCCTCCCGCAACCGCTCGAAGCCTGATCCCCTGCCCCGCCCTGCGAAACCAGCGGATCATCCGGAGGCAATCTTCGAATTCGACCTTGAAGTGCTCCAAGTGACCCCTGTCCGTAATTGGATGACAGATGACTACCGCGACTTTCATTGGGCTCCCGATGTGTGCAGCCTGAGTGAAATGGTTGATGTCATCGAATGGCTCGTTGAGCGTGGGCACCAAGGTCGCTATCGGCTGTTCACTCGGACAGCCGCGAAGGTTCAGGTTGACCTCCTCGATAATACTGCTGCCGTGGACTTCAAACTCCGGTGGGAAAACGCGAAACTCGTCTATACGTACGAACAGGGATGGATCGAGTTTAATTCTCGCACGCGGGATATCTGATAGCGGTTTGAATGGACTGTTGAAGGCAAGCCGGAGTCAATGACTTCCACTGGTTCGGCCACGCCTGATGTCGAATCAGGTGATCCGGCTGCTGCCACTTTACGGAGCACCTCGGTAGAGCGATGGCAGATTGTGTTGGTAGGCCGAAGAACATCAGCTTCACGCAGCGCACAACATTTGGAGCGGCTCACAATTACCGAGAGCCGCACCGAACCACCTCATGATCCCCAAACACTGACGATATCTATTCGGAGCCCTGAACCAATGACCACGACGCTCTGGAGCCGTCTCTCAGTCGAGTCTCGAAGACCGGGTAGCCATCCCCGGTCCCAGCGTTTTGCCGGTGCACCTTTGAGTATTTTCAGTGACCACAACGAATTCCGGCAATTGCAGTCGGGATAACAAGAACCACAAGCAATTCAGCCCAGAAGTGCGTGCGGGTTGGCAGCGCTTCCTAGAAGTTCTCGCAATCAGGATTGTGAGGGAAGAGCGTCAAAAACAACAGGCGGCCAAGGGATGAGGCAATGAAGAAAGTCGGAATTTACGCACGGTTCTCGAATGAGAAGTCAAACGAGAAGTCCAACGATGATCAGATTGTCTACTGCCAGGAGTTCGCGGCCCGGCAGCCCGGTTGGCAGGTAGTTGAAGTATTCCAAGACGCGGCAATCTCTGCGAGCGCGATCAGGGGTCGCCCTGGAGCCGAAGCGATAATCAAGGCGGCTCTCAACGGGCAGATCGACATTATCCTGGCTGAGCACGCCGACCGCATTAGCCGGAGCACCACCGACATGTCGGCATTGATGGATCACGCCGACTTCCACGGCTTCGAGGTCTGGGCGGTCAACAATGGTGGGAAACTCAGCAAAGTCATGGCGAGCGTGACCACCGCAATGACTCAAGAGCAGCGCGAGGAGACAGGCCGCAAGGTTCATCGCGGCATGAAGCCGAAATTTGAGCGTGATGGCCTGCATATGGGTGGGCGTCCGTACGGCTACCATCTGAAGCATGAGATTACGGACAAAGTTTCCGATAGGGGTCGTCTTCTGGTCAATGACGCCGAGGCGGAAGTCATCCGCCGCATCTTTGCGGAACGTCTTGCAGGCAATACACCCCGGCAGATTGCTCAGGGTTTGAACAAGGACGGCATCCCGGCTCCCCGTGGTGGCCGGTGGAATGCCTCTACCATTAACGGGATGAAGAAGCGGGGCACAGGTATCCTCAACAATACGCTCTACGTGGGCCGTCCGACCTGGAACAAGAACCACATGCGGAAGGTGGTTGGCGAAGCTGAGAAGCGCGTCATCCGCCCACGGGACAAAAGTGAACATGTTACCCGCGAAGAGCCTGAATATCGGATTGTCGATGAGGAGATATTCTTGGCAGTCCAGCGGCTGAAGGAGGAGCGTGCCCACGTCCCTCCCCCTAAGCAGCGGAAGGCTAAGCGGCTGCTCTCTGGCCTGCTGCGTTGCGGTTGCTGCGGCAGTGGCATGTCCGTGAAGGGGCGCGACAAGACGGGGAAAATGCGCATCCAGTGCTCGCGGCACCATGAAAGCGGAGACTGCCCCAATCCAGTCATGACTTATGTGGAGATTGTCGAGCGTAAGGTCATCGACACAGTCCTTGGGCTCTTTTCCTCGCCCGAGGACATCAATGTCCTACTGAAGAATGCGCGGGCCGAGGCCCGGAGGGACGTAGGCGACAAGATCAATGAGCGGTCGAAGCTGGAGCGTCGCTTGGGCGAATTGGAGCGTGAGGTCGAGAAACTCACCGACCTGCTCATGCGTGGTGTCGGGGTGGAGGCGGTGCTCGACCAACGTGTAAAATCAGCGTACGCGGAAAAGACCGTGATTGAGACCAAGCTGTCAGTCCTTGGCAAGGATAAACCCGACAATGTTATCGACATCCACCCTGCCGCCCTGAAGAAGGTCTTGGCTTGTGCAACGGAGTTGCGCGAAATGATGGAGCGTGGTGACATGGAAGGCGACCACGCCCTATCAGAAGCGTTCCGCTTTTTCCTTCACAGCATCGTAGTGCATAAGGCTGAGGGATGGCGCAAGGAGCCAACAGTCGAGATTCACAGTCCGTGGATGGCTTTTACTGCGAATCCGCCGACAGCCGATGCCACTGCATCCAGTCTGTCGGGGGGATTGATGGTAGCGGAGGAGGGATTTGAACCCCCGACACAAGGATTATGATTCCTCTGCTCTGACCAACTGAGCTACTCCGCCCCAGGCACCGGGGAGCCCCCCGTGTCAGACAGGGGCGATATAGGGAAGGTTGGCCCCCGGTGTCAAGAATGACCCGCGGGCTGCATGCTCTTTTATAGTCCCTGCAGCCTTTTTGAGGCTCACCCCTTCTTCATTCGCCAGAGCTGGAAGCCCTCGGCCGTGATCGCCTGCTCGATCACCCGGCGCGAGAACTTATGCGGAGGGGCCTCGCGGGAGCCGAGGGTTCCGGTCAGTCCCCACGGGCCGTACTTCGCCGGAAGCTTGCTTCCCGTCTCGTCGCTCGCAAAGGCGTGAAGATCTTCCCTGGCTTGGGAGGCGAACATGAAGATGCGCATGACGAGGACTTTCGCTGTATAGAACGGGACTTAGCCCGGAAAGATAGGGCAACGTCCCGAAAAGTCATCTCGTGCAGCCGCAGCTCCTGCCCTATCGCCTCTTCCGGATGCGCATCAGCTTGAAGAAGCCTGCAGGGAAGAGCGGCTTCAGCTCCACCACCTCCATGAACCCCGTACTCTTGGCCCAGGCTTCGACCCGAGAAGCCTTGAAGGCGGAGCTCCACCCGATCGCCTTGGCGACGGGAGACGCCACTTCCTCCAGCGCCGCAATCGGGCCGGAGGGCTGGCCGAAATGGTTGGCCAGGACGATCTCGCCGCCGGGCTTCAGGACGCGGGCAAATTCAGCGAGAGCCGTTTCGGGCTCTGGCACGAGGGTGATGATAAACTGTGCCGTGACGGCGTCGAAGGTCTCGTCGGGAAACCCGAGGCGGGTGACGTCCATGACCTGCAGGCTCTTGACGTGGGTCAGGCCACGCTTCTCCACCTTTTCCTGTGCGCGGCGCAGCATGTCCTCGGACAGATCGACCCCGTAAACCTCCGCATGGCCAGGATAGTAGCCGAGCGACAGGCCTGTTCCGACGCCTGCCTCCAGAACCTTGGGGCCACAGGCAACGGCCGCGTTGACCGCCGCACGGGCGGCAGGCTCGGTCAGCTTGTCGTAGACGAGGTCATAGATCGGGGCCCAACGCGCGTAAGCCTTGCGCATTAGGGCCGTGGTCGTTCCATCCGTCATGAAGATTCCCTAGGAAAGGCCTCAGGCCGCGGCGGGTGCGGCTTCGGCTGCGGTGCGAGCGATGGTGCCCCCGCCAAGCACGCGCGCCCGGGGAGCATCGCTCTCATAGATGACACAAGCTTGACCGGGAGACACCCCTTCTTCCGCCGACAACAGCTCGACCGTAGGGCCGGTTCCGCCGAACCGCAGAATGGCCGGGCGCGGCTCGCGGGTCGAACGGACCCGCACGGCCACGTCCATCCCCTTCTCACCCAGCGCCTCCAGCGGACGATCACCGAGCCAGTTCACGTCAGTGATCCGGACCATGCGTGTGGCCAAAGCCTCCCTCGGCCCAACCACGACCCGAGCCTCCTTGGCATCCAGGCGCACGACATAGAGCGGCTCGCCGACCGAGAGCCCCAGCCCCTTCCGCTGCCCGCCGGTATAATGAATGATGCCGTCGTGACGCCCGAGCCCGCGGCCGTCTACGGGAATGATATCGCCCTCTTGGGCTGCGCCGGGCTTCAGGCGCTCGATCACGTCGCTGTAGCGCCCCTGCGTCACGAAACAGATATCCTGGCTGTCGGCCTTCTCGGCGACTCCGAGGCCGAATTCCCGCGCTAGGGCTCGAGTCTCGTCCTTCGGCAACTCGCCCAGAGGAAAGCGCAGGATGTCCAACTGCTCAGGCGTGGTGGCATAGAGGAAGTAGCTCTGATCCCGATCCGGGTCGGCCGCCCGATGAAGCGCCCGTCGCCCGTCCGGCAGGGCACGGCTCGCCACGTAGTGGCCGGTGGCGAGAATGTCGGCCCCCAGTTCCCTGGCGGTATCCAGGAGGTCGCGGAACTTGATCGAGCGGTTGCATTCCACGCAGGGGATGGGCGTTTCGCCCGCCAGATAGCTCTGGGTGAACCGGTCGATCACGGCCTCCCGAAAGCGGGCCTCGTAGTCGAGCACGTAATGGGGAATGCCGATGGCCTCCGCCACGCGGCGCGCATCGTAGATGTCCTGCCCCGCGCAGCAGGCCCCCTTGCGATGCACGGCAGCGCCATGATCGTAGAGCTGAAGCGTGATGCCGAGGACGTCGTAGCCCTCACGCTTGAGAAGAGCAGCCACGACGGAAGAGTCGACGCCGCCCGACATCGCGACCACGACGCGTGTCTGGGACGGGTCCTTGGGAAGTCCGAGTGAATTCAGCATCGTTCCATCCAGAGGCGCCGTTCAAGGCGGCGCACGGGAGTGGCCAAAGCCCTTCTATAGCGACTGAGGCTGCAATGTTCCAGAGCGACAAAGCACGCCAATAAGAAGGCTTTAACTATTATGGCCAAATCTGGGCAGGCTCGTTGAAGTCCCTGCGGCGTTTAGGAAAACATTAAGTCCCGTGGCGTAGCTTGAGCCCAACGAGGTCGTTGAATTTTTGTGTGAGCGTATCATGACCGAACCCCACCGCCCGAGGGTCAAGTATGTCATTGGGCCTGATGGCAGTCCTCTGACGATTGCCGATCTTCCTCCATCGTCCACCCGGCGATGGGTCATCCGCCGCAAGGCCGAGGTCGTCGCCGCCGTGCGGGGCGGTCTTCTAAGCCTCGAGGAAGCGTGTCAGCGCTATACGCTGACAACAGAAGAGTTCCTGAGCTGGCAGCTTTCCATCGATCAGCACGGCCTCGCGGGTCTGCGCACGACGCGGATCCAGCAGTACCGTCAGTAGTCCTCAGTTCGAGAGACCCGTTGTAAGGCGCCGCCCGGGGGCGGCGCCTTTTTCGTTTCAGCCGGTCAGGCGGCATATTAAGGGAATGCTAACCATAGGCTGGGAAATTGTTGCTAAGCACCTCCGTTCATATAGGTCTCGCATTGCGCCCAGCTCTCGAAACGCCAAGCCGTCAGGACTCACCGCAATCGAACTTCTGGATTCCACCATCCCCGCTCCCGATCAGACGAGCCGACGCTGCGGCTGGGCTCCTCGTCGGCAGAACCCTGGCCGATGTTGAACGGCATCTCATCCTTGAGACGCTGAGCCACTGCCTCGGCAACAGAACCCATGCGGCCAAGCTTCTGGGCATTTCCATCCGGACCCTGCGCAACAAGCTGAGCGAATACAGCGAGGCCGGCATTGCCGTCCCGGAACCGGGGCAAAAGTCCTCCCGGGTCTCGTGATCGTCCGCTAACGTTCGGCGCGCTTCCTCAGCCACAGGCTGGTTTCGTGGGCGCCCGCGGCAAGAGGCAATGATGCGAGGATGCCCGCCGGGCAAAGAGGCAGCACCTCCCTTGCCGCGAAATGGCTCGCGAAGACGAGTTCGTAGCCGCCGCCCTGAAGGAGGGTTCCGACCGGGATCTGTTCGTTGTAGGCGCGCCAGGACCAGGCTGCCGGATAGGCATCCGGCAAGGTGATGTCATGAATGTGGACCAGTGTGCCGGCACTCAAGCGCGGCAGAACGTCCAGGAACAGTCGATCGACGTCCGTGCCCGGCATGGCGATATGGCTGGAATCAATGAATAGGACGTCCCCGGCCCCGAGTTGCTCGAAAAGCTTCGGGTCAGCGTCCTTCAGCAGGACCGGATGGTGCTCCACGTCCAGGCGGGCCAAATCGGCCCGCGGGGCGGGATCGATGCAGGCAATCCGGGTTTCAAGCCCCTCGTCCCGAACGGCCTGGGCCATGAATCGGGTCGAATGGCCTGATCCGACCTCGATGATGCGGCCTGGCCTCTCGCGGCGAACGATCGTGTAGGCCGCCACGGCATCGAGGCGCGGGAACCAGTCTTGGTCGAAGCGCGCCGGCCCTTGCCCGTCCCTGATGCGCCCGAGATCCTCCGCATAATCCTCGGCGGAATCGACGATCTGTCGGAACTGTGGGCAGGCCGCGTCGAAGAGCGGGCGCAGCGCGGGATAATCGGCCGGCTCGACTTCCGCTGCATAGCGATACGGAATGAAGAAACCGAGCGGTTTGATGCCGAACAGAGTCGACAGGCCGAACCGCAGCCTTCGCTCCAACGTCCGCATCGGACGGTCAGCCAAGTGGCGCGGGAGGAAGAGGTCCGTCGCCGGCCCCTTCCCTGCCCCGCCAGGCTTGCGTCAGACGCGCCCGCTCGAAGAGCAGGACGACGATCAGGGACATGGCGAACGGGATCAAGAGGTAGAAGAGGCGGAACACGATCAATGCCGCAAGGACATCCGCCTTCGGGATGTCCGGCATGGCGGTGAGGAACACGAGCTCGAACACGCCCAGCCCCCCCGGAGCGTGGCTGACCAGGGCCGCCGAGAAGGAGGCCAGGAAGACGGCAAGGACGATGATGAAGCTCGGCTCGAGATGGGCCGGGAGAACGAAATAGATGATCCCGGCGGCCCCGAGCAATTCCAGCGGCGCGGCGATGAGCTGGCGCACCATGATGGCCGGACGGGGATACTCCAGCTTGGCCTTGCGGATCACCAGGGGCGGCAGGTGCAGGATGGAGCCCGCCACATACAGGATGACGAACCCGATCAGGAGCAGCCCTACGATCCGTGCCGTTGCCGGGTTGGTCAGGGCTGCCGGAAGGAGATCCTCCAGCCGGTGAAGGAGCGTGGGATCGAGCGTCAGAACGACCCCGCCCAGAAGGATCGTTCCGAGACCGAACGTGAAGGAGCAGAGGGCCACCAGCACCGCAATCTGCGCGGCGCTCAAGCCCTTGGACGTATAGGCGCGATACCGCACGACGGCGCCCGAGAAGACGGACGCACCGATATTGTGCGACAAGGCGTAGGTCGTGAAGGACGTGACGGAGACGAAAAGCCATGAAATGTGGCGCACGCCCAGGTGAAGAAGCGCGATCCGGTCATACCAGGCGAGAGCCGCATAGGCGACAAGGGTCGACAGGCCCGCCAGAACGTAACGTTCCGTTGGAACGGCGGTCAGGCTGTCCCAAACGTCATCCAGGGAGAGACCACGAAGCTCTTTGTAGAGAAGCCAACCGGAAACAGCGACGGCCAACAATCCAATCAACGGCCAGATGAACTCACGCACATTTTTCATTGAGGCGGTCGCGCTCCTTCGTTCCGGTTCCTCTGTGCCTCAGGAACCTCTTGTGCTGCAAGGGGATATTGAGGCGCACCAAGGATCGCGACAGCTTCGGCCAAGGCTGGTTTGCGAAGAAGCAGGATCGATCGGGCCTGGGATCGCCGGCGGGCGGCGGATCGATCCGAAGCAGCGGTTGCGCTGTTGCCGCGGCCGTGGGACATCGTGTCGTTCCGGGCGCGCGAGAGGCGATGAAGCATGACGGCACCATCTCAGGTGATGCTCAATCTCGACGGGTATACGGATCTCCCGCCCGGCAAGATTGCATCGATCGTGACGTATCTCGAGATGCGGGAGCCTCCGGCACGGCCGAAACGACCTAGGCCCTCCGGATGGCCGCTTCAGCCACTCCGGGGGCAGATCAATCGTTATCGCAGCCTGTTCCAGAGGATCGGCGAGCCCTGGCTCTGGTTCAGCCGCGCCGCGATGCCCGACGACAGGCTCGCGGAGATTCTCGACGATCCGAGAGTGGAGGCCTATGCCCTGAATGACGGCGTAGATGACATCGGACTGCTGGAACTCGATTTTCGCCGCGAAGACGAGGTCGAACTCGGGTTTCTGGGCGTCGTCCCCGGGACGATCGGCCAGGGAGCCGGACGCTACCTCATGGATGCGGCGATCAGCCGGGCCTTTGCGAAGCCGGTGAAACGCTTCTTCGTTCATACCTGCTCGCTGGACCACCCGGGAGCTCTCGGCTTCTACATCCGGTCGGGCTTCGTTCCCTATAAGCGTGCGATCGAGGTTGCCGACGACCCGAGGCTCCTCGGTCTGCTCCCACGAGAGGCAGGGCAGCATGTTCCGTTGCTCGCGTAGCCGAACATGCGAAAGGGCACGCTGCGTGACAGCGCGCCCCCTGAAAGAGAAAACAGGAAAGTTCAGGCCGTGGCCCGCAGGGCGCGCGCCTGACCTACGTGGCTGATGGCGGCCTGTTCGCGAACGGCATCCATGGCCCGCTCCGCAGACCGCTCACGGTCCTCGAGGCTCTCCGCCTTTTTCAGTTCCTCGAAAGCCTCTCCGAGCTCCGCCTTGGCATCATCGAGCTGAGCATGGAGATTCTCGGCGGACTGGCGAAGATTGTCACGCCGCTGGGCTGCGGCGCGGGCATAGGTCGGATAGGCGAAATGGTTCGGATCAGAGATCCCGGCCTTCTGCTCTTCCGCAGCGATCTCGCGATCAAGATCAGCCGCCATGCGGTCGAACTCGGCGATCATCATCTCGATCTGTGCCACTCTCCGGCGTTTTTCGTCCACCTGAAAGCGCTTGAGGCGGATGAGCGTATCCCGCGACTTCATCTTGATTGAACTCCACACGTCGCTGTTTCACGTGCCCCACGGATCGCTCAGTTACCCGTCAGGCATGCCCAACCATGGTCGATGGAAGTTGACCCTTCCTTACCGGGGACAAGAAAAAATTCTGGAAATACAGGTCGCTGCGTCCAAATCCTCATTCCGGCCTTCCGCCCAGCGGGTCTGTCAACCTTTCGTTTACCGGTTTCGTTAAGACTGCGAGGGTCGCGGCTGTGATCCTGGGGGGCTCGGCCGGACGGGGCGCAAAACGCCTCGAGAACAAAGTTTTTCGGGCACTGAACGCGGTTCCGCATGGTAACGCAAAATCCACAGGGCAGGAGCTTCGCACGGCCGATCGGCAGCGCCGAGTCGTTAAGAGCTTGCATGTCAGAATCAGGGTTTGTTAACCATTCTGAATTAGCGTTGCGAATCAGATCAAAAGGGCATTCGCCACAGGCCCTGTGGCGAGTGGGTGGCTCTCCGCCGCTCAGTGGCCCATGGGCAAGGGCTGGGGATTGAACATGCGCGTACTTCTGATTGAAGACGACAGCGCAACTGCGCAGAGCATCGAGCTGATGCTGAAGTCCGAGAATTTCAACGTCTATGCGACGGATCTCGGCGAAGAGGGCGTCGATCTCGGCAAGCTGTATGACTACGACATCATCCTTCTCGACCTGAACCTTCCCGACATGTCGGGCTACGAGGTTCTGCGGACCCTGCGCGTCGCGAAGGTGAAGACGCCGATCCTGATCCTGTCCGGCATGGCCGGTACCGAGGACAAGGTGAAGGGCCTAGGCTTCGGCGCCGACGACTACCTGACGAAGCCGTTCCACAAGGACGAGCTCGTCGCCCGCATCCATGCGATCGTGCGTCGTTCGAAGGGACATGCCCAGTCGGTCATCACCACGGGCGATCTGATCGTCAATCTCGACACCAAGACGGTCGAGGTGGGAGGCGCCCGGGTCCACCTGACCGGCAAGGAGTATCAGATGCTGGAGCTCCTCTCCTTGCGTAAGGGTACGACCCTCACGAAGGAGATGTTCCTCAACCACCTGTACGGCGGCATGGATGAGCCGGAACTGAAGATCATCGACGTCTTCATCTGCAAGCTCCGCAAGAAGCTCGCCAACGCGTCGCAGGGCAAGAACTACATCGAGACCGTGTGGGGGCGCGGCTACGTGCTGCGCGAACCGGGCGACTCGGACGTGCGTCTCGCGGTCTGACGTCGATCGAAACCAGTCCATAAGAAGCCCGGCATTCGCCGGGCTTTTTTGTTAGGCTGACCGCCCTCACCTCACACAGGGCTCGCCCATGAAGTCCATGCTTCAACCCTGGCAGCTTTGGGCGCTGCTGTCGGCCACTTTCGCGGCCCTTACGGCTGTCTTTGCCAAGTTGGGAGTCGAGCAGATCTACTCCGACTTCGCCACGCTCATTCGGACCTTCGTCATCCTGGTCACAGTGACCGTCATCGTCTGGGGCACCGGGCAGTGGCAGGGGCTGTCGTCGGTCTCAGGTCGGACCTATTTGTTTCTGGTCCTGTCGGGGCTCGCCACCGGCGCATCGTGGCTCTGCTACTTCCGCGCGCTGAAGGTTGGCGATGCAGCACAGGTCGCGCCCATCGACAAATTGAGTGTCGTGCTGGTCGCCGTCTTCGGAGCACTTTTCTCGGAGAGCGCCTGTCCATGGCAAATTGGACAGGCGTCGTTCTGATTGCGGCAGGAGCCGTTCTCGTCGCGCTACGGCCGTGACCGGCGCGGAAGAGGGACGCCGGCACGAGATGCTTGGAGTCGCCGTGGACGTTTATGCCGTCGCGGAGCGGATCGTGACCTCGTCCCCATCGATACTGAAGGCAACCGTCATGCCCGAGGCGCGGGCGATGAGGCCGGCGTAATAGATCTGGATGCCATGCGCATCGACGGTGCCGCTTTCCGAGTCCCCGGCGAGCAAAGCCTCGGAATGCGCCGGAATGCGCGCATTGAGTCCCTTCGACGCGATGATGAACTCGCAGCGATCCGCATCGCCGGAGACACTGACCGAGATCGATCCGCCGCGGGGGATGGCCGTGATGGCGATCATGATCAGGTTCAGGAGCAGCTTGACCCGGTTCTTCGGGAAGAGAAGGCGCGGAGCCGACCAGGCGAAGGAGATCTTGTCATCCTGGAACAGGCCACGCGCGACCTGCTCGGCGTCGCCAAGATCGATTGCTGCACCGGCCGAACCGGCGGCCCCGAAGGCCAGCCGGGCGAACTGGAGCCGGGCGGAGGCTTGCTTCGCGCTCTTCTGGATCAACTCGAGGGCGAACTCCCTCATGGAGGCATCGTTGTCGTCCTCCAGCACCTCGAGCCCGTTCACGATCGCTCCAACGGGAGAGATCACGTCATGACAGACGCGCGAGCAGAGAAGGGCGGCAAGGTCGAGCGAATCGAGCGAAATCGTGGCCATAAGGGCTCCAGAAAGGACTTAAGCTGAGCTATACATGCATGAAATCGGAATTTCGATCGGCATGATGACAGCAGAGCAGGAAAGAAACCGTGAACCCGGATACCCGCCTCCGAGTTCTTTGAAAAGCCAGCATGACGGATCGACTTCAGACGCGGGAACAGGCACATAGCCATGATGCGGCTCGATGATCACGATACGGACGCCATCGCCTTCCGGCTTGCCCAAATCGCCGTGGAGGCCGGACAGGTCCTCCGGAAGCTGGAAACGGCCCTGATCGAGAAACACGTCAAGGACGACGGATCGCCCACCACGGCGGCCGACCTTGCGGCCGAGGAACTGATCATCGACCGGATTCATCAGGTCTGGGACGGCGTTCCCGTCATTGCCGAGGAAACATCGAGCACGGTCAGGGCTGACGATTACTTCTTCCTGGTCGACCCCCTCGACGGCACGGGCGACTACATCTACGGCACCGGCGAGTACAGCGTGAACATCGCGCTGGTCCGGAGCGGCAGGCCGATCGCTGCTGTCGTGGCCGCGCCTGCCATGGGACGGATCTGGATTGCGGGCAGGACCACCCGGTCCGGGCCGATCCCCACCAACCCCACGGATGAAATCGCCTGGCAGGATGTCCGGTCACGCGCAGCTCCCGAGCGAGACCTCGTGGCCCTGGTGAGCCGGCGCCACGGGGACCAGGCGACCGAGGCCTGCCTCTCGACCCTTTCGATCGGAACACGCCGAATGGCGTCGTCGGCTCTGAAGTTCTGCCTCATCGCCTCCGGCGAGGCGGACGTCTACGTTCGCTGCGGCCCGACAATGGAATGGGACACCGCAGCAGGCGATCACATCCTGTCCTGTGCGGGAGGTTGCGTCGTCGGCTCGGGCGGGGCTCCCCTGACCTATGGACATGAAGAGCGGGGCTACCGCAACGGCGCCTTCGCGGCCCTCGGAGACATCGCGCTCGCTCCGCGGCTCGGGCTCGCCCTTCCCAAGGCGGCATAAGCGTCGACCAGGATCATCTCGGCAGCCGTACAGAGATTGTTAGGGTTGACGCGATTAAGCTTGCCGTTCGATGGAGGGCGTCCGGCAGAAGCCGCGGGCTTCTCCACGGGTACATGCCGGACCCTTCGTTCCGGGGTCTCATGCGAGGAGATAGCCGATGCGCTCGCGATACACGCTTCTCGTGGCGGCCGCCGCCGCTGCCTTCTTGGGCGCCGCCCCCGCCGGAGCTCAATCCCAGCGGGTTCAGCCCGTCTACGCCACCAGCCCGGGGGACCCGAACTCGTTCAATTCGAACGATCTGGTCGATTCGGGCCATCAGTTCTTCGGATCCGCTTCGCGCGGGCTGGCGTTGGCGGTCCAGGAGGCCGTGCGACGCTGGGGCGAGCCGAACGGCTACATCCTGGGCCAGGAGGCTTCGGGAGCGTTCTTTGGGGGCGTCCGTTACGGCGAGGGCAAGCTCTTCACCCGCAACGCCGGCGAACGGCGCATCTTC
This sequence comes from Pseudomonadota bacterium, assembly GCA_023426505.1. GTDB lineage: Bacteria > Pseudomonadota > Alphaproteobacteria > Rhizobiales > Beijerinckiaceae > Microvirga. The sequence continues at coordinate 43,174 of JAFAAP010000074.1, forward strand.
TGGCAGGGTCCCTCCCTCGGGTTCGATGTCGGCGGCGAAGGCGCCCGGACCATGATGCTCGTCTATAACCTGCCTGCCACCAGCGCTCTCTACACGCGCTTCGTCGGCATCGACGGATCGGCTTACCTGGTCGGCGGCTTCGGGGTCTCGGCCGCCAAGGCCGACGAGATGGTGGTCGTTCCGATCCGAGCCGGGGTCGGGGCACGGCTCGGGGTCAACATGGGCTATCTCAAGTTCACCCCCGAGCCGACCTGGAATCCGTTCTAGAATGCGCTAGAACCGGCTGTCTGGAGCACGAGAGCTCTGGAAAGCTGCGCAGGCACAGGGCAAGGTGCTTGAGCCCTTTCCGTCAGGCACCTTGGAGTTTGCGTCCGCGTGGTCGAATCCATCATGATCTTTGCGTTGGGGTTCCTTGCGGCAGCCCTGATCGCTCTTCTCATCATTCCTGCCATCAACGCCCGTGCCGAGCGCCTGGCGCGCCGCCGGGCCGAGGCGTTGTTTCCTCTGTCCATCGAGGAATTGACGGCCGAGAAGGACCACCTGCGCGCCGAATTCGCCGTGATGCAGCGGCGGATCGAGCGCAAGGCCGAGGAGGCGCTGGCCTTCAAGCATCAGAACATGGAGGAGCTGGGCCGGAGGGCGGTCCGGATCGAGGCGCTCGAACAAGCCCTGGCGGAAAGGGACCAGACGATCTCCCAGCTCGAAGGCGAGCTGGGCGGCACCCGGAAGCGTCTCGATGCGACCGAGGAAGAGCTCGCCCAGACCAGGACCTCCCTCTCGGGCACGCGCGAGACCCTCGTTGTCCTCGAGACATCGCACCGCGCCACCCTGGATGAGCTGTCGACCACGCGCCGTGAGCTCGAGCACCATCAGGCCGACTTGTCCAGGACCCGCGGCGAGCTGCTGCGGACCGAGGAGAAGCTGACGGCTCAGGAAGCCATCGGGGCGGACCTGGAGCGGCGTCTCAACGCGGCCTTGAGCGAGCTCGATGCCAAACGCATCACGATCTCGGATCTGGAAACGCGCCTGATGACTCAGACGGCACGCGGGAACGATTTCGAGCGGGCTCTGGGCGAGCGCCACAGCGAACTGTCCGACGAACGCCAGCGCCTGGCCGAACTCGCCAAGGGCCTTACGGCCGAGCAGGAGCGCGGCCTCATCTTGGAACAGCACATCCGCGAGATCGAGGCGGAGCGTGACGAGGCGCGCGCACGGATCGAGTCCTACGCCGGCCTCGAGAATCAGAACGAGGAGCTGCGCCGCAGCATCACGGAAGTCGCCGACCAGATCATGGGCTCAGGCAACAACCGGCAGAACCGCCAGAACAGCGGCAAGCGGCGCAGGCAGGCCGGCAAATAGCCTCCCGCGCCTGCGTCAGCGCCTATTTCGGTTGTATGCTCTGATTTCCGCCGGGGCTGCCGGGAGGCGGAATGACCGGGGTGGTGCCGGGGTTGGGCACCGGTGCGGGAACGGTCATGTCCGGCGTTGCCGATGTCGGTGGCTTGATGACCCCATCGCTCTTCTCGAGCTTGTCGCTCAACGTTCCGGTCGAGCCTGTCGTGCCCGGATCGTGCGGCTCCACCTTCTCGGCCGGCATCTTGTCGAGGGGCGGCATGTTCGGCGCATGCTGCTGCAGGCTGGGCGTCTGAGCCATGGCGGCCGTGAAACCACCTGTCACCATGGCTGCTAGGATCAGAATTCGCTTCATGGACCCACTCCTTTGAAAGGGAACGGGTCCATGCAGGGCAGGTTCCGAGCCCCTATTCCGCGGCCAAGGCCGGCGCGGTCGCCATCTGCAGGTAGAGCTGCCTGAGTCTCCTGGTGACGGGACCAGGCTTTCCGTCGGCAACGGGACGTCCGTCGATCCGTACCACCGGGACGACGAAATTGGATGCGCTGGTGAGGAAGGCTTCAGCCGCATCATAAGCCTCGTCGACCGAAAACCGCCGCTCCTCGAGGACAATTCCGTCCTCGCGCGACAATTGCAGCAGGGACTTGCGTGTGATGCCCGGTAGGATGGCGTCGGAGAGCGGGCGGACCACGATGCTGCCGGCCTTCGTCACGATGAAGGCGCTGGAGGAGCCGCCTTCGGTCACGTACCCATCCTGGACCATCCAGGCCTCCTGGGCGCCCACCTCCTTGGCGGCCTGCTTGGCGAGGACCTGAGCCAGCAGATTGATGGACTTGATGTCGCGGCGCTCCCAGCGCATGTCCGGAACCGTGATCACGGAAATGCCCGCTTCCGCGGCAGGCGCGTTCGCGATCGACTTGGCCTGCGTGAACATCGCAACCGTCGGCTTGGCATCCGTCGGGAAGAAGAAATCGCGCTCCGCCACACCCCGGGTCACCTGGAAGTAGACGAACCCTTCCGTCATGTTGTTGCGCCTGACGAGTTCCTCCTCCAGGCGCGTCCATTCGGCCCGGGAATAGGGATTCGGGATCTGAATTTCCTTTAGGGAACGCTCCAGGCGCTCAAGATGAGCCTCGTTGTCGATGAGACGCCCGTTCAGGACGCCGATTCCCTCATAGACTCCATCCCCGAACATGAACCCTCGGTCCATGAACGGCACCCTGGCCTCGTCGATCGGGAGAAAAGAACCATTCAGGAAGACGATGCGGGACATGGGAGCTCCATTAAGGGGAACTGGCTAACTTGACGTATGGGCAACGGCAACGGCTGACCTATCTGGTCAAAGGTGCCGCCCAGCTTACGCGATAGGTACCCGCAACATGAAGGTCGCGCCACATTTCATTGCACGGCTTCTGACGATTGTCGCCCTTGCCGTGCCGTTCGGGGCCGAAGCGGCCCAGCCGGCGCAATCCTGGTACGGCGAGCAAGGGTATGTGGCGCCAGACGGCGCCCGAATCGTGGCCTGCCATGGCTATGGGTGCTCCCGCAGAACCGCGCTCGTCGTCGACCCGTCTCTCCTCAGCTTGGCGAGCGGCCTGCTCAGGAGAGGCCAGACCTCACCGGAAGGCGAGAGAGCGGCGCTTCGGGAAATCGTGCGGTCCTATACGGCCTACCTGTCCCGCCAGGTGGGGGGCAAGCCGGACCTGCCGGGGTCGCCCCCGCAAATGTCGGGCGTGCATGGCCAGATGGACTGCCTCGATGAGACGGCGAACACCACGAGCCTTCTGCTGGTGCTCGAAGAGAGGGGACTCCTCGTCCATCATCAGGTCGAGCGCCCGCAGACGCGCGGCTTCTTCTTCGATGGACGCTACCCTCACACGACGGCGATCATCGCCGAGAGGAGGACCGGGAGCGAGTGGGCCGTCGATCCGTGGCGCAGGGCGCCAGGACAGCGGCCGGATATCCTGCCGCTCGCTGTCTGGCGGCAGGATTCCTGATTCAAGGCGGATCGGACGCTTATTTCAGGTGCTGAGCGAGATGCTTGTTCATCTCGAACATGGTGACCTTCTTCTTACCGAAGATCGGCTGCAGCTTGTCGTCCGCGAGGATCTCGCGCTTGTTCTCCGGGTTCTGGAGGTTGTTCTTCTTGATGTAGTCCCACATCTTGCTCACCACCTCGCCCCGGGGAAGCGGGTTCGAGCCGACGATGGCGGCCAGTTCCTTGGAAGGCTGCAGGGGCTTCTGGAGAGCGTTGGGCTTGGCTCCGGCCGCCTTGGTGGCCGTCTTGGCCGCAGGCTTCTTCGCACCGGCTTTTCCGTCTGTAGTCTTGGTCGGCATGGATTCCTCCGAGGGTGGGTGGGATACTCTTCGACAGCAGCGGGTCCGGCCGTGAAAAGTCCATTGGCTCCGCCGGTTCAGTCCTGTGGAACCTATCCGCGGGTTCCGGGCACCTGACAGGCAAGCCAATCTCGGCTGAGCTTATGTCCTGACTTGGCGCTCAGCAAGACAGGCCTGTGGATCAAGCGGTTTTGGCGAACGGCAAAATCTTGGCAGGCGCTCCCTGTCCCCGTGCAATCGCCTGTGCCCGGCGGGTACGCTCCGCTGCGGAATGCACGTGGGAGACGATCGCCTCGTTCGGGCAAGGCTTGGCCAGGAAGGCGGCGCCGGGCGGCAGGTCACCGCAGGCCGGCCACTGTCGACCCGACATGATGAGGATCTCGGCCTCCGGCCAGCATTCGTGAACCTTATGAGCAAGTTCGAAGCCGTTGCATCCGACAGGCATGTCGACATCCGTGAGAAGGACGTTGACCGGCAGGCCGGCCTCCAGGATGACGAGAGCCTCGACGGCATTGGCTGCCTCGACCACTCGGAAACCGGCATCCTCGAGAAGCTCTGCGATGAAGAGACGGATCAGGGGCTCGTCTTCGACCAAAAGAACTGTGGACTGGTCCTCGGACATTTTTTCTTGAACTCGTTGTACATCGCTCTTTAACGCCATGAGAGCCGCATGGTTCCGTCCACTTGCATACCTGTTTGCAGAATCATGAACGGGGACCCGGCACGACTGGCAAGCAAAGGTCGAAACCTTCCTTGGAAGATATATCGTTCTAAGGGCTTTGGCGTATGAGCCACCCTTCCTCGACGTGTCGTGCCAGACCTTCCGAAGCAAGGTTCTTCAGCTTGGCCTCCACCTCGAAATCCGTCCACGCCAAATGCCTGGTGACGAGGTCATTGACGGCGCGATTCCACATCAGATCGGAATGACCGCGCAGATCCCTCGGCCTTATACCGGTCTGGACCAGTTGCAGGAAGTCGGGCTTGGTTTCAGCATCGTGGCCCACCAGCAGATCCTCCCGCGAGACGCTCACGTGGCTGACCGGACGGACGCCACGCCAGGATGCGATGATAGATGCAATGCGAGGGTCGTCCGGTTCGATGTATTGGCCCTGACTCTTGATCCAGTGATGATGAAGATCGAGGACGATCGGCAGATCCTCCGCGAGGGGCAGGAGATCGTCGAGGCCGTAACTGACCTCGTCGTTCTCGACGGTGATCAGATTGCGCGCCGTGCCGGACAGCCGTGCGAGGCCTCGCCTGAAGCCCTCGACCCCGACCGCCTTCGCGCCGGCATGGATGTTGACGTGCGCCCCCTGCGGGTGCCAGCCTTCACCGAACCCCATGAGCGCCATCACCTCGGCGTGATACTCGAACTCGGCAATTCCGTTCGCGAGAGCCGCAGGGTTCGCCGAGGCGATGACGCAGAACTGCCCCGGATGCATGCTCAGGCGCACTCCCCTGTCACGCGCCAGACTACCGATCGCCGCAAGCCTGCTCTCGATCAGGGACCGCAGGTCCCGATCCGCATAACAGGGCCGTGCGGTGGGATGGGTGTAGCCGGGCAGCAGATCGCTTGAAATGCGGTGCAGGCGTTCGAGCCTCGGGCGTCGAGCGACGTGCTCGACCTGCCGCTGAACCGCATCGAGATTGTGAGCCACCACGGATGCGAGCTTGTCGTAGGCGGCGGCTCCGAGACGGCCCAGATATGCCATCGTGACTGTCGTCGTATTGAGAGGGCGCACGCTGTCGACGTCCCCGTCTAGGGAGACGTATTTGCAGCAGAAGCCCAATCTGGGAGCGTCCCCGCCCGCCTGCGGCATACTGAGGTCCTGCCTCGACATCAGGGCCGCACCATTTCCTTGCGGCCGATCAATGAAAGGAAACGCCAGGACGCGAGGCCTGCGCGATCGACCTGAGGATGGCTCTTTCCTCGAAAGGCTTCGGGATGAAGGACGCCTGCCTCAGCCCGGGAGGCACTTCGGCCGGATGAGACGCGGAGACGAACGCGAAAGGAATCCTCCGCTTCACGAGCTCTGCCGCGATCCCAAAAGTCTTCCCGCCGACGACATCGATGTCGAGCAGGGCGTAATCGAAGCCGTCCTCGAGATGCTCCTGAGCCTCCTCGATCGACTCGTACGTCCCAACGACCTCGTGCCCCTGGCTCTCGACGATGGCCTGCAAATCGAGCGCAATGAACGTATCGTCCTCAATAATAAGAACCCGCACAATACCACTCCATCAATATTCCAGATCCCGTTCGGCGCATAAAGCGTAGGTTATACGCACGCGTCCACGATGTTCTTGGAAAACAGAGAGAGAACGGCCCTTTCGGGAGGCGGTTCCAAGAACTTTCAGAAAGGGTTAATGCTTGCTTTCCATTGCCTTGCGGCCGGCTAGCCTACCGAAAGCGATCCGCCAACCCTGACCACGCCGAAGCGCAACGAAAAAGGCGCCGGCTTCAAACCGGCGCCTTCCTTAAGGAAGAACTCAAACCTTAGTGGCGGTTGGAGCCGGGCTGATCCGGCCTGAACTCGCTTTCGTGTTTGCTGAAGCGCGGGTCCTCGCCGCTGAAAGCCTCTTCCACGTACTCGCGGCCCATGTTGGTCGCCTCGCGGGCATAGCGAAGTCCCTGGTTGCGGACCTCGTCGGCCCATTCGCCGAAGACCTCGTCTTCCCGACGGGTCCGAGGAAGCAGCGCGCCGATCAGAAGGCCGGCCGCGAGTCCCACGAGCCCGACAACCATCGGGTTCTCGGCAACGTAATTCTGGACGCTGCCACGGGCACTGCCGAACGCCCGCGTCGAACGATCGCGCATGTCACCCATGCGGCCGGCCTGCCCCTCATAAGTATCCGATGCCCAGTCGGAAACGCGCTCGTAGGTATCCTGAGCCCAATCGGCAGCACCCTCGTAGGCCTCGCTTGCGCGCTGACGAACCTGATCGGCAGCTTCACGAACGCGCTCGCCGGCCTGTGAAGCACCCTGCTGCGCCCTGTCGGCCATGGAGCCGGACTGACCCTGCGACGACTGGCCGGTTCGCTCCTGGCCCGATTGGCCAGACGATTGCGACCTGTCCGCCCCCTGTCCGCCAAGCGGCTTGGAGGTGTGCGAAGCGAGCGTCGCGCTCTGAGCGGACTTCGATGAATCAGACGCGTGAGGCATGGGCGTCTCGCCTATGTTGCCAACAGAGGTGCCGGCCGAAATCTTACCGCCCGTACCCGTATCGCCGCCGGCCGGGCGCTTGTCGTTCGTCGAGGTTTTGCCGGTTTCGTTCTTGGGGTCAGCCATCGGAAGCTCCTGTTGGATTCGTCAAATGCGGGAAGTCATGGGGCGATGAGGATCGAAGGGATCATCCGCCGACTGCAGCGTCGTAGCTCCTGGAGCATAGACGCGCGTATCGAGTGGCCTGCTGGCGCCGAGAGGCTCGGAATCGAGCGGCTCCGTGATGAATTCGGGCTCGGAGACGAGCCGAGGCGCCGGACGAGGCCGTGGCTGGGGCCGGCCGAGACGATGAACCAGAAGACCTATCCCGGCAGCAATGAGCATGACGGGGACAGGGTTCCGGCGGATGGTCAGCAGGACGTTGTCGAAGAGCGGGGCAAACTGGCCGGCTCTCGCCGTCCCCAGCATATCGTCGACGACGCCCGAGACCGTCATCTTGTCCTGAAGCCGGTCGATTGTCAGATCGAGCTTGGCTCGGCTTTGCTCGATGTCTTTTTCGAGTTCGCGCAGGTCTTGTGTCATCCCGTGACCCTTTCGGACAGCACCTCGGCGTCACGCTTCAGCGAGCGTACGGTTCGCTGCGGCGCGAGGGAGGATGCCGACATCGCGTGGCGCCCGTAGAGACCGAGACTGATCGCGATCACCGCCATGATGCCGCCGACGATCAACGCTGCGAGCGCCTCGGAATGCACCACCGTCGCCAGCCAGTTCACCAGCGCGTCGGTGAACAGCATGATGGCCGCGATCGCGAAGATCGCCGCGACTACCACCATGGCGAGGCCGATGAAGATCGTCCGCACGTTCTGGGTCATCTCGTTGCGAAAGAGCGCGAACTCCTTCTGGGCGAGATCGGTCGATTCCCGCAGAGCCTCGCCGACGAGGCCCTGGATGGTCTGATTGCCGTTTACTGACATCGCCACTCTCCGTCAGGCGTTGCCTCGAGCCTGCGATCCCGAACCCTGACGGGATCGATCCCGTCCGGCGCGAGAGGTGCGGGGAATGACCTGATCCTGCCTGAGATCTTCCGCCGTGCTCTTGATGAAGCGGGCGGCGACAAAACCGATCGCGGCGGAGACAGCGGCCACCGTGGCCGGACGGCGACGGGCCATGTCCTCGAAGTCATTGAAGATGTCCGCGAAGCTGCGCTCGCGAATGCTGCCGGCCAGAGTTTCGAGCCCCTCGGCGGCGCTGTCGACGACGGCCCGAATGTTCGGGCGCTCCTCGAACGAGCTTGTCGACTCTCTCAGCGAGGTGGCGAAATCTGCGACCGACTGGGCGATATCGTCCTTGCGGCGCTCGGCGTAATCACTGGCCTGATCGCGCGCAGCATCGATGAAGTGCCGCCCGCGCTCGACTGCGGCGCCAGCCATGTCACTGACGTCGCCCCGCAGGCTGTCCCAATCTTCGCCGTGCACGTCGTGCTGGCTGTTGCTGCTGCTGTTCTGCTGTCCCACGCCCATGGTCAACCTCTTTCAATCGTGAGGAAGTAACCACCAGAAGCGCAGCAGGTTCCGCCCCCTGCAAGGCACCTGGAGCATATGCCTAGGAGCATCCCTCTGAACTGCAACGTTTGGGCGAGGCCAACGTTCACTTCGAAGAAGACAAGCCTAGCCCAAGCGAGTGGTTACCAATGGACGATGCCGTCCTGGCGCGCGTGAACGAGCACAGAGCCGACGAGGCGGGTCGCGGGCGAGCGGCCGCGCAGCCTCACCACATCCCGTGGCTCGGATGGAAGGACATTCTGTTTCGCCTCAGGGACGGGATTGCGCGGGACCGCATCGGCACCATCGCAGCCGGCACGACCTTCTTTCTTCTGCTCTCGCTCGTGCCATCGCTCGCAGCTCTCGTGTCGCTTTACGGCCTCGTCGCCGATCCGGCTACGATCGGCGATCATTTGGCGCTGCTGCGGGGATATGTGCCTCCGGGCCTGCTCGATCTCGTCGAGGGGGAACTGCACCGCCTCACCGCCAACCGGAGCAGCACCCTCGGGCTCGGCTTCGCCATTGGCGTTCTGGTGGCCTTGTGGAGCGCCAACAGCGGCATGAAGGCTCTCCTCGACTCGCTGAACGTCGCCTATGGAGAAGCGGAGAAGAGAGGTTTCCTGAAGCTCCTCGCCGTGTCGATCAGCTTCACCCTCGGGGCGATCGTGTTCTTTATGGTCGCTCTCAATCTGATGATCGGGGTTCCGCTGGTCATTCGCTTTCTGCCCCTCGGCCCCATCGGCGACCTCCTCCTGGCCATTCTGCCGGCGCTCGTCATGTTCGTGGCGGCGGTGCTCGGTCTGGCGATGCTCTATCGGTTCGGTCCCAGCCGCGCGAAGGCAAAATGGCGCTGGGTCACTCCGGGCTCGCTGACGGCCGCCGTCCTCTGGCTCATCGGCTCCATCCTCTTCTCCTGGTACGTCTCAAGCTGGAGCAACTACTCGGCCACCTACGGGTCGCTCGGAACCCTGATCGGCGTCATGATGTGGATCTACCTGTCGATGTGGGTCGTGCTGATCGGCGCAGAGCTGAACGCCCAGATTGAACATCAGACGGCGCAGGACACCACCCTCGGGCCGGATCGTCCTCTGGGCGAGCGTGGAGCCTTCATGGCCGATCACGTCGGACAGGCCCAGAGCTGAGTTCACTTCATCCCGGCGGATCCTAAACTTAGGATTGCGTAAATTTAAACATACACCTATTAATTGACAAGCTTCCTCAGAGGCACTGCCTGCCCTGTCGAAGCCATGGCCGGGCCGCGGCGATGCGCCCGCTCATCGATATGCAACTTCTTGCGACGATTTTCGGGATGACGCCATGACCACACCACCTCCTTTCGGTTCCCCGGAATGCTCTTCAGTCGAAGCCGATGCCCGCGTGGCCCAGAACGCCAAGCCGCCCTTCATCAGGAACGAGAGCGCCGGACCTCCTCCGGAGCATCAGCCAACGCCAGGGACAGGCTCCTGCGTGGCAGAATTCATTTATGAAGAGATGGCTGATGCATGCCTTTCACGTCTGAGGCAGTTCATTCCGCGCCTGCCTGCGATCACGAGGCTCCGGTTCTTTGCCTTCATCCAACTGCTTGAGGCGCCGGAGGCGCTGGCGGCGACCTTAGCGTGCGAAGCATCGGGAGCTCTTCGCCTCACGCTCGTGACGACGCAGGCTGGAAGCAATGCGCCCCTTGCGGAATGACCGCCCCTCCTCGCGCAAAAGAAGAATGCCCCGCCCGGAGGCGAGGCATTCGGATACTGACTTTCCGATAGGGAAGGATCAGGCGGCCTTGGTGTTGACCCGGGCCTCTGCAAGGCGGGTCAGCAGCTCGTCGGTCTTCTTCTCCTCCTGGAGGTTCTGGTCGATCAGGCGCACCGCATCCGCCATGCCCAGCTCACCAGCCCAGGTTTTCAGCGAGCCGTAGCGGGTGATCTCGTAGTGTTCCACCGCCTGGGCGGCGGCGAGGATGCCGGCGTCGAGAGCGACGCTATCGGCGAAGTCTTCCATGACTTCCTTACCTTCCTCGATGATGCCGTTGATGGCCTCGCACTGAACGCCGCGCGCAGCCTTGCCGAGCATCTTGAAGACCTCTTCCAGGCGCTCGATCTGCCCTTCGGTCTCCTCGCGGTGCTTCTCGAAAGCGTTCTTCAGCTCTTCCGACTCGGCGGCCTTCGCCATCTTCGGCAGAGACTTCAGGATCTGCTTCTCGGCGTAGTAGACATCCTTGAGGGTGTGAAGGAAGAGGTCTTCCAGGGTCTTTTCCTTGGCTGCCATGATGAGAACTCCTGTGGCTGAGAGTGGACTCAACGACGGCCAAGGTTGGAGGTTCCGGGCCTGTCGTTGCGTCAAGCGCAAGGGGAACTTCGGAAGGCTGCGTGGCGTTCGGCTCAGGCTGACCCGAAGGAGACAACCTTGAGCAATACCCATTCGTCCTGGGGCGACTCGGACACGGAACAGAATCTGACGACGGCCGAAAGGGCCGCCTACATCGTGGCCGGACTCGGCCTGGCAGCCGCCGGCGCGAAGCCACGCCCGAACCCTCTTCTCAATGTCGTCGCCCTGCTGGGCGGCTCCTACCTCGCCTGGAGAGGCTATGTCGGAAACTGCCCTGTCAAAGCCGCCCTCGTGGGCCCGGACGGCATTTCCGGCCACCTAATGCACCGCAGCTAACAAAAAAGCCTGCGGACCTTCGCCGGAGGGCGGCGGTCCGCAGGCTCGAAGGATCTTCGATCCGTCGTGATCAGTAGGTGGTGGTGGAACGGCGTCCGGCGATCATGCCGTAGATGAAGAGCACGATGACGGCGCCGACGACCGCACCGATGAGCCCAGCCCCCTCGTCTGCCCGGTACCAGCCGACCGCCTGGCCGAGATAGGTCGCCACGAAGGCGCCGACGATGCCGAGAATGGTGGTGAGGATGAAGCCCGACGGCTCGTTCCGTCCCGGCATGAGGAACTTGGCGATCACGCCCGCCACGAAGCCGATGATGATGGTCCAGATGATGCTCATGAGGTGACCCCTGAGAGTGTTGCCTGCACAGAGGAACGCACACGAGCGGCTAAGGTTGCGCCGGGCCGAATTTTTCCGGCCTAGGACCCTCCGGCCTCCCGGGATCTTCGGCGCTCGGAGCCTCATGCCGCGCCCAACGGCCGGTCAGGCGGCTCGACAGCCGAGGTTTCCGGATACTCAGGGCAAGAACCCTGCGCGAATGCAAAATGCCCCGGTCCGAGCCGGGGCATCTTTCTCATGGAACGCGCCTGACGGAGCGGAAGGGCTCGCCAGGCGGGCCCTCTCCTGCTCATCAGATGGTGAAGAAGTCGCTGTAGGTCAGCTTGAGGTTCTTCGACAGGGTGGCGATCTCGACCATCTTGCCGGCTCCCGACCCGTTCTCGTCGTAGTAGAGCTTGCCGGTCTTCTTGTTGTAGATCAGGTAGTCGTTTGCGTCCTTGGCCTTGTCGCCGACGGTAAAGAAGGCGCGGCCGATCTTCGCCGGCTTGTCGATGGTGCCCTTCTTGCCGAGTTTCTTGAAGGCGGCGTTTTCCAGGTAGATGCTGTCGTCCCGGACGTTGAAGTCCGTGATCCGGTCGGCATGGGCCTTGTTCGGCTTGTAGTCGAACGCGAACACGTCCTTGCCGGCTCCACCCGCGAGAGCGTCCTTCCCGAGCCCGCCCCAGATCTGGTCGTCGCCGAAGCCGCCGCTCAGGACGTCGTTTCCGGTGCCGCCGACAAGGGTGTCGTTGCCGTTGTCGCCGAGGAGAATGTCGTCGCCGTCCTCGCCCAGCAGCCGGTCGTTGCCTTCGTCCCCGCTCAGGAGATCCGTGCCGGCGCCGCCGAGGAGGTAGTCGTTGTCGCCGCCGCCATAGATGGTGTCGTTGCCGGCGTCGCCCCTCAGGTAGTCGAGGCCCGCGCCGCCGTTCAGGATGTCGTTGCCGCCGCCGCCGAAGATCGTGTCGCCGCTGGCGCCGCCATTGAGGGTGTTGTGATCTGCGTTGCCGAGCAGTGAAGCAGCGCCGGTGCCGATGAAGTAGATGTTCTCGACATTGGCGAACGCCGCCAGGTTGAGGCTCGCGGTCGAGTAGATGGTGTCGTTGCCGCCACCCGCCGCCTCGACGACGGCGTCCTGGCCGTCGATGAAGTACGTGTCGTCGCCGTTGCCGCCGACCAGGGTATCCTGCCCCTCGCCGCCGGTGAGATTATCGGCGCCCTCGCCGCCTTCCAGCACGTCCGCTCCGATGCCGCCGTCAAGGACGTCATTGCCGGCGTCGCCGCGGAGCGTGTCGTTCCCGCCTCCGCCATACAGCATGTCGTTGCCGGCGAGCCCTGAGAGTTCGTTCGCGGATTCGTCGCCGACGAGGGTGTCGCCATGCTGCGAGCCAACGACATTCTCAATGTTCGCGTAAGTGTCGCCAGCCGCATCGCCGCTGGCGCCTACACTGGAAAGGTACGTGATCACGCCGCTCGCGGAGCGCTCGTAAGTGACAACGTCGATCCCGGCACCGCCGTTGAAGGCATCGGAGCCCTTGCCTGCAAAGAACTTGTCGTTGCCGCCGTGGCCGTTCAGTTCGTTGCCATCGTACTCGGAGCCGGCATAGATGTCATTGCCATCTGTACCGTTGACCGTGACCTTATCAATGCGGGCATCGACGATATTGGTCGAAATCCGGGTGTTCCCCACCCTATCATACAAGCTGATCGCCAGCCTGCCGTCCGCCATTTCTGTGATGGAGGGTTCGTACTGACCCGATTCGTTACGAACAAGCGAGCCGACGAGCAGGTGCTCGCTGACGGTAGTTCCGTCGGCTTCGATTACTTTGAGGAAGATGTCACTGTTGTCAGTTCCGACCTTTGCTGAGTAGACGACGGCAATGCGCCCGCCCTTCAACGCAACGGCATGAAAATGGTCGCTTTCCGAGGCGCCGGTGCCACCGGCCGTTAGCACAGGGATCGACTTATCCAACGTGCCATCTGCCGTATAGGTCTTGACCTTGACCGTAGTGGCATTGGTGTTGCCATATGCAATGGCGAAACGCCCACTGAGCGTGCCGTCAGCGTTCTTCAAGGCAATGACGTCGCTGATCTCGCCGTTGTCGGCAAGCACTTCGGTTCCAACAGGCGGATTGCTCCCAGAATCGAAAACCCTGAAATACACAGAACCGCTGCGTTCGTAGGTCACGACATGCTTTGTTGCCGATATTTGCGTAACGTCTCCAAGCCTACCGTTCCCGATCGTCCAAGGGTCAGTGGTTACGAGGCTGCCATTCGGCGTCTGGATAGCAAGCTTGATCTCGTTCTGCTGCTGCTGATTCAGCTTCTGGTAAACCGTAATGAATCCCTGACCACCCGACCGTAGCGCGACGGATGGGACATCGTTGCCAGTTCCGACGGCGAGCGTGACCGGATCCGTTGTGGCGGGAGTGCCGTTGCTGTTGTAAGCGCGGGACTTCACGCTGTACTGAGTGCCGACCTTCTCAACCCAACTGACGGCGAAGCTGCCGTTATCGAGGACAACAATATCGCTACGCTCTTGCGCAGCCCCGCTCGTCGATACGCGAATGCGGTCCCCTGGCACCTTCGCTCCCGCACCATCGTAGCGCTGAAGGTAAAGGGAGTTGCCATCACGATAGAGAACCAGATAGCCGCCTTCGGGCAAGGCGGCCACAATGTCGTCGCCGACCGATGATGAGCCGGTATTTGGGTTCCTGATGTAGACGGCGTCTTCAACACCCCAGATCGCGAATGTCATTGTTCGAATCCCCTTGTAAACAGGGGATCTATGAATCGCATGGCATGTAATAACGCTACTCCCTAAACAGGGAGGAAGGGCTGAAAATGTGTGCTCACACACGAAAGCAGAGGTGAATTCTACTTGCCGGTGACGTAGGAAGGCCTTGGTAATAAATGGTTAACGTTTGGTGCGGGCAAGTTGCCGCATCGCGGTATCGACAAGACTTTCTACCGTAATTCACCGGAAAACCTTTGGCCGGCAGCCGCGAGTGCAAGTTATTCGGAAGGGTTTAGCCAAGCCTTGATGCTTGGTCATAAAATCTGCAGAGCTAAGCTCGTCTAACCTGCAATCCTAGATGCTGCTTCTCGACAGAGCCCGCTTCGGAATTGTCATCCATCTTCTCGCCGCACTTCCCCATAACCTTTTCGGATCATGTCCATAGGAGGCGCGTGCCATGAACGGCGAAGGAAACTGGTCTTTCGAAGCGGTGCAATCTCTGGTGGCTCTGGCTCGGGAGGGCGTTCCGGTCTCGGTAATCAGCCTCAAGCTCAAGCGCTCCATCACCGAGGTGCGGGCCAAGCTGAGCGACTTAGGAATCACCCCTCCGGCTGAAGCATAGCTGACGCTACAAAAATGGGCAGCAATGCTGTCCTTTTGGTCTTGAACAGCGTTCACGCATAAACTATCTCTTGCAGTGCAGCACGGCGATTGGCGTCGCAGTGTTGCTGCCCTTCTTGGGCGTTTCCTCCCTAAACTTCGGGCCGCTGGAGACAGCGGCCTTTTTTCTTGTTCGCAGCATCCCGCATCACGGCGCCTGATCCGTCCCCGAAAGGCTTCAGCCTCGCGCCGGATTTACAACACAGCCCCGCCGTCCCACATCAAACAGGTAGGGAGGTGCGATGACGGACAAGAAGGATCTCACGCAAACACGATCCGCCAGCCCGGGCGCAATGATCGACTCGTTCCTCGACGAGGCGAAACGCCTCGGTCCGGTGCAGGGCGGCTCGTCGCGCGCAAGGCTCGTCTTCGCGCTCGACGCCACCATGAGCCGGCAGCCGACCTGGGATCTGGCCTGCCGGGTGCAGGGCGAGATGTTCGCCGCGGCGAGCCGCGCCGGGGGCCTTTCGGTCCAGCTCGTCTATTTCCGCGGCTTCGGCGAATGCCGCGCCTCCCGCTGGGTCGCCGACCCGCGGGCGCTCACAGATCTCATGACCAAGATCGATTGCCGGGGCGGTCAGACCCAGATCGGGCGCGTGCTGCGGCACGTGCGGACGGAGGCCGCCCGGGCGCCGCTCAAGGTGCTCGTCTATGTCGGCGACGCCATGGAGGAGCCGGTGGACGACCTCTGCGCCGTTGCGGGCGAGCTCGGCCTTCTCGGGATCAAGGCCTTCATGTTCCACGAGGGCCAGGATCCCGACGTAGGACGCGCCTTCCGGGAGATCGCCCGGCTCACCGGCGGAGCCTATGCCCGCTTCGATGCGAAAGCGCCGCAGGCTCTCGCCGAACTGCTCCGGGCGGCGGCAGCTTATGCGACAGGCGGCGTGGAGGGACTCGAGCGCCTGGCTCCTTCGAGTGGGCGGGCGCGGGCCCTGCTGACGTCGATGACCGGCAGGACATCATGACCCTACTTCTCGGCATCGCCGCCGTCGGCATCCTCTGGTGGCTTCTCAACAACTTCGCTCAGGCCAATGCCGCCGCCGTCGCGAAGGCGATCAGGACCGTGGGCGGGATCGTGGCGCTCGGGCTTGCCGCCCTGCTCGGCCTGCGGGGCCGGATCGACATGGCGCTTCTCGTCGGAAGCGCAGGCGTCTGGCTGCTCGGGTGGTCCGGTTTCCGGCTCCCCGGCTTCGGCGGAACAGCGCCCCGGACGACCGGAAGCGTGTCGCGGGTGCGCTCCGCCATGATCGAAATGGAGCTCGACCATGACAGCGGCGAGATGGACGGCTCCGTGCTGGCCGGAACCTTTTTGGGGCGTCGGCTCGGCACGCTCGAAGAAACGGACCTGCGGAACCTGCTGGCGGAATGCGAGGCCGGCGATCCGGACGGGACGCGCCTCGTCGAGGCCTATCTGGACCGAAGGTTCCCGCGTTGGCGCGGAGGCGGACAGGAGCACGCGCAGGCGGGGCCGGAATCCCGGGGGCAGCCCGGCTCCGGCGCCATGACCGAGGAGGAGGCCCTCCAGATCCTGGGGCTGAGTGCCGGAGCGACGCCTGACCAGATCCGGAATGCCCACCGGTCGCTCATGAAGAAGCTGCACCCGGACCAGGGCGGATCGACCTACCTGGCGGCCCGCGTGAACCAGGCCAAGGAACTTCTCATGGCCCGGCGTCGGTCCGCATCATAAGGACCTGCCGCAACGGCTCTTGGCTTTTCGCAGAATAGCCAGCCCTTTTTTCGTGCATCATAGTGTGGAAAACAGCCGGGAGACGACGCCGTGCCTTCCTCCATGTACGATCGGGACCTCGACAGGAACCCTGCGAATTTCCAGCCCCTGACGCCGCTGACGTTCCTGGAGCGGGCCGCCAGCGTTCACCCGGACCGGACGGCGATCATCCACGGCGCATTGAGGCGCAGCTACAGGGATTTCTACGCCCGATCGCGGCGGCTGGCCTCGGCCCTCGCCAAGCGGGGCATCGGGCCGGGAGACACGGTCTCGGTCATGCTGCCCAACACGCCGGCCATGCTCGAGTGCCACTACGGCGTCCCCATGACGGGCGCCGTGCTCAACACGCTCAACACGCGCCTCGATGCGCCGATCATCGCCTTCTCGCTCAAGCACAGCGGCGCCAAGGTCCTGATCACGGACCGGGAGTTCTCACCCGTCGTCAAGGCGGCGCTTGACCAGATGGACGAGCGGCCCTTCGTGATCGACTACGACGATCCGGAGTTCGCCGGGAGCGGCGAGCGGCTGGGAGCCATCGAGTACGAGGAGTTTCTGGCCGGAGGCGATCCCGATTTCGCCTGGGTCATGCCGCAAGACGAGTGGGACGCGATTGCGCTCAACTATACCTCCGGCACGACCGGCGATCCGAAGGGCGTGGTCTACCACCACCGCGGCGCCTACCTGCTCGCCATGGGGAACATCGTCACCGGCGGCATGGGGCAGCACCCGGTCTATCTCTGGACGCTTCCCATGTTCCACTGCAACGGCTGGTGCTTCCCCTGGTCGCTGTCGATCGTCGCCGGCACCCATGTGTGCCTGCGCGCCGTGCGCTCCAAGCCCATGTACGACGCTATCGCGGACCATGGGGTCACGCATCTGTGCGGCGCCCCCATCGTCATGTCGACGCTGCTCAACGCGCCTGAATCCGACAAGCGCTCCCTGCCCCATACCGTGCGCTTCTTCACGGCCGCCGCACCGCCGCCCGAGGCGGTCCTGGCAGCCATGAGAGTGGCGGGCTTCGACGTGACTCATCTCTACGGGCTGACGGAGGTCTACGGCCCCGCCGTCGTCAACGAGTGGCACGAGGAATGGAACGACCTTTCGGCCGCGGATTACGCCGCCAGGAAGGCCCGCCAGGGCGTCCGCTATCCAGTGCTCGAAGATCTCGACGTTCTCGATCCGGACACCATGCAGCCCGTGCCGGCCGACGGCACCACCCTCGGCGAGGTCATGTTCCGCGGCAACGTGGTGATGAAGGGCTACCTGAAGAATGCCACATCGACAGCCAAGGCGTTCGAAGGCGGGTGGTTCCACTCGGGCGACCTCGGCGTCAAGCACCCGGATGGGTACATCCAGCTGAAGGACCGCTCCAAGGACATCATCATCTCAGGCGGCGAGAACATTTCGTCGATCGAGGTGGAGGATGCGCTCTACAAGCACCCGGCGGTCCAGGCTGCCGCGGTGGTCGCGATGCCGGACGAGAAATGGGGCGAGACCCCTTGCGCCTTTGTCGAGCTCAAGCCCGATGCGACAGCGTCCGCGGAGGACCTGATCGCCTGGTGTCGGCAGCATCTCGCATCCTTCAAGTGCCCGCGCGCCATCGTGTTCGCGGAGATCCCGAAGACCTCGACGGGCAAGATCCAGAAGTTCCGCCTGCGCGAGGTGGCGCGCAGCCAGCCCTGAAAGGGACCGCTTCAGCGGCCCTTCCACTCCGGCTTGCGCTTGGCGATGAAGGCGTCGATGCCCTCAGCGGCGTCCTCGGCCATCATGTTGCAGGCCATGACGTTGCCGGCATAGGCATAGGCTTCCTCCAAGCCCATGCTGCGCTGGCGGTTGAACATGGCCTTGCCGGTGCGGATCGCCACAGGACTCTTGGAACAGATTTCGGCCGTCAGCGTCGCCACTGCGGAATCCAGTTCCGCGTCCGGCGCGGTACTGCTGACGAGACCGTTGGCGAGGGCCTCGGCCGCGGTGATGAACCGTCCGGTCACGAGCATCTCGAAGGCGCGTTTCGGAGAGACGTTGCGGGAGAGCGCTACGGCGGGCGTGGAGCAGAACAGCCCGACATTGATGCCGGATACCGCGAAGGTGGCGCTCTCCGCCGCAACCGCCAGGTCGCAGGTGGCGACCAGCTGGCAACCAGCGGCCGTCGCGAGCCCCTGTACCTGCGCAATGACCGGAACCGGCAGGTTGACGATGCTCTGCATCACGCGGCTGCACCTTGCGAACAGGTCCTCGTAGTAGTCCTGCCGCGGATTGGCGCGCATCTGCTTGAGGTCGTGCCCCGCACAGAAGGCCCGCCCGCCGGCGCGGATCACGACGCAGCGGAGATCCTCGTCGCCGGACAACCCGTCGAAGGCGGTCTGGAGAGCCGCGAGCATCTCCTCAGAGAGCGCATTGAAATGCGCCGGACGGTTCAGGGTCAACGTGGCCACGCCATCCCGGTCCTCGCGGAGCAGGATGTCCTCGCTGGCGACGGCATATGGCGCATTCATCGGCGTATCCTCGGACCGCCGGTTCGACGGCCTCATCATGTTGCTCGACTGGCCCCGGCAAAGCGTGGCCTTGGCGTAGGGCTCGCGCCGAGTCTAGACGAGATCGCTCCGACCGTTCAATCTGAGAGCACGCCCTTCAGCGCCGCACCGGCACCCTCCAACAAGAGAGCAGAGACAGATCGTGAGCGAAACTCCCATCAGCCGCTTCCCCATACCCGAAATCGCCGATCTGCCGGACGACATTCGCACTCGGATCCTCACCGTCCAGGAAAAATCCGGCTTCGTCCCCAACGTCTTCCTCGTCCTCGCACACCGTCCCGACGAATTCCGTGCCTTTTTCGCCTATCACGACGCGTTGATGGACAAGCCGAGCGGCCTCTCCAAGGCTGAGCGCGAGATGATCGTGGTGGCGACGAGCAACGCCAACCAGTGTCAGTACTGCGTCGTCGCCCACGGAGCCATCCTACGCATCAGGGCCAAGAACCCGCTCGTAGCCGATCAGGTCGCCATCAACTACCGCAAGGCCGACATCAGCGACCGGCAGAAAGCCATGCTGGACTTCGCCATGAAGGTGTCGCTCGAAGCCTACCGTGTCGGTGATGCGGATATCGCAGCACTCAAGGCGCATGGGTTCAGTGACGAGGACGTGTGGGACATCACGGCCGTCGCATCGTTCTTCGCCATGTCGAACCGTCTCGCCAACGTCACGAGCATGCGGCCGAACGACGAGTTCTACATGATGGGGCGTGCGTAACCCGTCTCGTCAAAGCGGTGGCGAGCAAGCCTCCTCCACGATGGGCAGAAGCTCGGACATGGCGTCGAGAAGCCGCTCGGCTCCGAGCTCCGCGTGGGGCTTGTGGCTGTATCCGTAGGTGACCGCGAAGGCGCGAACGCCGGCGGCGCGGGCCGCCTCAACGTCGTGATAGTTGTCACCCACCATGAAGGCCGCTTCGGGGCCGACGCCCAAGCGATCGAGAGCCGCAAGGATCGGCGCCGGGTCAGGCTTGCGCTCGGGAAGGGTGTCGCCTCCGATCACGGCGTCGAAGAACATCCGCAGCCCGAGAGCATCGAGGATCTCAGCGGTGGCCGCAGAAGGCTTGTTCGTGACGACCGCGAGCCGAAGTCCGAGGCGTCTCAGATGCTCCAGCGTGGCGACCACACCCGGATAAGCCTCCGTGCAACGGGAGGCGTTGGCCCCGTAGATCTCGAGAAAGCGACTGACGAGCAGCGGAAGGCGGGACGTGTCGCCGCCGGTCGCGACGATCGCACGCTCGACGAGCTTGGCGACGCCGTCGCCGATCATGGACTTGGTTTCATCGAGGCTGACGGCGCGCAGACCCTCCTCGGCCAGGAGAACGTTCGCTGCATCCTGGAGGTCGCGCGCGCTGTCGACGAGCGTTCCGTCAAGATCGAAGATCACCGCCTTCAACGACGTCATGTGTAGAACCTCACAGGCAATGCCGCGACAATCATGAGGAAAACGACCTCACCGCTTCCCGGTGAGGCTCGCGAATGTCCGGCCTTCGTCAGCCAACCGCCGCAGCAACGGGGCCGGCCTCAGGCTGGCGTCGCCGGTCTCGGCAGCGAAGGCCTCGAGGCTGGCGGCGATCCTTGCGGGACCGACCTGATCCGCCCAGTACATGGGGCCGCCGCGCCATGCCGGCCAGCCATAGCCGTTCAGCCAGATGACGTCGATGTCGCTGGTCCTTGCGGCGATCCCCTCGTCCAGAATCCGTGCTCCTTCATTGACCATCGGATAGAGGAGGCGTTCGACGATCTCGTCGGGCGTGAAGGAGCGACGCTCGATTCCGAGCTCCGACGAAACCGTCTCGATCAGGCGCTCGACCTCCGGATCCCGTTGCCCGCTCCGGGCTCCCTCGGGATAGACGTAGTAGCCCTTCCCGGTCTTCTGACCGAGGCGGCCGGCCTCGCAGAGAGCATCGGCGACCGGGGCCTTCTGGCCGAGGGACTGACGGGTGCGCCAGCCGATGTCGAGCCCCGCCAAGTCGGCCATTGCGAAGGGTCCCATGCGGAAGCCGAACTCGGTGACGGCCGCGTCGACCTCGTGCGGCAGCGCTCCTGCGGTCAGCAGGCGCTCCGCGGCCACTGTGCGCCTCGACAGCATGCGGTTGCCGACGAAGCCGAAGCACACGCCGACCACGACAGGGATCTTGCCGATCGCGCGGCCGAGGGACAGGGCCGTGGCGACGACCTCAGGCGAGGTCTTCTCCGCGCGCACCACTTCGAGAAGCCGCATCACGTTCGCAGGGCTGAAGAAGTGCAGGCCGATCACGTCCTCCGGCCGCCCCGTTGCGGACGCGATCTCGTTGACGTCGAGATAGGACGTGTTGGTGGCGAGGATGACGCCCGGCGCCGTGATGCGGTCGAGTTCACCGAAGATCGACTTCTTGACGGCCATGTCCTCGAACACCGCTTCGATCACGATGTCGGCATCGGCCGCTGCTTCGAGTCCCGTGCGCCCTGCAATGAGGCCGATACGGCGCTGCTTCTCCTCGGGAGAGAGCGTGCCGCGCCTGACGGATGCATCATAGGTCTGCTCGATGCGGACGATCCCGCGGTCGAGCGCCTCTTCGTTGGTCTCGATCAGGGTCACGGGGATGCCCGCATTGGCGAAGCAGATCGCAATGCCGCCGCCCATGGTGCCCGCTCCGATGACGGCGGCGCGACGCAGCGGCCGCGTGGGCGTGTCCTTCGACAATCCTGGCACGCGGGACGTCTCGCGCTCGGCGAAGAACACGTAGCGCAACGCCTTGGAGCGGTCGTCCTCGATGAGACGCAGGAAGTGCTCGCGCTCGAGAGCGACGCCGTCGTCGAAGGTCCTGTCGAACGCGGCGCGCACCGTCTCGACCAAAGCGGCGACGTTCGGCATCTCCTTCGCTTGCCGGGCGGACTCCTTCACGAGAGCCTCGAAGGCCGCCCGATCCTCCTCGGTGATCCGATCCCGACGATCGCGCGCGGCAGGCCGCGATCCGCTGCGCGCCATCTCACGCGCATGCACGGACGCCGTCTCCAGGAGATCGCTATCCGCAACGATGTCGACGATGCCGAGATCGTGCGCCGCAGCCGCTCCGACCGGTTCGCCATCGCGCATCATGCGGAAGGCGGCAGCCGCTCCGATCAGGCGCGGAAGGCGCTGCGTGCCGCCGGCTCCGGGAATGAGCCCCAGCTTGACCTCGGGCAGCCCGAGCTTCGCGCCGGGCGCCGCGACACGGGCGTGGCACGCAAGAGCTACTTCGAGCCCGCCGCCCAGCGCCGCTCCGTTGATAGCGGCGACGACCGGTTTCGGGGTTTCCTCGAGAGCCTGGATCAGCTCGGGAAAAGTGGGCGATTGCGGCGGCTTTCCGAATTCCGAAATGTCCGCGCCCGCGATGAATGTCTTGCCCGAAGACGTGATCACCACAGCTGAGACCTGCGGATCGGCAGCGGCATTGCGCAGAGCCTCGACCAGCCCTCGGCGAACATCGGCGCTCAGTGCATTCACCGGCGGGTTGTCGATCGTCGCGACAAGGACTCCCTTATTCACCGCCGTCCGCACCATCCCGTTCCTCCGATGTTTTTGCCGCAAGGCAGAATTGCGTTCTGCTTATCGACAAGACATGGCGCAAACAATCAGGATTGTCGAACCGACCAGAGGGCCCGACGACGATCGTCAGCGGGGATCGAACCTGCGGCCCATGAGATCGTCACAGCAATCTCGACCGAAAGCCGGAATCACGATTCGAGTCGCCAGCGGCTGGATGGATCCGGGTCGTCAGGAAGCACTGTAACGTCGACGTTGAGGATACGTACGCCTCGTGAAGGCGATGCGGTATCGATCGCCGTCCGGGGCGGACTGCCCCTGGCTCGTACGTCGTTCGATTTTAGGAAGGAATGGCGCGCCCGAAAGGATTCGAACCTCTGACCCCCAGATTCGTAGTCTGGTGCTCTATCCAGCTGAGCTACGGGCGCTTATTCAGCAGTTGCTCGCGGGGAGCAACATCGGCTGAGGCGGCTGACTTAAAGGGTTCTGACGCGCTTGGCAAGCCTCATTGTGAAAAGATCTGCATCTTTCAAACGGCCTGCTCGAGTACGGCCCGGTCGGGGATCGTCAGCCTGAACCGCGTGCCGATCATGGTGCGGTCGAGTGAGATGGTTCCGCCGTGAAGACCGGCCAGTTCGGACGCGATCGAAAGCCCGAGGCCGGCGCCGCCCTTGCGGGCAGTTCCCTGGAACGGCATGAAGAGACTGCCCTGGACCCGCTCCGGAATCCCCGGCCCGTTATCCTCGACCAGAATCGTGACGACGCGCCCCTCCCGGCTGCCCGTCACCTTGACATAGGGGCGCCCTTCCGTGGCTCCGGCCTGGCTGAGGGCCTGAACGGCGTTGCGGACGAGGTTCACGAGCACCCGGGACAGCTGGTCCGGGTCGGCGTCGATTCTGAGATCCGCCGGCACTTCCGTCTCGAACGCGATCCCTGAGCCGGGCGCGAGATCGGTCAGATGCGTGAGGTCCTCGACCAGGGGCCGAAGCAGCACGAGCCGGCGCTGCGGCAGTTGCTCGGTGGCCCGGCCGTAGGCAAGCGTGTTCTCGCAGAACGCGATGGCGCGGTCGAGGGTCGCCACCAGGCGCGGCGCGATTCGATGCACGGCCTCGTCGCTGCTCCGGTCGAGCCGATCCGTCAGAAGCTGAGCCGTCGTGAGCATGTTCCTCAGCTCGTGATTGATCTTGCTGACCGCCAGGCCGAGCTGGGCCAGCCGTCGCTTCTGGCGCAGCTCGTCCGCGAGGGTCGTCTCCATGCGGGCCAGGGCCTGTTCGGCAAGCCCGATCTCGTCCGCCCGATCCGTGGGCTGGATCACCCGTGAGGCATCCTCGGGATTGCTGGAGAACTCCGCGATATTGCCGGTAAGACGGCGCACCGGGCGCACGATCACCCATTGCAGGGTGAAGTAGAGAAACGATGCGGTGATGGCCGAGATCAGCAGGGACAGGAACAGGATGTTCCGTGAGAATTCGAGCATCGCAGCACGCAGCGGACGGGGATCCAGGATCAGCTCGACGAAGTCGACCCCCATGCCGGAACCGATGACCCTGATCGGCCGGTTGCTCGTATCGAACAGCTCCTCGAAGGCGTCCTGAACGAGCGTGCTCCAGGGCGCATCCCGCAGATCGACGCTCTTGTCCACCTCGGCCGGCACGTCGCCAGCCGCCAGCAGGCTGCGACGTCCGCCGGCGCGCAGCGCGATCACCCTCGCGCCGACGCCGTTCAGGATCCGCATTTCGAGCTCCTCCGAAATGCCCTCCTCGGGAGAGGCATCCAGGACGAGCGCCGCGATCTGCGCGGCGGCCAGCTTGTCGTTCAGCCAGGTCAGGCGGAAATTCGCGATCGACGGCACATAGATCAGCACCTCCGCAACCATCACGAACAGCACCGTGAGCAGGAGCAGGCGCGACGAGAGCCCGAGATGCCTCAGGAGGCTCCTTGTCATGGATTGAGGCTGCTCCGCGTTCATATCCATCCTACCCCAGGCGGCGAACCAGCCCGATCAGCCTTCGCAGCCAGGGATTCTGGGTTGCAGGCTTCAGGAACTCGACCGCTGTGCTTCGCGTCGCTTCGGACAAGGTCGGATAGGGATACACGAGACCGGCCAGATCGGATGCCTTCAGGCCGCGGGAAACAGCCAGGACCCAGGGCATGATCAGTTCCCCGGCTCCGGTCCCTACGATGGTGCAGCCGAGAATCTTGCCCCGCGGCGACACGATCGCCTTCACATGCCCCTGGGTGGTGCCCTCGGCCCGGGCGCGGTCGTTGTCGGCGAAAGCCCAGCGCAGGATCCGGAAAGGCCGTCTAGCCGTCCGCGCAGCCTCCTCGTCGAGCCCGACGGCAGCGAGTTCCGGGTCGGTGTAGACTACGCGCGGAATGGCCTGGCTCGGGGCCGCCGGCAGCCCGAAGAGCGCGTTGCGGATCACGAGCCCCGCCTGGTGATTCCCCACATGGGTGAACCGCCCGCCTGTCTCCTCGCCGCCGACGCAGTCGCCGATGGCATAGACTTTTCGGTTCGAGGTCTTCAGGTTCCGGCCGACCAGGATCCCGGTCGAGTTCGCACGGATTCCCGCTGCCTTGAGGTTTAATCCCTCGAGCGTCGCCTGACGCCCGGCAGCGACCAGCACATGGCTGCCCTCGATGACCGTCTCTCCGCCTGCGGGAACGACGGTGATCCGGCCATTGTCCCGAAGCTCGACCCGCTCGATGGAGAGCCCGAGCCTGAGGACCGCTCCTTCCCGCCGCAGGGCACGCCCGATCACCGCCGCCATTTCCGGGTCCTCCCGACCGAGGAGGCGTTCGCCCGACTCGACGATCGTCACCTCGGAGCCCAGGCGCCGATAGGCTTGGGCCAGTTCGACACCGACGGCTCCGCCGCCGACCACGATAAGATGCTCCGGCCTTTCCTCGAGATCGAAGATGGTGTCGTTGGTGAGATACGGAACCTGGTCGAGACCGGGGATCGTCGGGATCGCCGGGCGGGAGCCGGAGGCCACCACGAAGCGGCGGGCCTTGATGACCTTGCCGCCTGCGGCCACGGTCCGGGCGTCGGTGAAGCTTGCCTCCGCCTTGATGACCTGCACGCCCATGGCCCGGTAGCGCTCGGCCGAATCCATAGGCGCTATGGCAGCCACCACGTCCCGGACATGGTGGTGAACGCGCCCGAAGTCGATCGCGGGCTCCTCGCCCGTTCCGATTCCGAAACGGGCGGAATCGCGCACCCGCTGGGCCCGATGCGCGGCCGCAAGCAGGGCCTTCGACGGCACGCATCCCGCGTTGAGGCACTCGCCTCCCATCCGGTGCTTTTCGACCAGAACGACGGACGCCCCGAAGGATGCCGCGATCGATGCGACCGACAGACCCGCCGAGCCGGCGCCGATGACGCATAGATCCGGTTTGAGGATCTCGGGCTCGCGGCTGATCTTGTAGGTCTTCTTCACGCACCACTCCCTGAGGCGCCCCGCTTAAGGCGCCGGTACAGCATCGGCGCGAGCGCCAGGACACCGAGTATCCCAAGGGCTATCATAAGCTCCGGCGTCAAGAGGCTCTTGACGTCGAAGTCCACAGGGCAGCTGCCCCCTCCCCTCGCAAGGCATTCCGAGCGCGCCTGCGCCTGAGCACCGATGACGTCGTCCAGGCCGGATCCGGCGAAAGCGAAGGTGAAGGAGGCGGGAAGCATCCCGATCTGGGTCGCAAGGACGAATTGCCTCAGGCGGACCCCGAAAAAGGCGGCGGCCAGGTTCGTGATCCAGAACGGCACCACGGGCATCAGGCGAAGGAAGAGCAGATACGAGAACGCCCGCCGCTGGAACCCTTCGGCGAAGCTCTGGATCCGGGGGCCGGCCCGGTCCAGGAGCGGCTGCCCCAGGGAGGTTCGGGCGATCAGAAAGATGCTGGTGGCTCCGATCGTCGCCGAGAAGGCCGCGATGCCGCCGCCGAGGATCCAGCCGAAGAGATAGCCGCCGATGGTCGTCAGGAAGGCCGAGGCCGGGAGCGAGAGGGTGACGGCGGCCACATAGACCAAGACGTAGAGGCCGAGCATCTTGATCCTGTGCTCGGCCACCATGTGCTCGAGCCGATCCTGGTAGTCGATGAAGGCCTCGAAGCTTAAGGAGCGGTGCAGACCCGTGGCGAAGATGGCGATCACACCGGCCAGGACCACCGCCAAGGGCAGGAAGCGCCAGAGGCCGCTCGCCCGGCCCGGCCTCTCCGAATTCCGACTGACTCCCGCCACGCTTCCTCCTGATTTCCCCTTCTATGTAGCGCCAGGATCGGTCAAGCCCAATCGCGTCGTCACAGCCCCGTGAGCCTGCCCCAACAATCCCTCGGGAAGGCCAGAGCGGCGTTGACTTTGACGCTCCCTTCCGTCATAAGCCCGCAAGCTGACAGCGCTCTTCGTGGGCGCTGATCGTTTTTTCGAGACAGTTTCGGGGGCAACCCCAAGGATTTCTGACGGGCGCGAGCCGAATGGCGCCGCTGCCCCTTTCGATCGGAGAAGTGCCGTGAAGAGGACGTATCAACCGAGCAAGCTGGTTCGCAAGCGCCGCCACGGCTTCCGTGCGCGCATGGCGACCAAGGG
>JAFAAP010000118.1 GCA_023426505.1 Pseudomonadota bacterium
TCCACCGAACCGGGAACCTCATCATACGCAGATCTGGTCGATGTCTCTCAAAACAGCCCCGAAGGACCGTCCGCAAGGACACCGCCGCCTGCGCTTCTCTCTCTCGTCTTCACTTGTCAAAGAGCAACCGCCTCACCAGGAGACGAAAATTCGCCGGACCAGCCGAAACCCCACCCGGAAATCCGAGAAAGGCAACCAGCTTGTCCGTGGAGATCCCGGCACCAGTCCTCAAGAACCGCGCCGCCGATGAACCCGATATAAGTTCATCAATCCCCAGTGTCAACCGCCTCATCGTCTTTTTTCGAGAGAGGCGATCGAAGCTCAAAGTCGCTTTGGTCAGTGACCGTCGTCTCTTCGAGGTCGGCTGCGGTTCACTCAGTGGCCCGCCGCCGATGAATGAATGTCTACAGTAGTCGTTCCGTTAGGTCAACACCCGTTTTGATTTTTTCTTTCGCCGAACGAGTATTTTCTACGCGAACTCTCGTAAGACAAGCACAACCGGCCGTAGAAACGGAGTGTTTCTACGGCTCAACTTGATCATTACCAGTCGTCAACTGGAAATGACGCTCTGTTTGTTCGTCAGAGGAGCCATTACGAGACCTTGAAGACTTCAGGTCCGGCTCATGCCGTCGTCGGAGCGCGAGGCGCTTCGACCTACCCCCGAGACACGCGACGAACCTTCCGGAAGCCGGCAAAGTCGGTTGCGTCTGGGGATGAAGCTCGCCTGGAGTGGAACCCGGCGGGGCTGCGGATATGTCGATTGCGGATTGGTTTGTCAACTTCCTTTTCCGACTTTCGTCGGGTTTGGGCGTCGGCGGTTACCTGGACTCGGTCTGGTGGCAAGGTAGAGCGCGACGCTCCCCATGATCGCGCCCGTAACGACAGGTATGACGAGGCCATGGCTCAGCCAAGCCGTCACCCCGAACGAGAGGGCCAGCGTCGTCAGAGCCAAGCCCTTGGCCCGGGGGGAGATTGCCCTTTGATCGCGCCACGCCGTCAGCACGGGGCCAAACGAGGGATGAGCATAGAGCCGGTCGGCCGTCGCCGGACTAGAACGTGCAAAACACCAAACCGCCGCCAGCAGAAAGGGAGTGGTCGGCAGCAACGGCAGGAAGACACCGAGAGCCGCCAAGGCGATGCTGGCATAGCCGAGGCAGAAATGGACGCGACGCATGCTCAGCCTCCTCCATCCTCGGCCGCTTCGGCGAGGCTGCGGTGCATCTCATGCAGACGCGGCTGCCCCTTTTTGGATTTCCCGTAGAGCCTCCGCATTAAGACAATACGCCGCGTAAGAAGCAGGAGCCTGCTCGGCAGCAAGATCCTGGCGGCAGCGCGCCTTCTCTATGCACTCGGAACAGACGAGCGTCATGTCCCGCATGAGGGCCGGTTGTTCAAGCCCCACCGCCCGTGGATCAAGGGAAAGAGCAGTCATGAGGCGGGGCAGTTCCGCGGCGGCCTCGGGACCACTTGCCGCTAAGTTGGTCAGCAACTCCTCGGAAACCCCGATGTCGCGGGCAAGTGCCTGCCGCTCGCCGGAGTCGAGGAACTCCCATTCGCGCATCACCGCCCGCCTCTCCTGCCACTGCCTGATCATCGATGCCAAAGTCATGAGAGCGCCTCCGTCTTGTCCGACAAGAGTGCGGCAGCACCGGAAGCCGATCATTGATCCAGCGCAAACGTCGAAGAGGCTCCGGCCCGGCCAAGGCTCGGCGCCATTCGGCCCTCCTGACCGGCTCAGCTCTGTGCCAAGGCAATGGCCTGAGCGGCAAGGCCGATTGCGGACTCCCTCGAGCGGGCGCCGCAGATGAAGCCGCTGGGATGGCAGAACACCCCGTCCGTAATGGCTGCAGCCTCCGAAAAGGCTCGATCCTGAAGGCCGCGCCATGCTTCCGGAAGAGACAGACGCTGACCGAACGAGCTCGGCTCGGGAGGGATGGCCCGGCAGTACCAGGCACTTCGATCCTCGCTCGGATAGATGATGAACAGCGCCTCGTTCAAATTGCCCTCGTAGACAGCCTTCTCCCAGGGGAGCTTGCGGTCGAGCACGATGATGCGTCGATCGGGAGCCTGCTTGGCCGCAGCCAGAACCATTGCTGCGGCACGCTCCGACGCGAGCGCCTGACGGCAGGCGCGGCTCAGGATCCCCCATGCGGTCTCAGCGGCCTCCCGGAAGGCCTCGTCGTAGGTCTGCTGGCTGTCCCAGGCCGGGTTGAACGCTTCGATCAGCAGCGCCAGATGGCCAGGCCCGGCGGGACCGATGCCATTGTCAGCCTGATCGATGAGCAGGATCAGTTCCTCGTCGACGGTCTGCCAAACGGCACCGATTGCCTCATCACCAATTCCCGGCACCAAGCCCGGCAGGGCAGCCCGGCCGAAATCCCGCCAGATCAGTCCCACGGAGCTATAGGGGATCCCATCGGGGCGCCGCGGCAGGTCCCTCATATGGTGGTCGTAGCGGCGGCGGTCGACGTCGTAGACACCGCCGACGTCGAAGACAAGATCGGCCTCCGCAATCACATGCGCGTCGCGGCTGCGGACGAGATCGATGTCGCCCAAGGCAGTCTGCAGGACCGCGAACGCGAAGACGTCGTCGGCGTGGAACTGCCCGCTATGGGTGACAACCTTCATCTTCTCCGCCACGCCAGACACTGACCGCCTGCTCCTTCAAGGCCGCTTCGGCTCTTCACCGTGTTCCGGCCACCCGGCTCACAGGCAGCAGCCCGGTGCGGGAAGGCCCTGACCGGAACCCGGCTCTTCCGGTCGTCAAGGCCGGCTCGAGGAGCCGACGCGACAAATCCACGTAAATTCCAGGAAATTGGAGCGGGCGATGGGAATCGAACCCACGACATTCAGCTTGGGAAGCTGACGTTCTACCTCTGAACTACACCCGCGATGTCGCAACCTTACAATGCCTCCGGGGCGGTTCGTCAAGTCCGGGATCGGCAAGGCCAGCTCAACGGCGCGGCAGGGCGCCGATGATCGGACCCAAAGGGAGTAGACCGTCCCGCCGGTTCAACTCGGGCGAATAGAGGCTCGAGATGCTGCCGTCCAGGAACAGGGCATTGGCACATCCGAGTTCATCCCTGAACAGGGTCGCGAACTCATGAAAGGTCACCGGCTGGTTGGATATGGCGAAGACGGCGACATTCCGGCCCCGGACGCCGACACCGTTACGGATCTTGCGGGACGTCCCCTGCTCCGAGATCTTGGGGTGGATCTTGCCGTCGATGACCAGCATCGGCCCAGACTGGGTGGCGAAGTCCGGCCTGACCTTCTGACGCACATAACGGCCCGTTTCCATGACGCCTGCCTGCTGCCCCCTCACATAGAAGATGCCATTGGGCTTCATGTGGAAGTTGCCGGGTCCCGCAGCCGTGTTCGCGCGCTTCAGTTCCTGCCCGCTCTCCACATAGAGTCCGACAGGCGCGAGTGCCTCGTCGTACATCCCTGCGTTCATGGCGAAGGCGAGTCTCGCCCCTTCGGGAGCATCCAACAGGCGGTTGAACGATCCGAATGCCTGCCCATCGGCACCGCGCCAGAACAGCCGCACCTGATGCTGACGCAGATCGACCGTGCAAACGGCGAACTCCCCTCCCCGATGAGAGACGGTGCGGCAGAGGGGCTCCCGGCCCTGCGCCGAGGCTATGGAAGTCGGCAACAGGAAGGCGGCGATGAGCAGAAGGATTCTTCTGAGGTAAAGCATAAGGTCTCCCAATCGCCTGAGTTGCGCAGGCGGAGTCTCAACATGGCGGCGTACATGCCCGGATCGAGCTCTCTTGCAGAATGGCCACGTCATCAACACATCGCGAGGGCAGCGACAATCGCCGCGAACATCACTATTTTGAAGGCCATGTACAAACTCTATCCGCTCTGGGGCTCGCCGATCAGGATGATTCTCCTGGTCCTTGCCGGTCTTGCCACCGTGGCCTTTGCGTTCTTCACGCTCGCCGTCCTGCTCCCGATTGCTCTCGTTGCCGGCATCGCGCTGCATTTCTACGTCCGGCATCGCCTTCGTAAGGCTCAGCGCCAAACGCCGCGTCAGCCTCAGAGGTCTGCCCAGGGCGACGTGATCGAGGTGGAGTATACGGTGATCGAGCGCCGCTAAGGGCCGAGAGGCCTCCAGGGAGCACGCACCCCCGGCCTCAAAAAGAGCGCGAGCGACGGATTAACCCGCCCGGTCTCTCCGTACACGAAGCATGAGAGACGGCAAACGCATGGACGTGATCGGTCTGCTGGGTCCTTTGCGGCGCTATGCCAGGTCGCTGACGCGTGACGAAAGTCAGGCGGAGGACCTGGTTCAAGACGCCCTTGTCCGGGCGTACGAGCGGCGCGGCACTTTCCGTCCGGACGGCAATCTGCGGGGCTGGCTTCTCTCCATCCTCCACAATACCTTCATCGACGACCGCCGGCGTCAGGCTGCGGACGTGCGCCGAACCCAGCATCTGGCGGAGCAGACCGAGGCATCGGCCCCAGCCGATCAGGAGCCCCGGGTCAGGCTCCGGCAGATCCAGCAGGCGTTTCTCGGACTGCCCGACGAACAGCGGGCCGCTCTCCATCTCGTCGCCATTGAGGGCCTGTCCTATCAGGAGGCTGCCGCAACCCTCGGTATTCCGATCGGCACACTGATGTCGCGCCTCGGGCGCGCCCGCGCGGCGCTGCGCGCCTTCGAGGCCGGTCACGAGTTGCCGGGAGCCCCTTCGGGCAAGTCCCGTCCCAACCTCCGAATCGTAGGAGGCTCCCGTGAGTAGCCCCATTACAGAAACCGATCTCCTGGCCTATGTCGACGACCAGATCGACGTGGCCCGTCGGATCGAAATCGAGGATTATCTGGCGCGCAATCCCGAAGCTGCCGCGCAGGTTATGGCCGATCTGAAGATCCGGGACGCCTTGCGGCTTTCCATGGCGGACGATCTGCCTCGCCCGCCGGAGGCGATGTTCGAGGCGGCTAGTCGTCTCGAACGTAGCCTGGCATGGCGTGAGCTTGGCCTGAAGCTGCGCCGGGTGGCAGCCGTGGTCACCCTCGTCGGAGTGGGCTGGTTCGCCCACTCGCAGGTCGGGCTCTTCGAAATCGCGGACAGCGCCGCGTCTCCGAAGCTGCCCGCCTTCGTC
Organism: Pseudomonadota bacterium; assembly: GCA_023426505.1. Lineage (GTDB taxonomy): Bacteria > Pseudomonadota > Alphaproteobacteria > Rhizobiales > Beijerinckiaceae > Microvirga. The sequence goes on from JAFAAP010000118.1 coordinate 5,110, forward strand.
GAGGATGCACTCCATTCGCACAACACGGCCCTTGTTCGCGCCAGCATGGCATCGCAGCCCGTGGCGGCCAACTATGACCGCGCCGAGATCGTCAGCGCAACGGGGATCGAACTGCCATCGCTGCCGAAGGACTGGCGCGTCGTGGACGTCCAGGTTTTTCCATCACGGGATGGCCATAGCGTCGAGATGGTCATCGAGACGAAGAATCTCGGCCGTCTGTCGCTCTTCGCCGCCCATGTCTCGGCCTTCCACGTGATCGCCCCGACGACGGCGCGCTTCGATACGGCGAGCGCGGTCTACTGGCAGACCGGACAGTTGGCCTACGCCCTCACCGGAACGGCGAGCGAGAACGCCATGAAACGCGTGGCGCTGGCGCTCGCCCCTACCCTTCAATAACCCGCATCAGAAGGACCAATCGATGAATACACCCTATGCCTGGCAGACCGCCACGACTCGCGCAAGCGGCGCCATCTTCGACGAAGGCCTGCGTCAGCACATGCTGCGGGTCTACAACTATATGGGCATCGGCCTGGTCTTGACCGGTCTGGTGGCCTTCGTGGTCGCCTCGACGCCTGCACTCTATGTTCCGATCTTCCAGACCCCGCTCAAATGGGTCGTGATGCTCGCCCCGCTAGCTTTCGTGTTCTTCTTTTCCTTCCGCATGAGCACGATGACGGCGGCGACCGCCCAGATGGCTTTCTGGGCCTTCTGCGCCGTGATGGGGCTGTCGCTCGCCTCGGTGTTCCTCGTCTTCACCGGAACCAGCATCGCCCGCACGTTCTTCATCACGGCCGCGATGTTCGGCGCCACAAGCCTCTTCGGCTACACGACCAAGCGCGACCTTTCGAAGTTCGGCTCGTTCCTGGTCATGGGCCTGATCGGCGTGATCATCGCCTCGCTGGTCAACCTGTTCATCGGCTCGAGCGCACTGCAGTTCGCGATCTCGATCATCGGCGTCCTCGTGTTCACGGGACTGACCGCCTACGATACGCAGTCGATCAAGGAGCAGTATGCGGAAGCGCACGGCCACGAGACGAACACCAAGATGGCCGTCTTCGGCGCCCTTTCCCTCTATCTCAACTTCGTCAACCTCTTCCAGCTGCTGCTCAGCCTGACCGGCCAGCGGGAAGAGTAAGGCCTGCAGGAGAAGCCATCTGCGACGACTCCACGTCGGGTTGGCGAAATCCGCTGCAGCAGACCGGCCGCTCCGTGCCTCGGGCGGTCGGTCTTTCGCGTCCGAGCAGCGTGTGCCAGAATATCGTTGGCCGTTACCCTGAGATCCATTGATGTCCGAACCTGCAGGCTCCCAGGAGATTGCACCGCCAGACGAGGGTGTGAATGGATCGCGGCCGCGATTCTCCGAGGTCCTTGAGGATCTGGCGTCCCGCCCATCGTCCTCGATCAGCGTCGCTGACGTTCTGAATGCGTTCGGAGACAAGGCTTTCGGAGCCCTGATGCTGATGTTCGCGGCGCCGAACATCCTGCCGTTGCCGCCCGGCACGTCTGCCGTCCTCGGGGCGCCGCTCCTGTTCGTGACGGCCCAATTGATGATGGGGCGGCCCTCTCTCTGGATGCCGAAGGTGATTTGCGAGCGCGGTATCCCGCGTGACGCCTTCTCTACCCTGACATCGAAGCTGACGCCGCTGCTCCAGCGTTCCGAACGCTACCTGAAGCCCCGTCTGACAGGTCTGCTGAGCCCGGCGGCTGAGAGGATCGTCGGGGCGCTCTGCCTTCTGCTGGCGACCATCCTATTCCTTCCGATCCCCTTCGGGAACATTCCTCCGGCCCTGGCCATCTCAGCCTTCGCACTCGCCATCCTTGAACGTGACGGGGTCGCGGCACTGCTCGGCTGGGTCACGGCGGCTGGCAGCCTGCTGATCCTCGCCGCCATCTCCTCGGCGATCGTGGCCGGCTTGACCGCCTTCTTCAACCAGCTTTGGCTTCTCTTCTAGCAATGAGGTGTCGTTCGCTCTTTCGCAGCGGCCGCGCCAAAGGAACAACCCATGGACTTCTCCTGGATCTCTGATCCGACGGCTCTCGTCGCATTGGCAACCCTCGTGGTGATGGAGGTGGTGCTCGGCATCGACAACCTGATCTTCATCTCGATCCTCACCAACAAGCTGCCTGAGCACCAGCGGTCGAAGGCACGCCGCATCGGCATTGGATTGGCCCTGATCCTCCGTCTGGGGCTTCTTGGCACCATCGCGGTCATCGTCACCCTGACGGAGCCGATCTTCACCCTGCTCGGGCACGCCTTCTCCTGGCGCGACCTTATCCTGATCGGCGGCGGTCTCTTCCTGGTCTGGAAGGCCACCAAGGAGATCCATCACAACGTGGACCCCGCGCCGTCCGACGATGTGTTCGATACCGCGAAGGCCACCATGACCTTCGGGGCCGCGATCACGCAGATCCTGCTGCTCGATCTCGTCTTTTCCCTCGACAGCATCATCACGGCGGTCGGCATGACCGACGTGGTCATGATCATGGTCATCGCCGTGGTGGTTGCCGTGACCGTGATGCTGCTGGCCGCAAACCCGCTCGCCACCTTCATTCACAACAATCCGACGGTGGTGATGCTGGCCCTCGGCTTCCTTCTGATGATCGGCATGACCCTGATCGCCGAGGGTTTCGGAGCCCATGTGCCGAAGGGCTACATCTACGCCGCCATGGCCTTTTCGGCGCTCATCGAGGGACTCAACATGCTCTCCCGCCGCGCCAAACGGCGGAAGGCCGAAGCGAATGCCAAGCCCCCTGCCCGGCAGGCATGACGTTCCCCGGACGGCAAAAGGGCCGCGCGTCATGCGCGGCCCTTTCGGTTGGAGCGCCAGGTAGCGCTCCCACAAGTTCCGACGCGGATCAGACCACGCGGACCTCGATCTTGCCGACACCCTCGACATAGCCTTCGAGCACGTCGCCGCGGACGACCGCGCCGACGCCGGCGGGCGTTCCGGTCATGATGATGTCGCCCGGCTGGAGGGTGAAGAGACCGGACAGGTAGGAGATCATCTCCGGCACCTTCCAGATCAGCTGATTGAGGTCGCCCGTCTGGCGGACCTCGCCGTTCACCTTCAGCGAGACCTCACCCTCGGCCGGATGGCCGATCTCGCTCGCGGGCACCAGCGGACCGCAGGGAGCGGAAGCCTCGAACGCCTTGCCGACCTCCCACGGACGCCCCAGCTTTTTCGCCTCGCCCTGAAGGTCGCGGCGGGTCATGTCGAGGCCGACGCCATAGCCGAACACGTGATCGAGGGCGCTTTCAACCGGGATGTTGGAGCCGCCCTTGCCGAGCGCCACGATCATCTCGATCTCGTGGTGAACGTCGGAGCTCTTGCTCGGATAGGGGAAGTTGCCGTCGGTGACGATGTTGTCTGGGTTTTTCTGGAAGAAGAAGGGCGGCTCCTTGGAGGGGTCGTGCCCCATCTCGATCGCATGCTCGGCATAGTTGCGCCCCACGCAATAGACCCGATGGATCGGGAACAGCTTATCGCTGCCCTGGACCGGCAGGGTGGGAACCGGCAGCGGCTGCACAACGTAGCCGGCCATGGAGATAGGCGCATTCATCATCTTACTCCTGCGTAATAATCGACTTTTTTCTCGATGTGTTCGATGGCCGCCGACATCAGCATCGCCGCAGCGAAGAGGATGATCGTCAAAGCCCAGAAGTTCTCCATGTCGAAGCTGCGCGAGTAGAGCTCGAACAGCTCGCCATATCCGATGATCGAAACCAGAAGCTGGCCGATCACCACGCCCTTTACGCCGCGGACCAGCCCCAGTCGAATCCCCGCGAGGATTTCCGGGAGGGCCGCAAGGAGAACGATCTTGCTGTAGAGGGCGAAGGTCGAGGCGCCGTAGCTGCGCCCCATCTCGATGAGCGAGTTCGGCACATGGTGGATGCCGGCTCGCGTGTCCAGAACGATGATCCAGACCGCGAAGAGGAAGACGGTGACGACGACCGTCGTCTCCCCCATGCCGAACAGGATCATCAGCACCGGGACTAGGGCGGACAGCGGTGCGCTGACGAAGATGTTGACCCAGATCCCGAAGAGGTCGTCGACCGCCTTGAAGCGCCCCATCAGCACCCCCAAGGTGACGCCGGCCACGATGGCGAAGGCCATGCCGACCACGAAGCTGTGGAGCGTGGTCAGCGCCGCCGCCTGCCATGTCTGCGTCTGGACCATCGTCACGGCGGCAGCCAGGACGCTGGAGAGTGGCGGCACCAGGAACATGGCCCCGGACTGACCGACCAGTTCCCAGAGGATGCACCAGACGATGAGGGATGCCATCATCGGCACCCGATAACCGAAGAGAGTCATGGCAGCCTCCTCAATCCACGTAGTGTTTGAGGCCCTGCCAGATCTCCTCGACCGTATCGAGGTAGCCCTGGTCGCGGCGGATCGCGTCGGGAGAAGCCGTGCGGTCGATCTTCGGCTCGATGATCTGTGACACCCGTCCGGGACGCCGGGACAGGAGCACGATCCTATCGGAGACATACACGGCTTCTTCGATGCTGTGCGTCACGAAGATGAACGTCTTGCGCTCTTTCTCGACGAGGCGCAGCAGATCTTCCTGGAACTTGCGCCTGTTCTGCTCGTCGACGGCCGAGAAGGGCTCGTCGAGGAGCAGAACCTCCGCATTAACCGCGAAAGCCCGGGCGAGGCCTACGCGCTGGCGCATGCCGCCGGAGAGCTCGTGCGGGTATTTGTCCTCGAAGCCCGAAAGACCGACCTCGGCAATGTACTTGGCCGCGATCGACTGGCGCTCGGCTTTGCCCATGCCCTTCAGCTCCAGGCCGAAGGCGACATTGCGCATCACGGTTGCCCACGGCATCAATGCGAAGTCCTGAAACACGAAGGCGCGTTCTGGGCCTGGGCCTGTCACCGGGCGGCCGTTCACCCGCACCTCGCCGGATGTCGGCTCGATGAGGCCCGCGATGATCTTGAGCAGCGTGGTCTTGCCGCAGCCTGACGGGCCGAGAAGCGTCGTCAGCTTGCCGCGGGGAAAGTCGAGCTCGATGTTGCGCAGAGCCTCGACCTCTCCGTACTTCTTGCAAATGCCCCGGACTTCGACCACGGCATCAGCGGGCACGTCCTTCTCGATGTTGAACACGGCGTCGGACATCGGCATGTCAGCCCCTCCTCTTTTCCGGACGCAGCACGCGAATCTCGAAGGCTTCAAGGGCCGCAAGGGTCACGGTCGAGACCAAGATGATGGAAACCACCGCGGCATACATCTCGGCGTAGTTCGCCACGGAGCGGTGATAGGTGATGAGATCGCCGATCCCCGTCGGCGTGATGAGCAGTTCGGCCAGGATCACGCCGATGAAGCCCGCCGCGAGACCAAGCCGGAGACCTGCGAAGATGACCGGGCTGGCATCCGGGATGATGACCTTGGTGATCTGCTGCAGCCGCGTCCCCTGGAAGGAGTAGCACATGGCGACCAGTGATGGATTGGCGTTGCGCACGGCCTTGTAGCCATTGAGCACGATCACCGGCAGGGCCAGCATGATGACGGCAAGCGTCTTCGCCGCCAGCCCGATGCCGTACACGAAGGTGATGAGCGGGATCAGCGCGGCCATGGGGGCCGACTGCAGGACGATGAACAGGGGCGCCACGAGCCACTCGGCCATCCGGGACAAGCCCATCACGATGCCGAGGACGATTCCGACGACGCCCGAGATGGCAATGCCGATCACCAGGGGCTGCAGGGTCGATCCATAGGCGGAGACGAGGCTGCCGTCGGCGATCATCGTCCCGAACGCATAAGCCGTATCGAGGAAGGTCGGGAACGCGTAGCTGATCGGGACGCGCCCGGCGATCTCCCATGCCAGGAAGAACAGTCCCAGGGACACCACCCGCGAAAGGATGGGATACCGGAGGAACAGGCGGCCAAGGCCCAGGCTCAGGCCCGCCGGCGAATGGACGGCCCGCGCGGGGCCGTTCACTCGTGTGTCCGCTTGGGTGGAGGCCATCATACCGCCCACCTCACATCGTTCCGACTTTGGACAGCACGCGATCCAGGGAGCGGGTATCCCAGAAATCCTCGACCTTCAGGCTCGCCGGCTCGCCCGTGAGCTGCCCGGACAGGGTATAGAAGGCGAAGTCGTCCTTGGCTGCGGCAGCCCCTCCGCCATTGACCGGGAAGGCTTTCCCCTGCGCGAGCTCCGTGAAGTAGGGCACGATCTCGGCGGTCTGGGAGGCCGGCAGATCGGGCAGCAGCTTGTACTTGGTGCGCCATTCCGCCACGACCGCCGGATTGGCCGTCACCTCGCGCCAGGTGGTGAGGATCGACTCGACGATCTTGTCGACGTCGGCCGCATTCTTCTCGAGGAAATCCTGATTGGCGAAGAGCGCCTCGTCCGTAGCGTTGACGCCTTCGAGCGGCAGGATGATGAACTTGCCGGGAGCCTGGGTCTCCAGCAGACGGCGTCCGGCCGAATCGACGATGGTCGCTTTCACGTTGCCCTGCAGCAAGGCGCCGGTGCGGACTTCCGATCCCGGGATGTAGCTGATCTTGGAGAACTTGATGCCCTGGCGCTGCTCCATCAGCTTCATGATGGCTTCGGTGCCGGAACCGCGCGAATGCACCGCGACCTCCTGGCCATTCAGGTCCTTCCAGGTCTTGTAGTGCTCGCTGTTGACGGCCGGATAGAAGCGCAGGGTCGAGAGCTGCAGGAACATCCGAACCGGCGCCTTGACCTTCTGGACGAGCGCGTAGGGACCGCCGACGCCGATATCGGCCTGGCCGCCCACAACGGCCTGCGCAGCAATGTCCTCGGACTTCAGGTACGTGACTTCGATATCGACGCCCTTCTCCTTCGCCCGCTCGAGGGCGGTGAGCAGATGCAGGGATTCAACGCTGGCGATGTCGCCGAACGCGACCCGGACCTTGGCCTCCGCCGAAGCGACGAGCGCGGCGCTCATCGCGAGAGCAGCGGCACCCGCTTTTAGACATGCGAACCCTTTGAACATTTCCATCTCCCTCAAGCCCCCAGGTGGTTGTTCCACCTTCCTTCGTGGCCGCGTTATTCGCAACCAATGCCGAAATGGTTACATATAGGTTGCAGCATATGTCAACCAGGAAGGCTCTTGACGCCCTCTACACAGTGTTTCATATGTTCAACCAATCTTGGATTGGTTTGGATCTTTGCTGATGTCGATTCTGAGTGAGATGAGTTCTGATCGGGGAACGGTCACGCAGCTGCGTGCCTATCTCGCCCAGGCGGAACTGCCCGACGATGGCCGTCTACCGCCGGAGCGGGACCTGTCGGAAGCCCTGGGGGTCTCTCGGACGGAACTCCGCAAGGCGCTGGGCACCCTGGAGGCCGAGGGTCAGATCTGGCGCCATGTCGGCAAAGGCACCTTCGTCGGCTCAAGGCCGATCGACACCTTCGCGGATCTCAGCGCGCTGGCCAAGAGAACCAATCCGGCGGAGGTGATGCGTGCGCGTCTGATCGTCGAACCCGAGATCGCCCGCGCCGCGGCATTGACCGCCACACCCTTGCAGATTGCAGAGATGCGGGCCTGTCAGGCCCGGACTCGCGAGGCCGCGACCTGGCGCCAGTACGAGAACTGGGACCACCGGCTCCATCGAACCATTGCGGAGGCGGCGCAGAACATTCCGCTGCTGGGTCTGTTCGACACCCTCAACGCCCTGCGCCGCGCCGTCACCTGGGGGCGGCTCCGCTCGAACCCTGTGAAGCCCAGCCCGGACCACCACAGCTTCGCCGAGCACGAAGCGATCGTCGATGCGATCGAGAACCGGGACATGAACGGAGCGGCGGCGGCCATGCGCGCGCACCTGCGCACGGTGGAGCGGAACCTGCTGGACCGTCAGACCCTGCCCGGAGAATGATCAGGCGGCCGACCCGCCACGGCAGTTTACCTGAAGTGCTTCGAGAGCTTCAGGCCCTGGGCCTGATAGTTCGAGCCGGCGCCCGCGCCGTAGAGAACCTGGGGGCGCTCCGCCATCCGCTCGTAGACGAGTCGGCCCACGATCTGGCTGTCCTCGAGGATGAAGGGCACATCGCGGGACCTCACCTCAAGCACCGCACGGGCCCCTTCCCCTCCCGCCTCGGCATGACCGAATCCGGGATCGAAGAAGCCGGCATAATGGACCCGGAATTCGCCCACGAGCGGGTCGAAGGGTACCATCTCGGCCGCGTAATCCGGCGGCACGTGAACCGCCTCCTTGGATGCCAGGATGTAGAACTGGCCCGGATCGAGGATCAGGGTGCGGCTATCGTCTGCATAGAGCGGCTCCCAGAAATCGGTGATCCGGCACGATGCCGGCTTGTCGACATCGACCAATCCAGTGTGACGCTTGGCGCGATAGCCGATGAGCCTGTCTTGCCCGAATCCGGCCAGGTCGACGCTGACGGCGACACCGTCCTGGATCGATGGCTCCGCGGAGGTCACGACCTTCTCGCGCTGGTGCAGATCATGTAGCTCGGCATCGGAGAGGCGCACCTCCCCCTTCCGCAGCCGCAGCTGGGACAAGCGGGTTCCCGTCCGGACCAGAACCGGGAAGGTGCGCGGTGAGATTTCGGCATAGAGCGCACCATGGTAGCCCGCTCCGATGGTGTCGAATTCCTGGCTGCGATCCGTGATCACACGGGTGAACACGTCGATGCGGCCCGTGGAGCTCTTCGGGTTCGCCGCCGCCGAGACTTCCTCCGGCAAGGCGAGGCTTTCCTGCAGTTCGGCGATATAGACGCTGCCGGTCTCCAGAATGGCCCCGATGCTCAGGTCGATCTCATGGAAGCTGAGCTGGGTGAGACGGTCCCGAACCGTGTGGTTGCGCCCCGGCAGAAAGCTGGCGCGCACCCGGTAGGCCCTCCGGCCCAATCGCAGATCGAGGCTCGCAGGCTGCACCTGATCGGCCGCAAAGGGCGTCTCGGGCCTGATCACGCCCGCGTCCGCGAGGCGCATGATGGCATCAGCCGACTGAATCCCGTCCTTCAACGCAACCATAGCTTCTCCGACGGGTCCCCGCCCTCTTCCAGGTTCAAGCGAGGCACTATGTCTAAGGAATGTTACGGAATTCTCAAGACTTTCCCTCGTCTTCGTCCCGGAAGGCGTGCCAGGCCAACGTCACCCGTGCGAGCGCGCTCATGAAGGTCAGGCCTGCAAAGGCATAGGCCAGGACCGGAAACCAGCCCGGCGCGAGCATCATGAGGACGAAGAACAGGATCGTCTCCGTGCCCTCCATGAGGCCTGCCGAGAAGTAGATCGATTTGACGCCGCGGACTTGCGTGTCCAGTCCCCGCTTCGCCGCCACGGCCGCGAAGGCCAGGAAGCTTGCTCCGTTGACGTAGAAGGACAGAAGCAGGACCGCGGCCGGCACAGCGAAAGCTTCGGGCTCCCGCAGGGCGAACGCGAGCGGCACGGCGCCATAAACCGCGAAGTCGCAGACGACGTCGAGGAAGCCGCCGCGATCCGACCGACTCGATGCCCGGGCGACCGCTCCATCGAGGCCGTCGAGGATGCGGTTCGCCGCGAACAGGACAAGGGCCAGCAGGTCCACCCCGAGGACGATTGCCACAGCGGCCGCGAGGCCCAAGGCAAGGCCAAGAACCGTGACCGCGTCGGCCGAGGCTCCCCGCCTGGCGAGGCTGCACCCCATCCTGTTCAAAGGCGGATCGATGATCCGCCGCGCCCAGCCGTCGAGCATGACCGTTCTCCCGCCCCGTCAATTGACGGGACCGCTCGGCCGCCTTACCACGACCTTGACGGTCCATTCCAGCGCCGCCCCTACGAGGGAGCTCGATGTACAAGGCAGTAACCCGCGGCATCAGCGTGATGGTGACGCCCCGCTACATGCCGGAGGAGTCTTCGCCCGACGAAGGCCGCTATTTTTTCGCCTATACGGTCGAAATCATCAACACGAGCCTGCAGCGCGTGCAGCTGAAAGCCCGCTATTGGAAGATCGTCGACGGCCACGGCCAGATGCAGGAAGTGCGTGGCGCCGGCGTCGTCGGCGAACAGCCGGTGCTCGGCCCCGGCGAGAGCTACAGCTACACGAGCGGCTGCCCGCTCGCGACGCCGAGCGGGACCATGCAAGGCAACTACGTCATGGAAACCGCGGACGGCGAAACCTTCGAGGCCGAGATTCCGGCCTTCTCCCTCGACATCCCACAAGCCAAACGCGTGTTGCACTGAGGTCTGAATGTCTGTCCAAGGTCAGCGGCTGACGCCGCTCGAAATGCTGGCGAAGCTCGTGTCCTTCGATACGGTCACGTCGAATTCGAACCTTCCGCTCGTGGAGTTCGTCGAGAGCTACCTGCAGAGCTGGGATGTTCCTTACATCCGGCTGCCCAACGAGACCGGCGACAAAGCCGCAATCTATGCCACCGTGGGACCACAGGATCGGGCCGGCGTGGTTCTGTCGGGCCACACGGACGTGGTTCCGGTCACGGGCCAGTCCTGGACGACGGATCCGTTCACGCTGCGCGTCGAGAACGGACGCGCCTACGGGCGCGGCGCGGTGGACATGAAGGCGTTCGATGCGCTGGCGCTGGCCCTCATTCCCGAGTTCCAGGCGGCCAATCTCAAGACTCCGATCAACATCATGCTCTCCTATGACGAGGAGACCACCTGCCTCGGGGTCGTCGATGGCATCCGCCGCCTCGGCCACGATCTTCCCATGCCGAAGGCCGCGATCGTCGGCGAGCCGACGAGCCTTGAGGTGGTGGACGCACACAAGAGCGTCGTGACCTTCAACACCACCGTGCATGGCTTCGAGGCGCATTCCTCGAAGCCCTATCTGGGCGCAAGCGCCGTGATGACGGCTGCGGACATGATTGCGGAACTCAATCGCATCGCCGACGAGATGATGGAGCGTGGCGATCCGAGCGGACGCTTCGATCCGCCCTACACCACGGTGCATGTGGGCGTGATCAACGGCGGGACGGCGCGCAACATCATGGCAAAGGCCTGTTCCTTTCACTGGGAATTTCGCGGCCTGCCGAGCCTGGACCCGCAGGAGATTCCGCAGCGGCTCGATCGGTTCGTTCAGGAAGTCGCTCTCAAGCGGCTCAACCGTTTCGGTGAATTTGGCCGCATCGAAACGAAGCTGGAGGTGGCCGTTCCAGGCCTGGCTCCGGAACCTGGTTCTGCGGCGGAAACATTGGCTCTGCGCCTCGCCAATCGCAACCAGACCCAGACCGTGCCGTTCGGCACGGAGGCAGGACATTATCAGGCTGCGGGCATTCCGACGGTCGTGTGCGGACCCGGCTCGATCAACCAAGCACATCAGCCCGACGAGTACATCACGCTGGAACAGCTCGAGGCGGGCGCCGCCTTCATGCGCCGCCTCGCCGCGACCTGCGCGAGCTCTTAAGCGGATTCTTCCGTGTTCGCGATCTCGGCCTCCACATCCGCGGGGTCGAGGTCGTAGAAGCGCGAGCAGAACTCGCACGTGATGCCGATGCGTCCGTTGTCGCCGACCATGTGGTGGCGATCATCGGCCGAGAAACGGCGCATCATCGACATGACGCGCGTTTGCGAGCAGCGGCACTCCTCGTGCACGTGCTGAGCATCAAACACCCGCACACCGCGCTCGTGGAACAGGCGATAGAGAAGCCGCTCGCTCGATACGGCAGGATCGACGAGTTCGTGATCTTCCACCGTCGCCATGAGCATTTTCGCCTCGACCCAGGCATCGTCCTCCGTGGGGCCCGCCAGCTCGTTGGATGGATGGCCCTCGGGAATGTCGCCGGGCGCGAGATCCGCCTGACGCATCCGCTCGGGTGATGAAGGCAGGAACTGGATCATCAGCCCCCCGGCCCGATATGTGTGACGGCCGTCTTCGAACTGCTCCGCAACCGCCAAGCGGACTTGGGTCGGGATCTGCTCGGACTGGCGGAAATACTGGTGTGCCGCTTCCTGAAAGTCCTGACCTTCCAGCGCCACCACACCCTGATAGCGGCTGCGCTCGCTGCCTTGGTCGATGGTCATCGCCAGGTAGCCGGACCCGACAAGGTCGCCGGTCTTGAGGGTTCCGGAACCGAGCGCTTCGAGCTTGTCCTTGTCGAAGCGCGCCATCGCGCGAAGACGATCGGGCGCATCGAAATCGACGACGATCATCTCGATGGGACCGTCGGTCTTGGTCTGGAGCTGGAAGCGACCCTCGAACTTGAGCGACGATCCCAACAGGACCGTCAGGGCAGCGGCCTCACCGAGGACGCGCGAAACCGGCGCAGGATAGGCATGTCGGGAGAGGATCGCGTCCACCGAGACGCCAAGACGCACGATGCGCCCGCGCACGTCGAGGGGCTCGACCGCGAAGGGCAGAACGACGTCGTCTTGGCCTTCGAACGGAGTTGAGCTCATGCGTCTGCCGCTCCCAGGCACCATGCCAGGATGCCTTTCTGTGCATGAAGCCGGTTCTCGGCCTCATCGAAGACGACCGATCTCGGGCCGTCCATGATCTCGTCCGTCACTTCCTCACCGCGATGTGCCGGGAGGCAGTGCATGAAGATGGCGTCCTCCTGGGCCACGCCCATGAGCTTGCCGTTGACCTGATAGGGCTTGAGCAGGTTATGGCGGCGGAACTCGTCCTCGTCGCCCATGGAAACCCAGCAATCGGTTACGATGGCATGGGCCCCTTCCGCGGCTTCAAAGGCATCGGTCGTCACGACGATCTCCGCTCCTTCTTTTCTCGCCCAAGACAAAAGCTCGGGACGCGGAGCGAGTTCCGGCGGGGACGCGATCTTCAGGGTGAATTCGAGCCGTGCGGCAGCATGGACCCAGGAGGCGAGCACGTTGTTCGCGTCACCTGTCCAGGCCACCGTCTTGCCCTTGATCGAACCACGGTGCTCCTCGAACGTCATGACGTCGGCCATGATCTGGCAGGGATGCGTCATCTTTGTCAGGCCGTTGATGACCGGAATCGTGGCGTATTCGGCAAGCTCCGTCACCATCGCGTGGTCAAGGGTGCGGATCATGATCGCATCGACATAGCGCGACAGGACCCGGGCTGTGTCGGCAATGGTCTCGCCGCGACCGAGCTGCATCTCCTTGCCCGTGAGCATCAGCGTCTCGCCGCCGAGTTCCCGCATGCCCACGTCGAACGATACGCGGGTGCGGGTCGACGGTTTGTCGAACACCATGGCCAGGACCTTGCCTTCGAGAGGCCTGTCCTTCGCTTTCTCGCCACGGAGGCGGCGTGCCTTGATCGCAGAGCCGACATTCAGGACATGGCGGATCTCCGCGGCCGTGAGGTCGCTGAGATCGAGGAAGTGACGGGTCTTCATTCTGCGGCTCCCCGCTGGGCGGTGGCTTTCAGCTCGGTTTCGACGGCCGTGCAGGCGGCATCCAGACGGTTCATGGCCTCGGTGACATCCTCATCGCTGATGATCAGCGGCGGCAGGAGGCGGGTCACATTGTCGCCGGCCCCGATGAGAATGATTTTTTGGGCCCGGGCGGCCGCGATGAAATCGGTGTTCGGGACATTGGTGCGCAGGCCCATCATGAGACCCAGGCCGCGCACGTCCGAGATGATCGCAGGGTGCCGGTCCTTGAGCTCGGCGAGACGCTGCTTCAGCAGGAGGCCGACGCGCTCCACCCGCTGCAGGAACCCGGGCTCCAGGATCACGTCGAGAACCGCGTTTCCGACGGCCATGGCGAGCGGGTTGCCGCCGAATGTCGTGCCGTGCGAGCCGACGGTCATGCCGCTGGCCGCCTCGGCGGTGGCAAGGCAGGCACCCATGGGGAAGCCGCCGCCGATGCCCTTGGCAACAGCCATGATGTCGGGAGTCACGCCCGTCCACTCATAGGCGAAGAGCTTGCCGGTCCGGCCGACGCCGGTCTGGATCTCGTCGAAGATCAGGAGCAGGCCATGAGCGTCGCAGAGGCCGCGAAGCTCCCGCATGAAGGCGTTGGGAACCGGCCGGATGCCGCCTTCGCCCTGGATCGGCTCGATCATGATCGCCGCCGTCTCGGGCCCGATGGCGGCCTTCAGGGCCTCCAGGTTGTCGAAGGGGACCTGATCGAAGCCCTCGACCTTCGGCCCGAAGCCCTCCAGGTACTTGGCCTGGCCGCCCGCCGCGATCGTGGCCAGCGTCCGGCCATGGAAGGCGCCCTCGAAGGTGATGATGCGGAACCGCTCCGGCTGCCCTTTCGAGGCATGGTACTTCCGGGCCATCTTGATGGCGGCCTCGTTGGCCTCGGCGCCAGAGTTCGAAAAGAACACCACATCCGCAAAGGTGTTTTCCACCAAGCGTTTGGCCAGCCGCTCGCCCTCTGGGATCTGGTAGAGATTGGAGGTATGCCAAAGCTTGGCCGCCTGCTCCGTGAGAGCCTTCACCAGATGAGGGTGGGCGTGCCCAAGGGCATTCACGGCGATGCCGGCGCCGAAATCCAGATATCGCTCGCCATCTCGGCCGATGAGCCAGGGCCCCTCCCCCTTCTCGAAGGATAGATCGGCGCGTGCATAGGTCTGCAGCAATGGCGATGTCACGGGTCGTCTCCGCCTTAGGGACCCAAGGTCGCACCCGGGTCCGAAAAAGAAAGCGCCGCCCAAGCGGGGCGGCACGGAGCGGATTCTAACGAGGCCTGAGACCCTGTCAATTCAAGAGAAATGATGTAAGCCATCACGTGGGGATTTGGGCTCCGGACCAGTTCCCTGGGGAAAACGACAGGGCCTGTCCGGGGACTCTTGCGCCCGAGTCCACCCATCTAGTAACTTCAGAGCCGTCGAGTACGACGTTTCGTGCGGCGGCTTTCACCCTCAGGAGCGATCCTTGCAACGCGGTCGGACATAGAACCTCTGTCCGCGAGGCATAAGGGATTCGCCCTGGTCAAGACGGCCCCGATGGAGGCGGGAAAAAATGATAGATGCGGGCGCAACTTGGACGGATGAGCGGGTCGAGCTTCTCAAGAAGCTCTGGTCCGACGGCTTGAGCGCAAGCCAGATCGCGGCGGAACTTGGCAACGTGACCCGCAATGCGGTGATCGGCAAGGTTCATCGTCTCGGGCTCTCGGGCCGGGCCAAGGACAAGGTGGCTCCCGCAACCCAGCGCCCTCGCAAACCCGCCCGCACCCCGAGCGCCCCGGCTCCGATCATGCAGGCCGAGCGCGGCAACGTGCTCGTGGCTCCTCTCCCGCCGGTGCCGATGGTCGAGGAGACGGCCGAGGTTCCGGCCGAGCAGGAGGTCGCCATCCCGATGTCCGAGCGCGTGACCATCATGGATCTGCGCGAGTCCATGTGCCGCTGGCCCATGGGCGACCCGACGAAGCCCGAATTCCGCTTCTGCGGCGCCCGCTCCATCACGGGCCTACCCTATTGCACCCATCATGCCCGCATCGCCTATCAGCCGGTCGCCGACCGCAAGCGTGAGCGGAAGTTCGCCCGCGCCTGATCGGCGGGGGAAATCCTGTCCAGACAATTCAAAAGCCGCGCCAAGGATGCTTGGCGCGGCTTTTTTCGTCCGGCACCGGCCTTCAGGCATTCATTTTCTGGACCTGCTCGTCGCTGGCGAAAGTCTCGTCGAACGAGTAGCCCGCGCCTCGAACGGTCCGGATCGGATCCGGCTGCCGGGGCAGATTGATGGCCTTGCGCAGCCGGCCCACATGCACGTCGACGGTGCGCTCGTCGATATAGACGTCATGCCCCCAGACCGCGTTGAGGAGATGCTCGCGGCTGAAGACGCGCCCCGGGCTCTGCATCAGAAACTCGAGGAGGCGGAACTCCGTGGGACCGAGATGGAGATCCTTGCCGGCGCGCCGGACCCGGTGCGTTTCGCGATCGAGCTCCATGTCGCCGGCGGTCAGAAGCGACGCGATATGCGCCGGCTTCGTCCGGCGCAGAAGCGCCCGGACCCGGGCGAGCAGTTCCGGAACCGAGAAGGGCTTGACGATGTAGTCGTCCGCACCGGTCGAGAGGCCGCGGATGCGGTCCCCCTCCTCGCCCCGCGCCGTCAGCATGATCACCGGAAGGCGCTCGGTCTCCGGGCGGACCCGGATGCGCCGACAGAGTTCGATGCCGGACAGGCCGGGGAGCATCCAGTCGAGAAGGACGATATCCGGCACCTGCTCGCGCAGGCGGATCTCCGCCTCGTCACCTCGGGAGACGCTGTCGACCTCGTAACCCTCGGCCTCCAGGTTGTAGCGCAGGAGGAGCGTCAACGGCTCCTCGTCCTCGACGATCAGAACGCGAGGCCCCATGGTCAGGCTCCTGTGTTGACCGTCGCGTCGATGGAGCGGTCGTTCTTCGGCCGATCGATGGCAAGGTTCTCGCCGAGCACCAGATAATGCACGGTCTCGGCGATGTTCGTCGTGTGGTCGCCGATGCGTTCGATGTTCTTGGCGCAGAACAGGAGATGCGTGCAGAAGGAGATGTTGCGCGGGTCTTCCATCATGTAGGTGAGCAGCTCCCGGAACAGCGACGTGTACAGCGCGTCGATGGCACCATCCCGCTTCCAGACGTCGACGGCCTTTGCCGTATCCTGCTGCGTATAGGCGTCGAGCACGTCCTTGAGCTGGCCCAGCACCAGATCGCTCATATGCTGAAGGCCGAGAACGATCTTCTGCGGCTGGAACTCCTCGCCGATGGCAAGGGCCCGCTTGGCGATGTTCTTCGCCAGATCGCCGATGCGCTCCACGTCGCCCGAGACGCGGATGGCCGAGATGGTTTCGCGGAGATCGACCGCGAGCGGCTGGCGCCGCGCGATCGTCAGGATCGCGCTCTCCTCGACCTCGCGCTGAAGCACATCGAGGCGGCTGTCGGACGCGATGACGGATTGGGCGAGTGCCTTGTCGTGACGGACCAAGGCCGCGATGGCATCGACCAGCATCTTCTCGGCGATGCCGCCCATCTCGGTGATCCGCCGACGGAGACCCTGCAGGTCGTTGTCGTAGGAGCTGACGATATGCTCCGCCATGGGAAGCCTCCTTTGAGGCGCTTCGTTCAGCCGAAGCGGCCCGTGATATAGTCCTGGGTTTGTTTCTTGGTGGGGGTCATGAACATCTTGTTCGTCGGCCCGAACTCCACCAGCTCGCCGAGATACATGAAGGCGGTGAACTGCGAGATGCGCGCCGCCTGCTGCATGTTGTGCGTTACGATCACGATAGTGAACTCGGTCCGCAGTTGCTCGATCAGCTCCTCGATCTTGCCGGTCGAGATCGGGTCCAGCGCCGAGGTCGGCTCATCCAGCAGGATCACCTCGGGCTGCTGGGCGATCGTGCGTGCGATGCACAGGCGCTGCTGCTGACCGCCGGAGAGACCCATGCCCGATTGGCGCAGCTTGTCCTTCACCTCGTCCCAGAGCGCCGCCTTGCGCAGGGCTTCCTCGACACGCCCATCGAGCTCGGAGCGCGGCAGGTTTTCGTAAAGGCGAATGCCGAAGGCGATGTTGTCGTAGATCGACATCGGGAAGGGCGTCGGCTTCTGGAACACCATGCCGACCCGCGCCCGCAGCTCGTTCACATCGATGGAGGGCGACAGAACGTTTTGTCCGTCGAGAAGAATTTCACCCTCGGCGCGCTGCTCGGGGTAAAGGCTGTAGATGCGGTTGAAGGTCCGCAGCAGGGTCGACTTCCCGCAGCCGGACGGGCCGATCAGGGCCGTCACCTGCCGATCGTAGAAGTCGATCGAGATGTCCTTCAGGCTGCGGAAATCGCCATAATAGAAGTTCAGATCGCGAACGGCGATGCGGACCGGCGCAGCCGTGTTGGCCGTGGACTTTCCGATGGCGCTTCTCGTGTCGAGGGCAATCGAACTCATCGGGCGACATCCTTCTTGAAGAGCAGGCGCGCCACGATGGAGAGCGCCAGGATCGTGAGCGTGATGACGAGGGCGCCGGCCCATGCGAGCTCACGCCAGTTCTGGTAGGGGGAGAGTGCGTACTGGTAGATCATGACCGGCAGGTTCGCGACGCCGCCCATGAGATCGGCCCGGAACCAGAAATTGTTGTTGAGGGCGGTGAAGAGCAACGGAGCCGTCTCGCCCGCGATGCGCGCGGTCGCCAGGAGGATGCCGGTGATCATCCCGGCACGTGCGGCGCGCCACGTGATCTTCGTGATGACCTTCGACATCGGCGCTCCGAGAGCCGCTCCCGCCTCCCGCAGAGAGCCGGGCACGATGCGCAGCATATCCTCCGTGGTGCGGACGATGACCGGGACGGCGATGATGGCCAGCGCCACGCCTCCAGCCCAACCCGAATATCCACCCATGGGCTGAACCATCAGGGTGTAAACGAAGAGGCCGATCAGGATGCTCGGCGCGGCCAGGAGAATATCGTTCACGAAGCGGATCACTTCCGCAAGCTTCGAGCCTCTGCCGTACTCGGCCAGATAGGTGCCCGCCAGCACTCCGACCGGAGTCGCGACGACGATGCCCAGAAAGGTCAGGATGAAGCTGCCGGCGATGGCATTGGCGATGCCGCCCCCTTTCGTCATCGGGCCGGGCGTGATGTTCGTGAACACCTCCGGCCGCAGGGCGCTGATGCCTTGATAAAGGAGCATCAGGAGAATCCATCCCAGCACGAAGACGCCCAGGCACGTGAAGAGGATGCAGATCACCTTCAGGGCGCGGTCCGCCAGGTACCGGCTGCGCCGCACCCGGCCCCAAGGAGCGGTCGGTGTGGTCGTGGATCTCGACATCGTATCCATGGCCCCTCCTACTTTATCGTTGCCCGCGCCACCAGAAGGCGGGCCAGGACGAGGACGCTGAACGTCACCAGGAAAAGAATGCAGCCGAGGGCCATGAGGGCGTTGAGCTGGAGCCCGATCGCCTCGTTGAACTCGTTGGCGATGCGCGACGCGATGGTCGAACCCGGATCGAACAACGACAAGGACAGCCGGTTCGCGTTGCCGACCACGAAGGTCACGGCCATGGTTTCCCCGAGCGCTCTCCCTAAGCCCAGCATGATGGCGCCGATGATGCTCACCCCAACCTGCGGAACCAGAACATGGCGCACCACCTCCCAGGTGGTGCACCCGATCCCGTAGGCGCTCTCACGCATCACGGGCGGGATCTGGTCGAGGATATCCCGCGTGATCGAGGCGATGAACGGGATGATCATGATGGAGAGGATGATCCCGGCCGTGAGGACGCCGACGCCGGAGGGAACGCGGGCATGGAGGATCGTTCCAAAGATCGGCAGCCCCTCGACGATGCTGGAGACCGGGATCTGAACGAATTTCGCGAAGAGGGGCGCAAAAACGAAGAGGCCCCACATGCCGTAGATGATGCTCGGGACGGCTGCGAGCAGCTCGATCGTCGTCGCGATCGGACGCTTCAGCCAAGGCGGGCAGAGCTGCGTGAGGAAGATCGCGATGCCCACGGAGATAGGCACACCAATCACCAGGGCGATCAGGGCCGAAGTCAGGGTCCCGACGATCGCCACCCAGGCGCCGTATTCGTCCCGCTGCACGTCCCAGGCACTCGACGTGATGAAGCCGAAGCCGAACTCCCGGAAGGCCGGCAGGCCGCCGTAGATCATCGACCCGATGATCCCGGCAAGCACGATCAGGACGAGAAGAGCGGAGCTCAGGCTGGCCAGCCTGAAGATCTGGTCCGAGTTGAACGAGGGAGATCGGCGAGAAGGCTTATCCATGCTCGTGACAAGAAGTTTCTGAGACAAGGCGACCATCCGCCGATACTCCCCGGCAAACTAAGTCAAGATCACTTTTTGAAAAGCGGCTGACCGGATTTATCCTTGATGTCCTCGGCCCAGCTGGCGCGCACCATGTCCTCCACCTGCGGCGGAAGGGCAACGTAGTCGAGCTCGGCCGCCATCTGGTCGCCGTTCTTGAAGGCCCAGTCGAAGAACTTGAGCGCTTCGGCCACCTGCTCCGGCTTCTCCGGGGCCTTGTGGACCAGAATGAAGGTCGGCGCCGTGATCGGCCAAGCCTCGTCCCCCGGCTGGTTGGTCAGCGAGATGCCGAAGCCCGGAGCCGACTTCCAATCCGCCCCGGCGGCAGCCGCCTGGAAGGTCTTGGCGTCCGGCGAGACGAACTTGCCGCTCTTGTTCTGAAGCTGAGCGAACGGAATGTTGTTCTGCTTGGCGTAGGCGTATTCCACATAGCCGATGGAATTCGGGACCTGCAGGACGAGCGCGGCAACGCCCTCATTGCCCTTGCCGCCCTGGCCGACCGGCCATTGGACCGAGGAACCTGCGCCAGGACCGCTCTTCCAGGCTTCGGAGACCTGGGACAGGTAGGTGGTGAAGACGCTGGTCGTGCCGGACCCGTCCGACCGGTAGACCGGCGTGATCGTGGCGTCGGGGAGCTTCACGCCCTCGTTGAGCTGCGCGATCTTGGCGTCGTTCCACTTGGAAATCTTGCCGTTGAAGATGTCGGCGAGCACCTCGCCGGTCAGCTTCATCTGACCCGCCGGGACACCCTGCACATTATAGACGGGAACGACGCCGCCCATCACGACCGGAAACTGGATCAGGCCATCCTTTTCCAGATCGGCGCCCTTCAGGGGAGCGTCCGTGGCGCCGAAATCGACCGTCTTAGCGCGAATTTGGCGGATGCCGCCGCTGGAACCGATCGACTGGTAGTTCAGGCGGTTGCTGGTTTCCTTGTTGTAGGCTTCGGCCCAGCGGGCATAGATCGGGAACGGGAAGGTCGCCCCGGCTCCGGTGATCTCGGCGGCCGAGACTGCGAGCGAGCATGAAGCGACGGCAATGCCAACCACGGCGGCGTACGGCATGAATTTCACGAGGCGTCTCCTGTTCAAACAAGCGCGGCAGGCGATCCGGATCGCGGAGGCGTGCTGCCCTTCGAGGGGACTAGGTTCTTTCGATGTCTCGTCTACGACAGTTGGATGACAGTTAGGTGACAGCGCCGACCGGAGACAGCCCTATGGCCCGATACGCCCGGAACGCCGGGTTTCGTCCGTCTTTTCCTACTCGCGGCCCTGAGCCTCAGGGAGGATGACCGAGAAGCGCGCGCCCTGGCCCGGCTCGCTCGAGATGTCGAGATGGCCGCGGTGTCGGTTCACAATGTGCTTCACGATCGCCAGGCCGAGGCCCGTACCGCCCTTGTCCCTGCTCTGCGCAACGTCGACGCGGTAGAACCGTTCCGTCAGGCGCGGCAGGTGCTCGGGGGCGATGCCCGGCCCGTAATCCTGGACCGACAGCACCACGCGGGGCTGACCCTCCTGATCCGAGCCGGCGAGGTGCGCGAGCTCGACGTCCACCCTGCCGCCGCTCCCACCATATTTCGCGGCATTCTCGATGAGGTTCTCCAGCACCCGCAGGAGTTCGTCGCGGTCGCCGAGCACTGGCACCGCATGATCGGGAAGACGAGAATGGATCATCACACCGCGCTCCCGCGCCAGCGGCGAGAGCGTCTCAATCATCTGGGATGTGATGGACCGGAGGTCCACGATCCCGGTGGGCGCCACATGGGCCCGCATCTCGATCCTCGAAAGGGACAGAAGATCGTCGATTAGGCGCTTCATCCGTTGGGCCTGTTCCCGCATGATGGCGAGGAACCGTTCCCGGGCCTTCGGATCGTCGCGGGCAGGGCCCTGCAGGGTTTCGATGAACCCGAGGAGCGATGCGAGCGGGGTTCGCAGCTCATGGCTGGCATTGGCCACGAAATCGGCCCGCATGGCCTCCAGGCGCCGGGCCGACGTCAGGTCGCGGAAGAACAGCACCACGCCCGGACCGAAAGAGATGCCTGCCTCGTCACTGCTCAGGGGGCCAATGTGCACCTCGAAGGTCCGCTCGGTCGGGATCCGTTCGGAATACTCGATCCGAAGCGGAGCCCCGACACCGAGAACCTTGTCGATTGCGCTGAGCACGTCGGGGCTGCGCAGGGCGAACGACAGGGGATGTCCCGTCTTCAGTCCGGGCAGCAGGACCCTGGCGGCTGCATTGGCCTCGACCACGAGCGTCCGCTGGTCCACCAAGATCACCGGGTCCGGGATGTGGGCCAGAACGGCGTCGGCGAGGCCTGGCTCCCGGACCTCTTTCGCCGGAAGACGGCTTCGCGTGCCGAGAAGGCGCCGGGTCAAGGCCTGCCGGTGACCGGCAAGAACGAAGCTGAGCGGGAGGGCGAGAGCGGCCGCGACGAGGAGCCAGACATCCCAGATGTCCCGGATCGCGGCAGCCAGGAGCACGAGAAATCCTGCCGCGAACGCTCCCCGAAAGGCGCCGCGCCGGGCGATGTCGGGACCGTTCGCATCGTTCGTCGTGCTCGCATCGTCTGCATCGGCCATGGGAGAGCGAAAGTCCCGCGCGAATGAAGTGGCCTGTTTAGATCAGCCCGACCGGCAAGTCACCCGCAGCTTGGCCTTGTGGCCTCACTCGGCCAGCGCCTCGTCCTCGTCCGGCTTGAATGCGTCCCGGGACGATTTGATCCGATTGCGGATCTCGTAGGCGCCGAGAAGGGCCAGGGCGACCACGAAGGGGACCAGATAGTAGCAGAGCCGGTACAGCAGCAGGGCGCCGAGCACGGGCTCCCGCGGATAGCTCGACAGCGCCAGGAGGATCGTCGCCTCGAAAACCCCGAGGCCGCCGGGCGCATGGCTCGCAACACCCAGCATCACGGCGAAGATGTAGATCGCCACGAAGGTCTCGAAGCTGATGTTGTGGCCGCCCGGCAGCAGCACGAAGAGAACGCCCGCACCGGCGCAGACATCCACCGCACCGATCAGGAGCTGGGCGACCGACAGGCGAAAGCCCGGCAGTTCCAGCCTCCATCCCTGGATCTTCACAATGCGACGCTTGAGAGAGACCCAGATCAGATAGACGACGACGAAGATCGCTGCGCACAGGCCGACGAACTGGTTCAGCCACATACTGGTGTAATAGACGAGACCGGCCACCTCGTCAGCGCGGCTGATCATCGTCCAGGCCAGGACCAGCGCCATCCCGAGCCAGAACGTCACGCCGGCAATGACCGTCAAGCTCGCGACACGCGCGCCGCTGACTCCCTTCGATGCGTAGATCCAGTAGCGGACCGTCCCCGCCGTGAGCAGAGGGAACCCCAACGTGAAGCTGACCGCGTAGCTCGTGAACGAGGCGAGCGCCGTCGTTCGATAGGGAATGTGCACCTTGAGCTGCCGCAACGCGATGGCATCGTAGCAGGTCAGCAATCCGTAGCTGAGCGTGGTGAACAGGATCGCGAGGCCGATCTGGCGGAAGCTGGCGGCCGTGAAGGCTGCCTTCAGCTCATTGACGTCGATCTCCGACACGATGTGCCACAGGACGACCAGCGAAGACCCGAACAGCAGGATGCTGGCCGCCATTCCCACCCAAGCGAAGCGGCGGGAGCGCCGCTCCCTGGGATGCAGGGCATCCACCGATGAAATGGCCGGCGGAGTTACCTGTTGGGGGCTCATGTCGTTCATGAAAAAAGCGGAAAAACCGGCCTCGGATTGGGAAAATACCGCCGTCAAGCGGTGGGCTGTCCCTGCATCTATGCGCTCCCGGCGCGAACCGCCAGACGCAGGCGGATGCATAATGGCTTTCGGGTTTCAGCGCTACTCCCGAGCCTCGAAAGCCCCAAAGAAGCCGCCGATTGGGCCGATATGCCTTGCCAAGTCCCCAAAAGGCCTAAAACTATGGCTCTCACGAAGGACGGATCATAGGGCACCCGGTGCCGAGGGGATACGAGTGGACTTCACTGCATCCGAGAGCCAGTTCGCCGTTTTGGCCGAGAGCCTGCCGCAGCTCGTCTGGTCGGCCCGCCCTGACGGGTACCATGACTATTTCAACGGCCGCTGGCACGAGTTCACCGGGTTGACCCTGGATGAGTGTCTCGGCGACGGATGGGTCGACACCCTGCATCCGGACGAGCGGGCGGAAATTCTCGAACTCTGGCGCGTCGCCCTCGAGACGGGCGAGCCCTACGAGGGGGAGCACAGGCTCCGGCGCGGGAACGGAGAATATGTCTGGATGCTCAGCCGGGGCATCCCGATCCGGGACATGGCGGGAAAGATCACCCGCTGGTTCGGAACCAGCACCAACATCGACGCCCAGAAAAAGGCCGAGAAGGCGCTTCGCTGCCTGGAGGAGCAGTACCGCCTGGCGCTGGAGACAGCCCGTCTCGGAACGTGGACGATCGATCTCGACGGCGGCACGATCAGCTGGGACGAAGGCGCGTGCGCCCTCTTCAACATGACACCGGACGGCCTGCACAGCATGTCGCTGGACGAAGCTCTCGAGCGTGTCCATCCCGATGACAGGCAGATGATGCGGGACCGTCTGAACGCGCTGGCCTCCCCGAACTCGGACGGGCGCTATGAGGTCGAATACCGGGCTGTCCTGTCGGACGGGAGCACACGGTGGCTGCGCTGCAACGGCCGGGTTCACTTCGCAGGCGGGGAGGCCTCGGGACGTCCTGAGAAGATATCCGGCGTCATCGGCGACATCACCGAGCAGAGAGCAGCCGAAGACGCTCGGCAGCTTCTGACCAGGGAGCTGACCCATCGGGTGAAGAACCTCTTCGCCATCGCCAACGGAATGGTGTCCATGACGGCGCGGACCGCCAAGGACCCTAAGGAGATGGCGAATGCTCTGCGCGGTCGCCTGAGCGCCCTCGCCAGAGCCCACGAGCTCGTGCAGCCCGTCGCGGCGGGTGGGCATCATGGCGGGGCCGAGGTGGAGCTGAAGAAGCTCATCGAAGCCGTTCTCGAGCCCTATCGGCAGGCGGACAGCACCCGGGTCTCGGTCGACGGGCCCGACGTGCGGGTGGGATCGAACACCACCACGAGCCTGGCCCTCGTCCTGCACGAACTCGCCACGAACGCAGCCAAGTACGGATGCCTGTCGGGTGCAGGAGGGCAGCTGCTCATCCAGTGGCGCATCGCCGACGACGATGTCGATCTGTCCTGGACCGAAACAGGCGGGCCGCCGATCGCGTCGGAACCGAGCTTCGAAGGCTTCGGCAGCCAGCTCGCCCAGCGCAGCATCTCGGGCCAGCTCGGCGGCAGCCTGAGCCGCGAATGGCGCTCCGAAGGGCTTTGCGTGCACATGACGATGCCCCTGAGCCGCCTGACGGCCTGAACCAGCGCGCTGGGAAGCAACGTTTCCAAGCTCCGGCTTCGGAGCACCTGCCGAGGGACGTGAGGATGATCACTTCTCGCCGCACCCTGGTTCTCGGGGGCGCCAGATCCGGAAAGAGCCGTACGGCCCAGGCCCTCGTCGAAGGATCGACCGGACGGTGGATCTATGTCGCAACGGCACAGGCCCTTGACGACGAGATGCACGAGCGCATCGGCCACCATCAGGCCGAACGGTCCGGCCTCTGGCAGACCTGCGAAGCCCCCATCGCCCTCGCCGAGGCCGTCCGGCGCGAAACGGGGCCCGGCAGAACCGTTCTGGTCGACTGCCTGACGCTCTGGCTGTCGAACATCCTGCTCGCTGGACGGGACCTTGCCGACGCCACGGCGGAGCTCGTCCTGGCGATCCGGGAAGCCTCCGGCCCGCTGGTGATCGTCTCCAACGAGGTCGGCTACGGCATCGTGCCGGCAACGCCGCTGGGGCGGGCGTTTAGGGATGCCCAGGGGCGCCTGAACCAATCCGTCGCGGAGGTGTGCGAGGCGGTCGTCTTCGTTGCCGCCGGCTGCCCGATTCTCCTGAAACCGGCACCGCCCCTTGGATTGACATCCGGGTAAGGCAAGCCCGAAAGCCCTCACCGGACTTTCGTCGTCACTTCCCTGGCCAGGGCGTCGATCGCTTCGGGCGTGGATGGCCCTCCGCAGATGGAAAGCCTGTTCGGCAGGATCAGCCGACGATCCTGCGGCACGCTTGCCGCAAGGGCAGGATGAATCAGCAGTGCCGAGCCATTGTCGACCGCCTGTCCCGCATCGTCGTCCATCAGCATGTAGTCCGGAGGGTGGGCCACGATGCTTTCGAGACGAGCGACGCCGCCCTCGCCGAGGCCGAGCGCCTCCTGGTGCAGCGTGAAGCCCATGCGCCGCAGGATCTCGCCGAAGAGCGAATGTGTCCCCGGCACCCACCCTCGCCGCTCGAAGGTCAGGATGCTGGGATGTCCGCGGGCGATGTCCTTGGTTCGCGCGAGAGCCGCGTCGATGTCCGCAACGAGAGCCTCGCCACGCTCCGGATAGCCGAGGCGGCGGGCTAGGGTCCGGATCTGCTCCCGTCCCTGCGTCAGGCTTTGCCATGGGGGCATGGACAGCACCTCCATGCCCTGGCTTTGCAGGAGAGCCGTCCGGTTTCTGTCTCCGAAGTAATCAGCAAGGACAAGATCGGCATCGCTGAACAGGATCGCCTCGCCGCGGCCGTCATTCACCGGGAGGTCCGCCGCCCGGTCGGCAAGAAACGACAGGGAGCGGTCCCTGACGAGAAAGCTTAAGGATGCGATCTGCTCCCGGTCCGCAAGGGCCAGAAGGAGCTGGTCGGCGCAGAGATTGATGGAGACCACCCGCTTCGGCACGGCATCGGCTGCCGCGCGCCCGATGCCGAAAAGCCACACGAGGCCGGCGAGCAGTGCCAGGCCGAAGAATCGCTTGTGGCAGAGTTGCGGCATGAGGGGCGAAGCCGTAAGAGAGGCGCTGACGTTGGTGCCTCGAGCGATCGAGGTGAAACGGGAACACGGTGCGGACTTGTCCTAACCCGTGGCTGCCCCCGCAACTGTAAGCGGCGAGCGGCGGTCCCTCATGCCACTGAACCCTCATCCGAGACAAGCTCGGCGGGTTCGGGAAGGCGGACCGAGCGCAACGACCCGCGAGCCAGGAGACCGGCCAGCGTTCGAGTGCAACCCATCTTTGCTCGCGTGGGGCGGGCAGGAGGTCTTCATGTCTGTTTCCGCGCGCCGCCTCTTGGCGGCTTCCGTCTCGTTGTGCGCCCTCGTCAATGGCGGCGCCCATGCCCAGTCGGCCTCCGGCCCGGCTCCCCTCCCCGACATCGTCATCACGGCAACCCGGACCCCGCTGGCGATCTCGCAGGCCGGCAGCGCCATTTCAGTCATCACGGCCGAGGAGATCGCCAAGGAATCGCCGAAGAGCGTCGTGGATGTCTTCCGGCGTGTCCCGGGCGTGACGGTGACGGAAACGGGAGGACCGGGCGGCGCCACGGCGGTGCGAATCCGCGGTGCCGAGGCGAGGCAAACGCTCGTCCTCATCGATGGCGTTCGGGTGAACGACCCATCCTCCGGATCCGCCGAGTTCGACTTCGCCAATCTGGTTGCGACGGACATCGAGCGGATCGAGGTTCTGCGCGGCCCGCAATCGGCTCTCTACGGGTCCGACGCCATGGGCGGCGTGATCAACATCATCACCCGCAAAGGCAAGGGCGCTCCACGCGCCAGCGCGAGCATCGAAGGCGGAAGCTACGGCACGAAGGCAGCCCGTGCTGCGGTGTCGGGCAGCAACGGTCCCGTCTCCTACGCCTTCTCCATGACGGGCTTCGACACAGCAGGATTCTCCCGCTACGGCTACCGGATCGGCCGCATCCAGAACACCCGGTTCTGGCCTCTGGAAGATGACGGCGCCCAGC
This sequence comes from Pseudomonadota bacterium, assembly GCA_023426505.1. Taxonomy (GTDB): domain Bacteria; phylum Pseudomonadota; class Alphaproteobacteria; order Rhizobiales; family Beijerinckiaceae; genus Microvirga. The sequence continues at coordinate 32,528 of JAFAAP010000118.1, forward strand.
GCCTTGGCGCCTCGGGCCGCGTGACCGTTGCCCTGTCGCCGGACGCGGAACTCGAGGTTGGCGGCTATGGCAGCTTCAACGGCGCCGAATACGACGCGGCTTTCGGCAGCCTGCCCGACTCGCCCTCCCGCTCGCAGCAGCGCCTGTTCGAGGGCCATACCCGCCTGACGGCCTACACTCTGGACCGGATGCTGCGGAACACCGTTCTGGTCTCCGCCAGCCGCACGAACCGGCATTACCGGGACGTGAGCTCCTTCGCTCTGCCTTCGCTCTCCTGGTCGGATTCGAGCTTCACCGGCGACCGGGTCGCGGCCGAGTATCAGGGGGACCTCAATCTCGGCGCATTCGGCCTTCTCTCCTTCGGGGCCAAGGCGGAGCGGGAGCGCCTGATATCGTTCGGGCGCGAGGTTCTGCCCTTCGCGACCCCCGAGCAGGAGACGAACGACGCATCGCAGACCACGCGCTCGCTCTACGCGCTGCATCAGTTCACCCTGTTCGAGAACCTCCACCTGTCTTTCGGCGGCCGCCTGGACGACATCGAGGACGGGGATCGCTTCGGCACCTGGCGGGCGACCGCCGCCTACGAGATTCCCGACACGGGCACGAAGATCCGGGGCAGCGTCGGAACCGGCGCCAAAGCGCCGAGCCTGTACCAGCAGTTCGATCCCAGCTACGGCAATCCCGACCTGGAATCGGAGCACTCGGTCGGCTTCGACGTCGGGGTTGACCAGCGCCTGCTCGACGACCGGCTGCTCCTGTCGGCGACGTTCTTCGCGAACCGCTTTCGCAACCTGATCGATTTCGCAAGCTCGAGCGAATGCCGGCCGGACCAGGCTTTCGGCTGTTTCGTGAACGTGGCCCGCGCCACCACATCGGGCGTCGAACTGACGGCCGAGGTTGACGCCATTCCGACATGGCTGCGCGTCAAGGCGACCTATACCCATCTCGACGCCTTCGACCGGGAGACCGATCTGCGCCTGGCTCGCCGCCCGCAGGACGAGGGGCGCCTCGGGCTCATCATCACGCCGGTTGCGGGCCTGTCGGTCGAGCCCAGCGTGGTCTTCGTCGGCACGCGCTACTCCTCGACGGGCGAGCAGTTCAAGCTCCAGCCCTATGCCCGCTTCGACGTCTACGCGGACTATCGGATCAACGACACGTTCAGCATCTATGCACGCGCGGAGAACCTGACGGACGCGCGCTATCAGGACGTCTACGATTACGGCACCGCAGGCCGCTCCTTCTACGCAGGCCTGCGGGCTACCTGGTAGCCAAACTCATGTCGACCATGGCAGGAGCGCAGGTTGCGCTCCTGCATCGCGGCCATTGCATACACGGACGGCTTTCGCAGGCCGAGTCGTCGGGACCTTCGACGGAAACAAGGCCGCTCGCCCAAGACAGCTGTCTTCATCGATGCTGAAGACCGATTCAAATAGGCCGAACAGCCTAGGCCATGAAGCCTAGCACTTGAAGCGTTGCCTAAAAGGTTCCGAGTGATAACGTTTCAAAAGTAGCGGCAGGGTGCCGCATTTTGAGGCAGATTTACCCTGAACAAGGTCAAGCTGACCCATTCTGGACATACCCGGCAGTCACCACCCCCTCGTGACTTGAACGAAAAACGACCGCTCACCCGCTTGCTTGCGGCGATGCGGCTTCTCTTCGGGGGTTCCTGTATGACTGCTGACCTGACAGCGTCGCGAGACGCTCGCCAGCCTGCATCTTGTCTCCAGAACGACGAAAACATTCTCTGGCTTCAGCCGCGCAGCGCCAACCCGTCGCGCGCGGCCTCACGGGGTAAGAAAGCCCTGCTGCGCCTGACGACCACCATCGGTCTCGGCGCATGCCTGACCGTTGCGACGGCCAGTGCAGCTACGGGACCTGCGAGCGCTGCAACCACCGCTCCGGCTCAGGAGGCCTACACTGCCGCATCGTCGGAGATCGCCCGGAACGGCACCCTGATCTCCGCCGACAACGATCCGCTCGAGGCATTCGTTCCAGTCGAGCCGGCCGAGACGAAGGATCTGCGCGGGCACATCATCACGTCGATGCCCCTCACCTCTCCGCCTGCCTCGGAAGGCAGCGAGGACGAAGACGGCGTCGTCGAGACCCGGGAGGACTATCTCAGCTTCGACGTGATGCGCGTTCCGCGCTGGATCGTCGATGCTGTGCTGCGCGCCTCCACGGAAACCGGGGTCGACCCCGTCTACATGATGGCGCTGGCTGACAAGGAATCGAGCTTCATCCCCGACAACAAGGCAGCGACCTCGTCGGCGCAGGGCCTGTACCAATTCGTCACCGGGACCTGGCTTGAGGTCGTGCGCGCCTTCGGGGCCAAGCATGGCCTGACGGCCGAGGCCGGAGCGATCAAGAGCGTGAACGGGGAGCTTGCCGTCGCGGACGATTCCATGCGGGAGCACATCCTCGGCCTGCGCCACAACCCTTATATCTCGGCGCTGATGGCGGCCGAGATGAAGAAGCGGGATCGCACCCGGATCGAGGAAAAGCTCGGGCGTACCATCAGCCGGTCGGAGTTCTACCTGTCCCATTTCTTCGGCGTCGATGGTGCCGGACGATTCATGGCGCTGGTCGATTCCAAGCCGAAGCAGAGCGCTCCACGGGTGTTCCCAGGAGCCGCCAAGGCGAACCGGGCCCTGTTCTTCGCTAAGGCGGGTCGCAAGACGCGCCAGCTGACGGTGGCGGAAGTCTACGAGAAGATCGACGACATGATCGACAAGCGTCTGAACCGCTACGAGAACGTCTCGGCGGTCGCGGTCGCCGGCGTCGATTTGTGAGGCGGTTGCTCCGCCTCGCCTGACGCGGCCGGCTCCGGTTGCGGCTCATCGGCGGGCGCGGCAGGTTCCGCATCCACGCTCGGGTCGAGGCGCGGCTCCATCACAGCCGTGGGGGAGATCGTGGGCGACACGTCCACGAACCCGCCCTTGCCTGGAGGCCGGGGCAGGATCCTGATCCTGACGATGATGAACGTCATGAGCAGGAACGAAATCACGGCCGAGTAGATGAAGAGGCCCTTGGGACCCATCAGGTCCATGGCCAGGGCGCCGAAGAGCGGTCCGATGGTCACGCCGACCGCCCAGGAGAACAGCAGAGACCCGACCGTGGACACGATCTGGCCCGGATCGACGATGTCGCAGGCATGGGCGACGCAGACGGAGTAGATGCACAGCGCCAGCCCGCCCCAGGCCGCGAACCCCAGCAGGATCGCCATCTGCTCTCCCCCGGCGCTCGCCAGGAGAATGATGAACGACACGATGCTCGTGCCGCCGGCAAGCCCGGCGATCAGGTAACGCCGGTCCGAACGATCCGAGAGCCAGCCCAGCGGCCATTGCATGACGAGGCTTCCGGCCTGAAGGGCGAACAGAAGCGCGGCCGATTTCTCCTGGCTCAGCCCGATGCTGGTGCCGAAGACCGGCGTGATCGCGATGACGGGACCATTGACGAGGCCGACCGCGAAGGCTCCCACGACGGCCGACGGGGCCGCGACGAAGAGGCTCCTGACGCGGATGCGGACGCTGCGCGGCGCCGGCGGCTCCTCCGTCGTCGTCGCGGCGATGGGCAGCAGGGACAAGGACATCACGGCGCTGATCGCCATGAACAGCCCGTCCGTCACGATGCTCCCGAGCCCGATGGCGAGCGGCGAGAGCATGAGGGCGATCTTGGTGCAGATCATGTAGATCGACAGGATGCGCCCGCGATGGCTCGAAACGGCGCGGGCGCTGATCCATCCGTCGGTCACGGTGAAGATGCACGCGAAAGTGATGCCTGTCAGCCCGCGCAGCAGCGCCCATGCCAAGGTTGAATGAGCCTGGGTCATGGTCAGCACGACGACGGCCGCGATGGCCGCCAGGCTCGCGAAGGCGCGGATATAGCCGACGTGCCGGATGAAGGATGGGGCCAGGAAGCAGCCGGAAGAGAAACCGAGGCCATAAGCGGCCGCCACGATGCCGATCGCCGAGACCGACAGGCCCTCGGCCTGCATGCGCAGGGGCATCAGAGCCTGAAGGAGACCGTTTGCCGCCTGGAGAAGCGTCGTCGCAGCCGTGATTGTCCAGATGAGGGCTAAAGAAGAATTCACGGCATGGAAACGGAATGGGAGGAAGCGGCGCGCACGATGGTGACCATGATAGATTGCAAGCGCCGCCGGAGATCAAGACCTCGCCCCGGCAAAAGAGATGCTCTCATGTCGGGACTGGCATGCCGGGCGGCCACTCGGCCCGGCATGCCGCAATCATATTGATTAGGAATTATTGCTCCACAGTCTCTCGCCGGAAGCTGGCGAAGAGATAGAAGCCATTGAAGCGCACGCCCGTCACGGCCGCGTCCCGGTCGAAGCCGAGCGGCACATTGGAACCTTCGACCCGGCCGTCGAAGCACCAATGAGGACCGGTCACGAAGGCTGGCACCGAGCGTTCTTCAGGAACGGCGCAGCACAGCCCGTCCGGGAGGGTACTTCGAAAAACATTATATGAATTCACGATGTCCTCCTCAGTTATTCCTCGCCGCGAATCGACCAATAGGCGAACACAACGGCAGGAGTATGTTATTTTCCGCACAACATGATCGCTGAATGACGGTGGCATCCTTCAGCGATCCTTTGTTAGGCTCCCTTTCGAGCAGCCTCGGCAGGCTGCGGAAAGCAGAGGGAGACGGGACATGAGAGATCGGGATGTTCAGCGGCCAAGCCTCGTTTGGCTCAGCCTCCTGGCCACAGCCTCGCTGCTGTCGCCTGCGCTCGCCCAGCCGGTCGCCCCGGCTCCCGAAGCGCCGACCGGCCGGACCGCGAAGTCGGTCGTCACCACCACGAAGGACATGGTGGCGGCCGCCAATCCCCTGGCCGCCCAGGCCGGACGCGAGATCCTGGCTGCCGGCGGAAGCGCCGTCGACGCGGCCGTGGCCGTCCAGCTGGTGCTGAACCTTGTCGAGCCCCAGAGCTCGGGCATCGGCGGCGGCGCCTTCCTGGTGTTCTGGGACGGATCCACCATGACGACGCTCGACGGGCGCGAGAAAGCTCCTGCCGCCGCCAAGCCCGAGCGTTTTCTGGGCCCGGACGGCAAGCCGATGAAGTTCTACGACGCAGTGGTGGGCGGGCGCTCAGTCGGGGTTCCCGGAACGATTCGCCTGCTCGAGAAGGCCCACAAGAACTGGGGCAAGCTGCCCTGGAAGGACGTGATCGAGCCGGCGGTCCGCCTGGCCGAGGACGGCTTTGCCATTTCGCCCCGCCTCAACGGCCTCCTGACCCAGGAAAAGTACCTTCAGAACGACCCCGTCGCCCGCGCCTACTTCTACGAGGCGGACGGGACTCCGAAGAAGGTCGGCACGGTCCTGAAGAATCCCGCTTTCGCCCAGACGCTGCGCAGCATCGCCGAAAAGGGCGCCGATGCCTTCTATTCCGGCGAGATTGCGCAGGACATCGTCGCGACCGTGGCCGCTCATCCTTCGAACCCGGGCGACATGACCCTCGACGACCTGAAGGCCTACACGGTCGAGGAGCGGGCCGCCGTCTGCGGACCCTACCGGACCTACAGGATCTGCGGCATGGGTCCGCCGAGTTCCGGGCAGATCGCGGTGCAGCAGATCATGAGCACCCTCGAGACCCAGGACATGGCCGCCATGAAGCCCGGGCCGGAGGCCGCCCACTGGATGACGGAGGCGGGCCGCCTCGCCTTTGCGGACCGCGCCCTCTACGTCGCGGATCCGGCCTTCGTGAGCGTGCCGGTGAAGGGCCTGACCGATCCCGGATACCTCAGGAGCCGTGCGGCGCTGGTCGACCCGAACAAGTCCATGGGCAAGGCGAAGCCCGGAGATCCGCCGTTCCAGAAGACCTTCCTGTGGGGCCCCTCGGACGGGATCGAGTTCGGCACCAGCCACATGTCCATCGTGGACCGGAACGGCAATGCGGTCTCGATGACGACCACCATCGAGGACGGATTCGGCTCGCGGCTCATGACCAAGAGCGGCTTCCTGCTCAACAACGAGCTGACGGACTTCTCCTTTGCTCCCGAGGACGAAGGCAAGCCGGTGGCGAACCGGGTCGAGGGCGGAAAACGCCCGCGCAGCTCCATGGCGCCGACGATCGTCCTCGACGGCGACAACAAGCTCTATGCCGTCGTAGGGTCGCCCGGCGGAAGCCTCATCATCAACTACGTGGCCAAGACTCTCGTGGGCCTCCTCGACTGGAAACTCGATCCGCAGGTCGCGGTGGACCTCCCCAATTTCGGCAGCCGCAACGGGCCGACCGAGCTCGAAGCCGGCACCGAGGCCGAAGGCTGGAAGACGGCCCTGGAGACCAAGGGACACGAGGTCAAGCTGATCGACCAGAACTCCGGCATCCATGCCATCGTGGTCACCCCGGCCGGGCTGGTCGGCGGCGCGGACAGCCGCCGGGAGGGCGTGGCGATCGGGAACTGAGCGAAGCGGCGATGCTCCCGCGGATGAGGGGGAGCATCGCATCTGTTCTCTTTTTAGGGACTATTCCCCCATAAAAAACAATTGTTCTTTAAAAAGAACAGCATTAAAGTTCCCCCATGACCAAACCTCGATGTTCCGACTACCGCCTCGAAACCCGCCTCGTGCACGAAGGCCAGGAGCGCACGCCCTTCGGCGAAACCTCCGAAGCGCTCTTTCTCACCCAGGGCTTCATCTACGAGAATGCCGAAACGGCCGAACGACGGTTTCTGAACGAGGAAACCGGATACAGCTACACCCGCTACACCAATCCCACCACGACGGTCTTCGAGGAGCGCATGGCCTCGCTCGAAGGGGCCGAGATGGCCGCCGCGACGGCGACCGGCATGGCGGCCGTCACCGCCGCGATGATGGGACAGGTCCAGGCCGGCGACCACGTCGTCGCCGCAAGGGCGCTGTTCGGATCCTGCCGCTGGATCGTCGAGGACCTGCTCCCACGCTTCGGCGTCGGCTGCACCCTGGTGGACGGACGCGACCTCGATCAGTGGCGAGATGCGGTGAGGCCCGAGACCAAGGCGTTCCTGCTGGAGACGCCGTCCAATCCGAGCCTGGAGATCATCGACATCGCAGGGGTGGCGGAGATCGCCCACGCGGCCGGCGCGACGCTCACCGTCGACAACGTCTTCGCGACGCCCCTGTGGCAGAAGCCCCTGGCGCTCGGCGCCGACTGCGTCGTCTATTCGGCCACCAAGCACATCGACGGCCAAGGCAGGTGCCTGGGCGGCGTGATCCTCGGGTCGGCCGACTTCATCGAGAACAAAGTGCAGCAGTTCCTGCGCATGACGGGGCCGACCCTGTCGCCGTTCAATGCCTGGGTCCTCCTGAAGGGCCTGGAGACCCTGGCCCTGCGCGTGGAACGCCAGACGGCGACGGCCGGCTTCCTGGCCGATGCCCTGCACGACCATCCCAAGCTGCGGCGACTGACCTTTCCGGGGCGCCCCGATCACCCGCAGGCCGACCTGATCCGGCGTCAGATGAGCGGCGGCTCGACCATGCTGGCGCTGGAAGTCGAGGGCGGGAAGGAAGGCGCCTTCCGGTTCATGAACGCCCTGCGGCTGATCCGCATCTCCAACAATCTCGGCGATGCGAAGAGCCTCGTTACGCATCCCATGACGACGACGCACCAGCGCTTCGCGCCGGAGATCCGCGCCGACATGGGCATTCCGGACGGGCTCGTGCGCTTCTCCACCGGGCTTGAGCATCGCGAGGATCTGCTCGAGGATCTGACCCAGGCGCTGGAGCGCGTCTGAGGCGGATCAGCCCCTCGCGCCGACCTGCCGGGCGCGGCCGGCGCCGAGGCCGCACAAAGCCGCCGTCACGCCGATCGCGATGAACATGAGACCTGCGGCATCGAAGCTGCCCGTCCAGTCGCGTAGGAACCCGACGATGAGCGGACCGCAGGCAGCCAGCACGTAGCCGACGCCCTGCGCCATGCCCGAAAGTTGGGCGGCCACGTGCGCGTCCGGCGAGCGCAGGATGATCAGCGTCATCGCGACCGCGATCAGACCGCCTTGGCCGGAGCCCTGCAGCACTGCCCAGAACCAGACGGTCGCGAGAGGCGCGAAGAGGCAGCCCAGGAGCCCGGCCACGGCGGCTCCCACGAGCAGCACGTTGATGAGCCGTTGGTCGCGTCCTCTGACGGCGATTGACGGCACCATCAGGCAGGCCAACATCTGGATCAGGACCGAGACGGACACGACGGCGCCGGCCGTGACGGCATCGAGGCCCCGCTCCCGCAGGATCGGCGCGAGCCAGCCGAAGACGCAATAGGCGAGCGCGGATTGCAGCCCCATGAACAGGGTGACCTGCCATGCGAGCGGGTCGCGCCACAGGCCGGGACCGTGCGGCATCGTCCGTCGCTGAGCGGCCTTCGACCGTATCGCCTGCGGCGCCCAGAGCAGAAAGACGACAACGGCAGGAACGGCCCAGACCGCAAGCGCGCGCGGCCATTCACCGCCGAGGACGTGTTCCAGCGGAACCGTGAAGCCCGCAGCGCCAGCGGCGCCTGCGCAGAGGGCCATGGTGTAGAGCCCGGTCATCATGGCCGCATGAGTGGGAAAGTCCCGCTTCACCAGCCCGGGCAGGAGAACGTTGACGACCGCGATGCTGGCGCCGGCGAATGCGGATCCCGCCAACAGCGCCGGCACGGTGGCGAAGCCTCGCATCCCGGTTCCCAGCGCCAGGACGGCGAGCATCGCGAGGATCGTGCGTTCGGCCCCGAAACGCCGCGCCAGTTCGGGCGCGATCGGCGCGAAGAGACCGAGGCAGAGCACCGGCAGAGTCGTCATCAGGCTCGCGCTCGACGGAGAGATGCCGGTGGACTGCATGATCTCCGGCAGCAGCACGGACAGGCTCGAGAAGACCGGCCGCAGGTTGAAGGCGATCAGCACGAGGCTCGCGCCGAGCAGGACCCGAGCGGCCAGGCTCTGGGCCCTGGTCGGAGGCGGCGGCGGAGCGCTGTCGATCTCTGCGTCGATCAGCTGCTCGTCCGCGAGATCCATCTCTGCGGACGAGGAAGGGCCGGTTGAATGCACGAGTGAGGCAACCTTGGGCTGGCAGGGGATCATCTGCCTATAACGTCCGTGCCGAGGCTCCGGCCATAGCTGCCGATGAATGGGAGGGTTGCTCCCATCTCCTGCTGATCAGGCGACCCGGAGACGGCCCAGGAAACCGCCCACCGCCGCGGACAGGGCATCGGCCTGCTCCCGGATCTGCTCGACGGCCCCGGCCGCATGGTGCACGGCCTCGCCGGCCGTCGTGGCGGCGGCGCTGACGCTCGCCACGTTCTGAGAGACCTCGCGCGTCCCCTGTGCCGCCTGGCTGACATTGCCGGCGATCTGCCGCGTCGCGACCGCCTGCTCCTCGGTCGCGGCCGCAATCGAGGCCGAAATGGCGTCGATCTCGCCGATGATGCGTCCGATGTCGCTGACTGCCGCCACAGCATGACCGGTACTGGTCTGCATGGCGGCGATCTGGGCGGAAATCTCCTCCGTCGCCTGCGCCGTCTGGCTCGCCAGGGTCTTCACCTCGCTCGCCACGACGGCGAACCCGCGGCCGGCCTCCCCGGCCCGCGCCGCCTCGATCGTGGCGTTGAGGGCGAGCAGGTTGGTCTGGGAGGCGATCTCGGCGATCATCTTGACCACGTTGTCGATCCGCTGCGCCGCCTGCGCGAGCTCGCCCACCGTGGCGTTGGTCTGGCTGGCCATCTGCGACGCTTGCCGTGCGACGGCTGCGGCCCGGCTCATCTGGGCCGTCACTTCCACGGAGGAGCGTGTCAGCTCCTCGGTCGCCAGCGCGACGGCGTCGATGCTCTCCGTGCTCTGCTGGGAGCCGGCGGCAGCGGACAGGGACTGCCCCGCCGTGATCTCGACCGAGGCGGCGACGGTTCGCGTGGCGGCCTCGGCCTGCTGCGCCGCGTCGGCAAGGGCGCTGACGGTGTGATTCACCTCCTGCTCCAGCGAATCCGCGATCATCAGAAGAGCCGTGCGCCGCTCGGTTTCCGACTGCTCGCGCGTGCGATCCTGGAGCGTGCGGAGATGCTCGACCTCCTGTGCATTGGCCTTGAAGACTTCGAGCGCCGCCGCCAGGCGTCCGATCTCGTCGCGTCCGCTGTAGCGGCGGGGATCGATGGACAGGTCGCCCTTCGCGAGTCGCTGGACGAGGCCCGTCACGACGTCGAGCCGGCGGGCGACCCGGAAGTTGACGAACCAGACCAGCGCACCGACGCACACCAGAGTGGCGGCAACGCCGAGCATGAGCAGGACCATTGCACGCCGGGCCTGCTCGACGCTGTCCTTCGCCGAGAGCACGGCCACGGCGGCGCCGGCTTCCGAGAGATCGAGGGCCGGCTCGAGCAGCTTGCCCGACTGCTCGTAGAAGGCATCGAAGCTCAGCGGAAACGATCCTGTGGCCGACGCTTCGAGCATGTTGGCCCTGAGTGCCCGATAGCTTCCGAAGAGCTGCGTCTGAAGGACATCGGCGATGTCTTGTTCCTGCCTAGTCGCTTCGGGGGAATTCAACGACAGGCGCACGACGTTGAACACCTCCTCGGCCTTGCCGAAACTGATCTCCGCATCCTTGACGGCCACCGCGTCCATGGGCGAGCGGGCGGCGCTCGCGATCAGGAAGAACGTCTGGTCCTGGCTGGCATTTTCGCGCAGTTCCCATCCGAGCTTCTGAAGGTTGAGGCCGTGAAGGACGCCCGACGGAACGGAGGCGTTCCGGACGTCGAGATAGGCCCCGTAATCGAACAAGGTCCGCGTCAGAGCCTTCATCTCCGGCACGAGAAGGTGTGTGCGCTCCTTGCCTCGCCGGAAAGCCGTCTTCGTGACCTCGCCGTCCACTTCCTGCCTGAGGCCGGCAACCTTGGCGATTGCCTGATCCAGGCCCGTGATGAAGTCCTGCGTGGCCAATCCGGAAGCCTTCGCGGCCTCCTGCAGCCGCGCGGCGGCCGCATCGAACTGCGCGCGCTGCCCGTCGAGGCGCTCCCGCAGTTCGGCTGTGATCGGCTCGCGCAGCGTGAGCGCAACCTGGGTCAAGGTACGCTCCATCGAGAGTTCGACCGTTGCATGCCCTAGGATCTGGCGAAGCTGCGTGGCCCGTTCGATCTGCTCGGCCTGAGAGATGGCGGCAAATTCCCGTTGGAGATCCCGTCCGAAGATGATGGAAAGCAGGACGGCGATGCAGACGCAAACGGCCGCTCCCATGGCTTTGATGGACATGTTTCCCAACCCTCGACGGATTCCGCATCGTCAATTCAAAAGCCGAGAAGTTAAGGTCAAGTTGCCGCAGGGGCATTTATCAGACCTAAATTCCTAAAATCTCGTGCTTCGGGTTCTCCAGCCGCTTCGTCGAACGCGTGAGCGCAATGCCCGACCGCCACTGGAATTCCATCGCAGGAGCGGCCGGTCTCCCGCACGGGCGCCTTCCGGAACCCCACCTTCCTGCGGACGTTGGCCCGATGATCATGCCGAAAGGGAGATCGCAATGAGATGCCAATTCTGTCAGCAGGATGTCGAGAACCCCTGCCATAGCACGCAGGACATGCAGCAGCGTGCCGCGCACCATGTCGATCGCTGCGAGAGCGCGCTCCGGCACCGCTACGGCATCGTGAGCGGCTCGACCACGTCCGATATTCAGGGCCTTGCGTGATCATGACCGGCAGGGATCGTGACCGGACGGAGGGCCTGGCGGAGCAGAGCCTCAACACCAGCATCGTGCATCCCGGTCAGAGCAGCCCCGATCACCAGGAGCAGGGTGACGGAACGCGGAGCAACCGAAGCATCACCGGGAACGATCAGCGCAAGGGGTTCGGAACGTCCGACGCCCCGAAGCCGAGTGCCGGCCCGAAGACTTGAAGATCCAGCGCAACCGGACTTCATCCGGATCCGGGGTTTCGTCATCACCGACCCTTCCTGTCCCGATCAAGGAGATAAGCCTATGATCTGCGCATTCTGCCAGCAGGACGTCCGTACCCCCTGCCACACGATCCAGGAAATGCAGCAGCGTGCTGCCGATCATATCGACCGCTGCGAGAACGCCCTCAGGCGACAGGGCGGCAGGAGCCATCCGCAGCGCGCGCCGTCGACGGATATCGGCAGCGGCGGCAAGGCGTGACCGTACAGGTCCCGAACGCGAAAATTGCCCTTACCGGGATCGCTCGATGATGTCCCGGATGCGGGACGTCAGATCCTCGATGGCGAAGGGCTTCGTGATCATCTCCATTCCCGTGGACAGGAAGCCGGATGCCATGGCGGCCTGCTCGGCATAGCCGGTGATGAAGAGCACCTTGAGGCCGGGCCTCGTCAGACGCGCGTGGTCGGCGAGTTGGCGACCGTTTAGGCCGGGCAGCCCCACATCGGTGACCAGCAGGTCGATGCGCTGGTTCGACTCGAGCACCTTGAGGCCCGATGGGCCGTCCACCGCCGCGAGGGCCCGATAGCCGAGTTCGGCCAGAACCTCGAGAATGAGCGATCGGACCACCGGCTCGTCCTCGACGACCAGGACCGTCTCGCCCTCCTCGGCCCGGTGAGGTCTGTGAGGCGCCGGACCCGCGGCGGCGTCCGCGACCTCGCCGCTATACGAGGGCAGGTACATCGTCACGCTCGTTCCCGCGCCGACCGAGCTCTCGATCCGGACGTGCCCCTCCGACTGCTTGGCGAAGCCGTAGACCATGGACAGGCCCAATCCCGTTCCCTCCCCGAGCGGCTTGGTGGTGAAGAACGGGTCGAAGGCCTGAGCCAGAACGTCGGCCGGCATGCCGGTCCCCGTATCCGAGACCCGGATCGTCACGTACGGGCCGGAGCCGACATCCCCGTCGCCGCCCGAGGATGTCATGTCCAACTGCGCGATGGCCGTTTCGATCACCAGCGTCCCGCCCTCCGGCATGGCGTCCCTGGCGTTGATCGCGAGGTTGAGTATGGCGCTTTCCAGCTGGTTCGGATCGCACAGGGTCATCGGAAGATTGTTCGAGGCCCTGATCTCGAGCCTGATCGACTCGGAGATCGTCCTGCGAAGGAGATCCTCCATGGATCCGATGAGGCGGTTGGCGTTGACCGGCTTGGGATCGAGAGGCTGCCGACGGGAAAAGGCGAGGAGCCGGTGAGTCAGCGCAGCCGCGCGATTGGCCGAGGTGCTCGCGGCCTTGGCATAGCGCTCCAGGCTTTCGGTGCGGCCCTGCGCCAACCGCGTCTGGAGAAGCTCGAGCGAGCCGACGATGCCGGTCAGCAGGTTGTTGAAGTCGTGCGCGATGCCGCCTGTGAGCTGACCGACGGCTTCCATTTTCTGGCTCTGCCGAAGCTGCTCCTCCAGCTGTTTGCGCTGGGTGACGTCGCGGCCGACGCTGTAGAACAGGTCGCCGGCAGGCGCGAAGGTCCAGTTGATCCAGCGGTAGGGCCCGTCCTTCGCGCGCACCCGGATATCGAAATCGCGCACAGGCTCCCGGCGTTCCATCGCGAGGACGAGCGCATCATTCGCGGCCGTGTCCTCAGGGTGGATCCATCTCTCGAACCGGGAGCCGACGACCTCGCCTTCCGTATAGCCCAGCAGTTCGGTCCAGGCCGGGTTGACGGCCTTCAGGCGGCCGGTGGCGTCGCAGACGCTGAAGAGGTCGCTCGAGAGGCTCCAGAGGCGATCGCGCTCTCGGGTGCGCTCCTCCACCCTGCTCTCCAGCTTCTCGTTCAGCTCGCGCAGGGTTTCCTCGGAACGCTTGGCGGCGGTGATGTCGTAAATCACACCGATAAAGCGCAGCCCTGCCGTCTCGGCATCGCTGACGTATTCGCCCCGGCGAGCAAGCCAGCGGAGCTCCTTGGTGTCCGCGCACCGGATCCGGAACTCCACATAGGGTGAGCCGTGCGGGGTGGCCCCCTGCTCGACGATGGCGGGATCGCCCTGAATGACCAGGGAGTTGATCGTGCGGACAGGCAGGTCGCCCGTGGGGTGGAGCCCCAGAAGCCGACAGAATTCGTCAGACACGCTGACGGTCGCGAAGCCGTCTATGTATTCGAACGTCCCGACGCCGCCGGCGCTCTGAGCGATCCGCAAACGCTCCTCGACATGCTTCTGCTCCGTGACGTCGAGCACGACGCCGGTGAACCTCACCGGTTCGTCGTTATCGGCGAAGTGGCAGCGGCCACGGGCGTGCACCCAGCGCACCGAACCGTCGGGCGCCAGCAGGCGATACTCCTTTGAGAAGATCTCCGCCCCGTTCAGGATGCCGGCGACCGCAAGGCGGATCCGCAGGCGATCGTCCGGATGAATGGCCTTGAAGAATGCTTCGGGCGGCAGTCCCTTCACCGCGTCCGCCTGGTCGAGGCCATGAAGCGCAGCAAAGCGCGCGTCCCCGGTCAGACGCCGGTTCGGGATGTCCCAGTCCCAGGACCCGCCCGTGCCGGCAACCGTGAGCGTCGCTCGCAGCCGTTCATTGGTGCGGTCGAGCTCCCTCTGGCTTGCGACGAGCGCCGCCTGCGTCTTCTCCGCATTGTGGGTCTGGGTGACGTCGACTTGCGTCGAAAGAAAGAACAGGAGGTCTCCGGCCTCGCTGCTGACCGGGGTAATGAACAGGTGGTTCCAGAACGGAGAGCCGTCCTTGCGCTGGTTCAGGAGTTCGACGGAGACCGCGCGACCGGAGGTGATCGCCTGGCGGATCAGCGAGACCGTGTTCTGGTCGGTCTCCGGCGCCTGGAGGAAGCGGCAGTTCCGGCCCAGCGCCTCCTCGGGCGGGTAGCCGGTGACCTGGCAGAACGCCTCGTTGACGAAAATGATGGGATTGTCCGGCAGGCGCGGATTCGTCGCGATCATCGGGAGCCCGGATCGTTCCAGCGCCGAGAAGATGGGGCCGGCCGTCCGGCGCAGCTCCAAGGAGGCCTCCTCAAGCGCCCGTCTCACGTCGCCTCGCGGGAACTCCTGGACAGTCATGCCTGCTGCGGTCTGCTCGAAGGATGGTTCTCGGTCATCTGGGTCTAAGCCTCGTCGCCGACAACCCGAAGAATGAAACTTGCAATAAGCTCCTTCAACGCAGAGAGGGACGGCAGATCCATCAGCATCGCGATATAACCCCGAATATCGCGATTACGGACCGAAAAATTGATATACAGGAACAGCACCAGCCCGTCGTTCGAGGGGCCCTGCGAAGATGCGAACAGCCTCGCCCCGTCCCCACGGATGACTTCCGGCAGCGAGATGTTCAGCGACCGCTTGAGCATGTTGGCCATGGTCGCCAGGCAGCCGTTCAGGATCACGTTTCCCGTTTCCGCCAGGGCCTCCTGCTCCATCTCGGCGACCTGATCGGGAGGCACGTCGTCCCCGACGATCGCCCTGACGAGGTCGAGGCTGGTCGCCTCGGGAAAGATCAGAAGGGCCCGGCCGGAGAATGCACCCTCGAACTGCTGCTGGATGGCCACGAGGTCGTCGATCTCCCGCTCCCCGATCAACCGGGCCGCATCGTGCGGGTTCATTACCTCGATGGAGGGCACGGAAAGCAGCACCTCCTCGCCGACCATCTTGCGCAGGCTGGAAGCAGCCCGGCTGACGCCGATATTGACGAGCTCCGTCAGCGCATCACGTTCGAGGTCGGTCAGGGCGACTGCCTGCGCCATGGGTCTACGCGCCGCTCGACCGCAGACGCAGCGCGGCGCCCGAGACAAACCCTCTCAGGCCGTCCTCCGTCAGGGGCTTGCTGACGAACGTGGCGTTCACGGCGCGCGCCCGGGCGATCACTTCGTCCTGGATGTTGGCCGTGATCACCGCAATCGGCATCATCGGGTGCATGGTCCGCATGTCCGCAGCCAGCTCGAGCCCGTCCTTGTCCGGCATGTTGAAGTCGATCATGGCCAGGTCGATCTTCCTCTCCCGCAGGATCTCGAGAGCCTCCTGGGCGTTGCCGGCCTCCACGCGCTCCCACTCGGGCTGGAGCGACGCCAGCGCTTTTGCTGCGACGATGCGAGCCAGCTTGCTATCGTCGACGATCAGAACAGTTGTTGCCACTCAGGTACTCCGCCAGAGGAGAGGCTGCCCGGAAGGGTTTGGCCCGGCTCGGAGAGAAAGGTCATTCGGTTCTTTTAGTGTATGTCGGGAGAATGACAACTGCTCAGCCCTCCTGCGTCATCGTGTCGGTGGGCACGGATGTCGTCAGGGCGGGAACGATACAGTCGCGGACGAACGCGTCGCTTCCGGCTCCTCTGATGCCGGGCCGCAAGGCCATCAGAACTTGGACGACCGCCGTGTGAAGGTGTTCGGCCGCCGTTAGGTCCACGATGCGGCTTCCGTCGGCCTGCAGCCATCCCAGCAAGGGCTCGGCATCCTCGACGCGGCACTGCCCCTCCAACACGATGACGTTGTCGTTCAGGCGAATGCTCATCCGACCAGCTCCGGAATGTCGAGGATCATGAGCACGCTGCCGTCTCCGAGCAGGGTCGTTCCCATGACCCCGGGCATACCGGCGAGAATGCCGTCCATGGGACGCATCAGAACATCCATCGTGTCCGAAAATCCATCGACCGCGATTCCGACCAGCTCGCCTCCCATGGACATGATCAGGGCCCTCACCCCGGCATCCCGAACCTCGGTCCGCGGGAGTTCCAGAAGATCGCTCAGCCGGAGAAGCGGGAGCGTTCTGTCCCGGAGAACGAAGGCCTCGGCATCCCGGACGGGAAGAATGCGGGATCGCGGCACGGATGCAGTCTCCACGACCGCCTCGAGCGGGATCCCGTAGCGCTCACCGCCGACGCGGACCGCCATCACCTTCGTCATGACGATGGTCAGGGGCAGGGAAAATCTGATCGTCGTGCCGCGGCCCGGGAGGCTCTGGACGCCGATCTGACCTCCGAGGCGCTCGATAGCGGATCGCACCGCATCCATCCCGACCCCGCGCCCCGCAAGGTCGGTGACCTCGGACGCGGTCGAGAAGCCGGGCGCGAAAATCAGCTCGACGGCCTCGGCGTCGCTCATTCGGCCGATCCGCTCGTCCGACGCTACCTGGCGCTCTCGCGCGACGCGCCGGATGGCCGCAGGGTCGATCCCGCCCCCGTCGTCCTCGACCTCGACCATGACCCTGTCGCCCTCGCGGCGGGCCCGGAGCACGACCTGGGTCCGGACCGGCTTTCCGGCATCCCGGCGAACGCTCTCCGGCTCGGCGCCGTGCGCGACGGCGTTCCGCAGAACATGCAGCAGCGGCTCGAACAATCCCTCGACGATCGATTTGTCCGCCTCGACGTCCTCACCCTCCATCGAGAAATCGACAGCCTTATGAAGCTGACCCGCGATGTCGCGAACCGCCCGTGGAAAGCGTCGGAAGAGGTCGCGCATGGGCATCATGCGAATGTCCATGACGGCCCTGTGCATCTCGGCCACGAGACGGTCTATCGCCGCCTGGCCGACCTGTACGCCGCGCGAGGCGCCTTTGCGCCCCAATCCCTCGCTCCCCTCGCCAGCCAGATGCGTCAGCGCATTCTTCGCGATGATCAGCTCGCCCACGAGGTCAGCGAGGCGGTCGACCCTGGCCGGATCGACCCGCAGCATGCGCTGGCCGCGCCCACCGGCCGAAATGACGTCGTTGTCGGCTGTCGTCACCGGCTCATGAGCCCAGCCGGACGGGGCGATCTCGTGAAACGTCACTTGGTCAGGGACGAACCGGAACGGCGCTCGCACGTCGTCCAGCCTTGCCCCTGACAGCGCCTCGATCGTGAGATTGCAGGAGAACGGATCGATCTCTCCCGCCGGTGGCCAGGGATCCCTCTCCGTGAGGCGGACGGCGATGAGACCCGGCACCGCCCTGAGGAGCGCAATCGGATCGTCGCCAGCGAAGAAGCAATCCGACCGCGGCGTGTACCGGATGGCGACGAGCGGTCCACTCGTCGGCTTCGTTCCGGCCGGACCGGAGTTCGCGCCGATCAGCGCCTGGACCCATCCGGTCTCGTCATCGGACATCACGGGCGTCGGGCGCGTCAAGTCTTTGTCGTCGAGTTGCGAGCGAAGGGCCTGCGCCAGACGGTACCCTTCGTCGGCGGCACCGGGCGGCAGCTGCCCGTCGCGCTCGATCAGATCGACCCAGCGCTCCGTTCGCGCGATGCAGTCGAGCAGAGTGTCGATCATCTGGCTGTCGGCCCTCACCCGCCCTGCCTTGACGGCTCCCAGGAGATCCTCGGCCGCGTGGAGCGCCAGCCCCATCGGGGCGAAGTCGAATAGACCTACCGATCCCTTGAGCGTGTGAACGGCCCGAAAGGCGTCGTCCAGAGGCGCGGCCGCGGCCGGATCCTTCTCCAGCGCCATGAGGTCATCCGTTGCCCGCTGGACCAAGTCGCGCGCCTCGACGATGAAGTGCTGGAGAAGATCGTCCATCACGGTCCCTCCTCCGGGCGCTGATAGACGATCGCATCCTCGAAGCGGCGAAGGCTGAACCGCTTCGAAATGCGCGTCATCGACTCGGTGTGGCCGAGGCAGAGATAGCCGCCAGGATTGATGGCGTCATAGAGGTTGTTGGCGGCCAGAAGCCGGGACGCGTCGTCGAAATAGATCAGGACATTGCGGCAGAAGACGATGTCGAAGCGACCCTGCTCCGCCACCGACGCCGCGTCCACCAGATTGGCCGACGTGAACTTCACCGATTCCCGCAGATCCTGGATCAGCCTGCGATGCCCGTCGTGGGGCGGTTCGAAGTAGCGCTCGATCACGTCGGGCGGCAGGCGGGAGAGCGCGCGCTCGCCGTAATCGCCGGCCCCGGCCTCCATGAGAGCTCGCGTATCGATGTCGGAGCCGACGATCTCGATGTGATAGGCGTCGACCATCGGCCAGTTCTCGAGCAGCCAGATCGCGACGGAATAGGGCTCCTCTCCCGTCGAGCATGGGACGGACCAGATCCGCACGAGGTCGCCGGGCTGTCGATGGCGCACAACGTCCGGCAGCAGCGATCGGCCGAGGCAGTGGAGCTGATGCTCCTCGCGGTAGAAATACGTTTCGTTCACCGTGAAGATGTTGATCAGGAGCTCGACCTCGCCCTCGTCGGACTCGACATGGGAGAAGTAGGCCGGAAACGACCGGAACCCGGAAGCGGCCATTCGGTCGGCGACACGCCTCTCGATGTAGTAGCGCTTGCTCTCCCCGAAGATCATCCCGGTGCGGCGGTAGAGGAATGCGCACAGACGGCGGATTTCGTCCGCCGTGAGCACCGACGCCTTTCCGGAAGCGGGCGGGAGCTTGGTCATGGGCGCTCCGCCATGTCCATGACCCGGTCGGCAATCTGCTCCAACCGCGCGACGACCTCCGCGCCACCGCGCCGGACCAGATCGCCCGGCATGCCCCAGACAACCGCAGTCTCTTCGGATTCGGCGATGGTCCGGCCGCCCTGCCCGCGCAGGCGCGACATGGCCTCGGCCCCATCGGTGCCCATCCCGGTCATCAGCACCCCGATCAGCTTCTCGGGCGGGAAATGCCCCATGGCGCTCTCCACCAGGCGATCCACGCTCGGATGCCACCGGTACTCCGGCAGAGAGGGGGCCGCCATCACGACGGGACCGGCCGAACGCCGGCCGATGATCACGTCGGCGTCGCCCTTTCCGATATAGACCGTACCGGCCGCCAAGGGCATCGGGCTGGTGACCTCCGTGACGGAGAGGGCACAGAGCTTGTCGAGCCGTCTTGCAAGAGGGCCGGTGAACGAGCCCGGCATGTGCTGGGCCACCACGACAGGCCAAGGAAAGTCTGCCGGCAGTCGTGAGAGGAGAGCATCCAGGGCCGGCGGCCCCCCGGTCGACGTGCCGACGAGAACCAGGCCATGGGTCGACCCGGCCTTGACGGCCCGCCTCTTCGGTGGAGCAGGCGCACGCCGTTGAGGCGCTCTGACAGTGCCGGAATTTTGGAGCCCGCTGCGCAGCCGAACCCGTTCGGCCAGTCTCAAGCTTCCGGGAAGGCGGGCTCGGGATGCGGCACGGACCTTTTCCACGAGCTTCGGCGCAAGCGTCTCGATCTCCAGGGAGATCGCGCGCTCGGGCTTGGTGATGAAGTCGACGGCTCCAAGCGCGAAGGCCTCGAGAGTGACGCTCGCATCCGCCTCCGTCAGGGACGACACCATGACGACCGGGCACGGGCGTTCGAGCATGATCCGGTCGAGACACGCGATGCCGTCCATCTCCGGCATGTGGACGTCGAGCGTGATCACGTCCGGCTCGAAGTCCCGCAGACGCTCCAGGGCTTCGGCGCCATTGCGGGCGAACGCGATCTCGAAGTCGCCCTCGGCGGCGAAGACGTTGCCGAGGAGACGGCGCATCAAGGGTGAGTCATCGACGATGAGCAATCGGATCACGAAGCGGGCCGCTCCGGGTTGTCGCCGTCCATCGCCGCCAGAAGATCCTTTTCGGCCCGATCCAGCAGCTCGCGCGGATTGAGCACCAGGATCATCCGTCCCTCGATCTCGATGTTGGCGACGCGGTCGATGGCCTGGGCGCCGCCGCCGGCTAGGTCGGGGGTCGGGCGCAACAGGCTTTGGGGGATCCTGAGAACCTCCGACACGCCGTCGACGACGAACCCTGCCAGCATGTGGTCGATCCTGACGACCACCACGCGCTCGCGCCGCCGCTCTCCCCGCTCCTCAAACCGGAAGCGTCTCCGCTGATCGATCACCGGAACGACGCGCCCGCGCAGGTTCATGACTCCTTCGATGAAGTCCGGAGCCTTCGGCAATCGTGTGAGCGTCTCCGGCATGCGCACCACCTCATCGACGGATGCGACCGGGAGCCCGTATTCCTCCCCGCCCAGCCGAAAGACGATGAACTGCTCGTCGGCATCCGACGGATCGTTGCTCGTGCCCATGTCGTGATCATTCTCCGCTCGCGACATGATCTGCTCTGCCAAGGCCTGGTCGCGAAACAGATGCTCCGTGGACAGAACCGACACCAGTCGCTTTCCACCTTCGAGGCGGCAAATTCCTTGGATCTGGGCTTCCGCGCCGCCCCGGGTCAGAATCGCCGGAACGGGATCGATGTCGTCCGACGGGATGCGGAGGATTTCCTTCATGCCGTCGACGGCAAGACCCACCAGCCCGGCGCCGATGCGCACCACCACGACGCGCGCCCTGCTCCCGGTCCGTCCACCGGCATGCAGAGCAAGGAGAGCGCGCAGCGAGAGGAGCGGAAGCAGATGTCCACGGAGCGCCATGACGCCGAGCGTCACGGCGTCGGCCTGCGGGAGCGCCGTGATTCCGGAGGGAAGGGCCACGACCTCATGGACGGATGCCAAGGGCAACGCAAAGTCCTGATCGCCTATGGCGAAGCACACGAGAGCCGTCTCGTCGCGGATTGCATCGGGCTGCTCCTGAAACGCGTCGGAGGAAGCACCCTGCCCGTGCCTGGACCGGCGGGCGAAGCGGCCGAAGTCGCGCAGGAGAAGCGCATCGAGGTCGATCAGCCGGACGGACGCACCGCCCTCACCGGGGGCTTCCAGCGACGCGACGCCGTCGATCACGAGGCCGACCGGAGCGCCGCGGTCGACCACCACGACGCGGGCATTGGCCGAGGGACGCTCCTCGACGCCGAGCAGGCTGTGCAGCGACACCACCGGCATCACGGCCCCCCGCAGGTTCGCGACGCCGACGAGGCTCGCAGGCCCCAGCGGCACGCGGGTCACGGCGGGAGGGCGGATCACCTCGGCGACGTCCGATGCAGGGATGGCGAAGCGCTCGCCGCCCACCTGCACGGTCAGGAACGATTGTGCGACGGCAGAGAAGGCCGCTTCGGCCATGGTCTCACGACTCCGCGAACTGGAGTTCATCCGCCAGGGATGCGATCTCCTCGATGGCGGCCGCCAGATCCTCCGCCCCCCGCGCCTGCTGCCGGGCCGCCGTAGCGGCCTGGGCGGCGGCGCTTCCGGCCTGCTCCGCCACGGCCGCGATCTGCTGCGTGCCCAGACGGACCTCACGGACGGCCGACAGGATCGTGTCCGATCCCGACAGGATGGCGGCGCTGCCGTGCCGGATCTCGTCGACGTCGGCCTCCACCGCTCCGAGCCGCTCGGCCGTCAGCGTGTTCTTCGCAACCTCGGCTTCGGCAACGGCGGTGCTCTGTTCCAGGTCGCGCCGCACGACGGCGATCTGGTCGCGGATCAGGCGAACGACATCCTTGATGCGGTCGGCGTTTTCCGACGCGTCCCGCGCGAGATTGCGGATGTCGCCCGAGACGATGGCGAAGCCGCGCCCCGCCTCACCGGTGCGGGCGGCTTCGATGGAGCCGCTCACCGCCAGCATGTTGGTCTGGACGGCCACGAGCGCGATGCCGTCGACGATCTTCTCGATGCGGCGGCCGGACTGATCCAGCCCTTCCATCAGCCCGATGACGGCCCGGGTCTCCCGCAGGGACTCGTCGACACCTGCGATCAGGCGCATCATGGCGGCCCGGTTCTCCTGCAGGTCCGCCGCCAGGGACTCGATGCGCTTGACCGATGCGCCCGCCACATCCCGCGAGGAACCCGTCGCCCGCTCGATCTGCTCCATCGCCGCATTGGCCTGCTGGGTGGCCGCAGCCTGCATCTGCGCTCCCCGGCTGATCTGATCGACGGCGGTCATGATCTCGCCGGCGGCGCCGGAGATCTCCTGAATGGCCGCGGACAGCTCTTCGGCGGCCGAACCGACCTGATCCGCGCCGGAAGCCCCCGCAGAGCCGGCCTGGAGATCATCCGCCAGGGTCGCGAGGGACTGCGCGCTCTGCTGGCTCTGATCGAGAGCGACGCTTTGCTGCTGAACGGCCCGCTGGGCCTCGGCCGCAGCTGCCGCCTGTTCCTCGGCGGCGCTGGCGACCTGCTCCGCGCCGCGCTGCGCCTCGCGAATGGCCGTGTCGGCTTCTACGGAGGCGACGAGGATCTGTTGGCTTCCTTCGGCCAGCTGCACGACATCGGCGCGGATCTTGTCCAACGAAGCCGCCACGGCGCGGCCGACCTGGGCCTGGCCGGACGCGGCTTCCGACGTTCCCCTCACCCGATCGGCCACTGAGCGAACCTCGCTGGCGATGCCCTCGGACAGGGATTGGACGTCCTGCGCGCTTTTCTCCGACGTGCTGGCCAGGGCCCGGACTTCGTCGGCCACCACGGCGAAGCCCCGGCCGTTATCTCCGGCCCGGGCCGCCTCGATGGCCGCATTCAGCGCCAGAAGATTGGTTTGATCGGAGATGTCGCCGACGGTGCGGGTGATCTCGCCGATGTCGGCAGCCTGCTCCTCGAGGCGGGAGATGATCTCGACCATGCTCTTCTGCCGCGTCGCATTGGCCTCGACCGCCGTGACGGACGTGTCGATCTGAGCGCCCGTCTCGATCAGAAGGGTCTGAAGCGCGGCCATCCTGGTATTGGAAACCTCGGCGTGCCGACGGGCCTCGGAAAACGCCGCGGCCAGGCTCACGATCGCGGACAGCGACTGCTGGGAGGCGCCTGCGGCTTCCTCCGCCCCGGTCGCGATCTGCTCCATGGACCGCCGCAGTTCCTCGGCCGCCGATGAAGCCTCCGTGACACCGCTCGCCAATTCCTCCGTGGCGGCGCCGATCCGCTCCGCCGCCTTCTGCTGACGAGCCCTGACGCGCTCGTGGGCCCGACGCTGGGCCCCTGCACCCTTTTGAGGGGATTGGGACGGTGCGGGAGCGGGACTCTCGCCGTTCACGGGACGCGGTTTGCCCTTCCCGGAAAGTTCGGACGTCTTGACCAGTGCCATTGATGGCCTTCGATGTTTGCTGACGGCGGGGAATGGCCCGGGTTCACGATGCAAGCTCCTTAGCCCGCTCGGTCAAACCAAGGCAAAGCGAGACCGTTGTTTTTATAGGCTCCTGCGGCTCCCGTGCAAGCTGGGCCCATGCCTGATTCGGCTGCGGGAAACACATCAAGGTTACCGCTTTCGGGAGGCGGCGGACGCGGGCCGGATGATTCCCGTCGGGGCCGAAGCGGCGGGAGCCTCAGGGAACCGATGGGAGATTGCGGAATTCGCCTCCCGTTGCCTCTCCGGCGATTTCCCATTCCAGCAGCGGAGCGACATCCATGCCTGAGACCACGTGGTGGAAGCGCGGCATCGTCTACCAGATCTATCCCCGCTCGTTTCAGGACAGCAACGGCGACGGCATCGGCGATCTGGCAGGCATCCGCCGGAGGCTCGACTATTTGGCATGGCTCGGAGTCGATGCGATCTGGATCTCCCCGATCTACACCTCGCCCATGGCGGATTTCGGCTACGACGTGGCCGATTACTGCGGCATCGACCCGATCTTCGGCACGATGGAGGATTTCGACTGCCTCGTGGAGGCAGCCCATGCGAGGGGCCTCAAGCTGATCCTCGACTTCGTCCCGAACCACACGTCGGACCAGCACCCCTGGTTTGCGCAAAGCCGCTCGTCGCGGACGAACCCGAAGCGGGACTGGTACATCTGGCGCGATCCGGCCCCGCACGGCGGCCCGCCCAACAACTGGATCAGCAATTTCGGCGGCCCGGCCTGGGAGTGGGACGAGGCGACGGGTCAGTACTATTACCATGCCTTCCTGAAGGAGCAGCCGGATCTCAACTGGCGCAACCCCGAGGTGCGGCAGGCGATGTACGATGCGCTCAGGTTCTGGCTCAACCGCGGCGTCGACGGCTTCCGGGTCGATGTGATCTGGCACCTTATCAAGGACGCCGCGTTCCGCGACAATCCGCCGAACGTCGCCTATCAGCCGAGCCAGGCCGAGATCAACCGCTTCCTGCAGGTCCATTCCGCCGACCAGCCGGAGGTGCACGAGGTCGTCAGCGAGATGCGCCGCGTGCTCGAGGAGTACCCGGAGCGCGTGCTCATCGGCGAGATCTATCTGCCGCTGGAGCGCCTCGTCACTTATTACGGCCAGGATCTCTCAGGCGCGCATCTGCCGTTCAATTTCCAGCTCATCCAGACGGCCTGGAATGCGCGGGAGATCGAAGCCCTCATCGACGAATACGAGGCGGCGATCCCGGACGGCGGCTGGCCCAACTGGGTGCTCGGCAATCACGACCAGCCCCGCATCGGCGCCCGCATCGGCAAGCAGCAGGCGCGCGTCGCCGCGATGCTGCTCCTCACGCTCCGGGGCACGCCGACCATGTATTACGGCGACGAGATCGGAATCGGCAAAGTCGAGATTCCCGAAGACGCCGTTCAGGACCCGTGGGAGAAGAACGAGCCGGGCCTCGGGCTGAGCCGAGATCCGGAGCGCACGCCGATGCACTGGGACGGCTCGGCCCAGGGCGGCTTCACCACCGGCAGGCCCTGGCTCCCGCTCGACCCGACCTTCACGCAGCACCACGTGGAGGCGCTGTCGAAGGACCCGACCTCGATCCTATCGCTCTACCGCCGCCTGATCGCATTGCGGCGGCAGCACCTGGCGCTGAGCGTCGGGCACTACACTCCGGTAGAGGCGCAGGGCGACATGCTGGCCTACGAGAGACGGCACGGGTCGGAACGCTTTGTGGTGGCGCTGAACCTGGGGCACCAGCCGCATACGCTCGTTCTGCCGGGCGGAGCGAACGGGCGGGTCGTGCTGTCGACCTTCCTCGACCGGAGCGACGAGCCCAACGACGGGCAGGTAAGCTTGAGAGCGGACGAAGGCCTCATCATCGCCCTGCAGAACTGACGGGCACCGACAACTTCTCCGCACGGCATCGGCATGCCTCAGCGACGGCGCGAACGGCAGGGCTCAAACCTACGCTATGCTCGAAATCTCGGGTGAGTGACCGCGCGCTCCAAATGATGCACTCAGAAGAGTGGCGCTCCCTAGGGGACTCGAACCCCTGTTTTCGCCGTGAGAGGGCGACGTCCTAGACCGCTAGACGAAGGGAGCTAGCGCGGTTGAGGTGGGTCGTATAACGAGCCTTGCAGAACCCTTCAAGTCTTTTCGCTAAAAAAGCGAAAGGTTTTGCACGAACGAGGATGCGGTGAGCGACGAGACGCAGCGGGAATGGATTTTGGAAGACGGCACGGCGCCGGAGCGGCTGGATCGCGTGATGGCGCAGCTCTGGAGCGATCTGTCGCGCAGCCGGCTCCAGGCGCTGATCCGCGACGGTCAGGTCACCGTCGACGGCGCGCAGGCGCTCGACCCGAGCCGGAAGGTAGCGGGCGGCGCCCGCATCGCTCTCGTGGTGCCGCCGCCGGTGCCGGCCGAGCCGCAGGGAGAGGCGATGGCGCTCGACATCGTCTTCGAGGATGACGATCTCATCGTCATCGACAAGCCCGCGGGCCTCGTGGTTCATCCGGCGGCCGGTCACGATTCAGGCACCCTGGTCAACGCGCTGATCGCCCATTGCGGCGAGAGTCTTTCCGGCATCGGCGGCGTGAAGCGGCCCGGGATCGTCCACCGCCTCGACAAGGACACCTCGGGCCTTCTGGTCATCGCCAAGAACGACCGCGCCCAACAGGGGCTAGCCGCCCAGTTCGCCGACCACGGCCGGAGCGGCCCCCTGGAACGCGCTTACCTCGCCCTCGTCTGGGGCGTGCCCGACAGGCCACGCGGCACCATCGAGGCGGCGCTCGCCCGCAGCATCCACAACCGGGAGAAGATCGCGGTCGTGCCGGAGGAGCGCGGCCGCTATGCGATCACTCACTATGAATTGATCGAGCCTCTGCCTCCGGGGGCTCCCGTGGCGAGCCTCGTCCGCTGCGAGCTGGAGACGGGCCGGACCCACCAGATCCGCGTCCACATGGCCCATCTCGGGCACCCGCTCCTGGGCGACCTGACCTACGGGGCCGGGTTCAAGACGAAGGCGAACCGGCTGTCGGAGACGCAGCAGGCGGCGCTGAAGGCCTTGGGACGGCAGGCGTTGCATGCGGCCGTGCTCGGCTTCGAGCATCCCCGGACCGGCGAGTTCCTGAGCTTCGAGAGCCCCGTGCCGCCCGACATGGAGACCCTCGTCGAAGCGCTTCGCGGCTGAGTCAATCCGTCGCAAATCCCGGCCCTGTCGGCACCCTTGCGGACTTCATGCGTTGACCACGTCTTGAAGCCTGAAGCCTCTATTCTGACAAGGTTGGACTGCTTATATTAGCAAGGGCGGCCAGCCAGCTGAGGGGGCCGCCTCAGGTTTGCCTCTATGCGAGGGAGCCAAAGGAGGAGAAAAGACGATGGCTGCAGCGCTACCCGTGCTTGCCAATGAAGGGGGCCTTTCGCGCTATCTCGACGAAATCCGTCGCTTCCCCATGCTTGAGCCGCATGAGGAGTACATGCTCGCCAAGAGATGGCGCGAGCATGGAGACCGCGAAGCCGCCCACAAGCTCGTGACATCCCATCTCCGGCTCGTGGCCAAGATCGCCATGGGCTATCGCGGCTACGGCCTGCCGATCGGCGAAGTCGTGTCCGAAGGGAATGTCGGCCTGATGCAGGCCGTCAAACGCTTCGAGCCCGACAAGGGCTTCCGCCTCGCCACATATGCCATGTGGTGGATCAAGGCCGCGATTCAAGAATACATCCTGCGGTCCTGGTCGCTCGTGAAGATGGGCACCACCGCGAACCAGAAGAAGCTGTTCTTCAACCTGCGCAAGGCCAAGGGCCGCATCTCCGCTCTCGAGGAGGGCGACCTGCACCCGGACCAGGTGAAGCAGATCGCCACCCAGCTCGGCGTGAACGAGCAGGACGTGGTCGACATGAACCGCCGCCTCGGCGGCGACGCATCCCTCAACGCCCCGCTCCGCGAGGAAGGCGAAGGCGAGTGGCAGGACTGGCTCGTCGACCAGGGCCAGAGCCAGGAGCAGGTGCTCGTCGAGGAGGAGGAAGGCCAGAACAGGCTTCAGGCCCTGAGGAACGCCCTCTCGGTCCTCAACCCGCGCGAGCGGCGCATCTTCGAGGCTCGGCGCCTGTCGGACGATCCGATCACCCTGGAGGACCTCTCCACGGAGTTCGGCGTCTCCCGCGAGCGTGTCCGCCAGATCGAGGTGCGGGCCTTCGAGAAGATCCAGGAAGCAGTGAAGAAGAACCTGGCCCAGATCGAGACCACGAGCGAGGCCGCGGTCTAGCCTCTGGAAGGCCGGACCGCTTCAAAAAGGCCGCGGCGTGACCGCGGCTTTTTTATTGCCACTGAGAGAAGGCGCTGGTGATGATCTGCTCGCCGGCGGTGCCCTTCTCGAAGCTGAGAATGGCGCGCTGGCCGGACGCCATGCGGACCGGCAGGTCGATCCAGTTGCGGCGCACGAAGAGCTCGGTGTTGCGCTCCACGTCGCTCGGCAGGTTGGACAATCCGATCAGGAAAAGGTTCTCCCGCACCGGAACCGGCAGGCCGGCGATGGGGGTGCCGCGCGCGGCCTCCTCGTTCTTGAACTGGAGCAGGCCCACGTCCCGGATGACGCGGCCGCTTTCGCCTGCCCGGGTTGTGAAGGTGAGCTCCACCGTGTGCGACGCCGGGAGGGTCGTGTCGGTGTTGCGGCGCAGGACCATCTTCATGCTCAGGCCCGCATCGGGAATGTCGACATTCGCCGTCACGGCCCGCTCGAGCGCCTGACCCTGGCCGGGGTTCACGTCCTCGAGACGCCAGACCACGCGGCCGACCTGGGCCTTCGGAACCTGGGGATTGGCCGGGTCTTCTTCGTAGAAGACCGAGCGCTGCGCCACGCCCACATCCTGGCGCGCGGCCTGCTGCGGCGCGGGCGTCGGAGCAGGCGTCTGCACGCCGACGCGCTCGTTGTTCTTGCCGGTCTCGGGAGCGGCGGGCGGCGGGGCTTCCGCCACGGGCGCTTCGGCGACGACCTCGTCCGGTTTGTTCCGGTTCACATAGGCTAGCACGGCGATCGCGGCGATCACCAGCGCCAGCACCACGCCGAGGATGACCGTGCGCGTGCGCTTGCCGCCCTGAATTCCCGGGTGCGGACGGCTCTCGATGCGCGGTCGCGCAGGCGCGGCCTCCTCGCGCACGTCCTCCACGTCGTCGGGTTCGTCGCGGTGAGATGCGGCGGCCGGCGCAGGCTCCTCCGGCGCGAGGCGTGCGCTCTCCCGCAGGACGGCCGCGCTCGACAGGGGCATGTTCGGCTTGGCCGGCGCAGGTGCGTAATCGGCCTCGACCCGGGCGATCGCCGCATCGAGCGAGATCCGCTCCTGCTGGATCTCCGCCTCCGACAAAGGCGGATCTAGGGTCTCGAGCTGTCCGATGAGGGCCGAGCGCGCGCGCTCGTAGACGGCGCGCCGCATCTCGGGCGACCGGTCCGACAAGCCTTCGACCGCGCGGGCGATGAGGGGATAGTAATCTGCCATTGCGCTCTTGGGATGGCCCGGAGCGATCCTGTCGTCAACCCTCAAACGGGTTCTTCATGAGGATTGTGTCGTCACGCTCGGGCGAGGTCGAGAGCACCGCCACGGGCGCGCCGATCAGCTCCTCGACGCGGCGCACGTACTTGATGGCCTGCGCCGGAAGATCCGCCCAGGAGCGCGCTCCCGCGGTCGATCCGCTCCAGCCCTCCATCTCCTCGTAGATCGGCTCGACGCGACCCTGAGCGCCCTGGCTCGCCGGGAAGTAGTCGATGGTCTGGCCATCGAGCTTGTAGCCGACGCCGATCTTGATGGTCTCGAAGCCGTCGAGGATGTCGAGCTTGGTGAGCGCGATGCCGTCGATGCCGGAGGTGCGAACCGTCTGGCGCACGAGGGTCGCGTCGAACCAGCCGCAGCGGCGCTTGCGGCCCGTGACGACGCCGAACTCCTTGCCCTTTTGGCCGATCAGCTCGCCGGTCGCGTCGAACAGCTCGGTCGGGAACGGCCCCTCGCCCACGCGGGTGGTGTAGGCCTTGGCGATGCCGAGCACGTAGCCGACCGCGCCCGGGCCGAGGCCGGAGCCGGTCGCGGCCTGTCCGGCCACCGTGTTCGAGGAGGTGACGAACGGGTAGGTGCCGTGGTCCACGTCGAGCAGCGCACCCTGGGCGCCTTCGAACAGGATCCGCTTGCCGGTGCGGCGCTCCTCGTCGAGCAGGCGCCACACCGCATCCATGTAGGGCAGCACCTTCGGGGCGACGGAGGCGAGCTCCTCGTAGATCGCCTCCGGCTTGAACTCCTCGAGGCCGAAGCCGCGGCGCAGCGCGTTGTGGTGCGTCAGCAGTCGGTCGATCTTGTCGCGCAGCGACGCGAGATCGGCGAGGTCCATGAGGCGGATCGCGCGCCGTCCCGCCTTGTCCTCGTAGGCCGGACCGATGCCGCGCTTGGTGGTGCCGATCTTGGTGCCGGCGCTGCCGCTCTCGCGCAGGGCATCGAGCTCGCGGTGGATCGACAGGATCAGCGTGGCGTTCTCGGCGACGCGCAGGTTCTCGCGGGTGATCGTCACGCCCTGCTCCGTCAGGCGCTCGACCTCGCCGGCGAGCGCATGCGGATCGAGCACCACGCCGTTGCCGATGACCGAGAGCTTGCCCGGGCGCACGACGCCCGACGGCAGGAGCGACAGCTTGTAGACCTTGCCGCCGATCACGAGGGTGTGGCCGGCATTGTGCCCGCCCTGGAACCGCACGACCACGTCCGCCTGTTCGGACAGCCAATCGACGATCTTGCCCTTGCCCTCGTCGCCCCATTGGGCGCCTACGACAACCACGTTCGCCATCGCTCTAGCCTCACATGAAAAAGCCCTGGCGCAAGGCCAGGGCTGGGGAAAAACCTTGCAAACCCTCATGGTGGATCGGAAGCGCGAGGTCAAGGACGAAGACGCCTTTTCCGCGCTCCCTTCGCGGCATGCCCGTTCTCGCCGCGATGTTCTCACGCGGATCGGCGCAAAGGTATGGCAAAGCCGCGCGCCCTCTCTGATTGCGGATCCCCTTTCCGGTCTTGGCGGACCGCTGGGGACGACACCCGCTTGTCATTCCCGGCCGGAGAGGACACGAATCCAGTGGCGCGCCCTCCACCTCTCCTGCTGGGAGAGGTCGACGCGCGTCAGCGCGGCGGGTGAGGGGTTACGCCCTCTCCGGATGAGACACTGACCCCTCACCCTCGCTGCGCTCGACCTCTCCCTCAGGGAGAGGTGAAGCCGGCACCGGCCGCGCGCCTCATGGACGAACGCAAGGTTCCGGCACCGCGCGGGAGGGTGGATCCCCTTCCCGGTCCTGGCGGACCGCCGGGGATGACACGGGCTGACAAAGAGCGTGCGCCTGCGGGCCCGGGGCCTGTTGGCGCCGAGCCGTGTGGCAGTCGAGGGGGCGCGAGAGGCGATCCGGCTCGCAATGTGGTGGTGAGGTGGAAGAGCCGGATGGCCCCTCGCGCACGGTTCTATTCAGGCGGACAGGCGGCGCTGGTCCGAGAGGCGCCGCAGACGGACGCCGCCCCATGGGCGGCCGGGTCTGCGACCGGCGCCGGTCCCGAGGCTGGTGCCTGGGCCTCCCGCCGAGTGCAGCTGCGTGACCGCACCCGCGGGACCGTGTCCGGTCCCACAGATCACGACGCCTCGCGAGCGCGCCCCTCGGTGGACCGGACAGACACGATATAGCCTAGCTTGGCACGGCTGTCAAGAACAAAATGTGAACAGACACACAGATGCCGTCATTCTGAGCCTGCGTCGCGAAGCCGGGATGACGGAGGAGATCGACGCCACGCCCCTCACCTCTCCCTGAGGTGAAGGGCGCAGCGTTTGGTGCCGTGATTGCACTCGCTATCGATGGACTAAGATGTTGACCAGGCGCCCGAACGGATCACGGACGTAGAAGCGCGTTACACCCCACGGCTCAGTCGCCGGGCCATACTCGATCTTGAATCCTGCGGCCTGCATCTTCCGATGAACGTCGGGTAGATCATCGACCTCTATGGAGAGGTCGGGCACGGGCGTTCCCGACCCGCCCTCGGTCATCACGCTGATCTGCGGCGTCATGCTGCCATCAGACGCAAACGTCGTGATCCACCCGAGGTCCATAGCAACGTCCATCCCGAGCACGTCGCCATAGAAGGCCTTTGCGGCATCGATCCGGTCGACGGACAAGTTGGCAACGATGCGCCTCACGGCCATGAGCTGTCTCCTCGTTTTGCCCTTACGGGTTGGTGCTAGCGTCAGATTTCCACCACTAGTGGGTCGTCTGCCGTCGGATCTGGTATAGTGGTATGGTGATCCTCGTGTTGCGAGGTGCCCCATGTCGCGCCACCAGAAAGATCCACTACGCCCGCTCACCGTAGACGAGCGCAAAGAGCTCA
>JAFAAP010000167.1 GCA_023426505.1 Pseudomonadota bacterium
GAGCAATGACGCCGGATGTACGCGCATTGCTCGGTCGACGTGGCCGTTGGTCTTTTCGGAGGTGTTTGACCTTCACTTCTGCAGGAGATCCGCGATCGCTCGGATGCGGTTTCGCGTGTAGTCCGGCAGGCCGGCGCTGATCGAGTTGCCGCTGTTGAACGAACTCTTCCCCATAAGAACCTGAACAGGGATCAGATTGCGGAGCACCGGCACATTCTCGAATTCGCGCTTTCGTTCGAGGACGTCCGACTCGACCCCAAAGGCCATGAGCACCGTTGCCACGGTCTTGTCCTTGGCGGAAGGGCTCTCCTGCAGCACCGCCAGAAGCTTGCCGAACTGCATCACCTGATTGACGTCGAACAGCGTCTGCTCGAGAACACCCGTAATCGGGGATTTGACTTCGGTGAGTTGCATGAGCCCTGATTGATCGATCTCCTCAACCGGCAGAACGCGGAGTTCGCTCTGGAACTCCATGAATTCGGAGATCTTCTTGCCGTCATCCTCTAGCTTGTTCGCCAGTCGGACACCCGCCGGCAGCTTTCCCTCTAGGTGATACTTGGACTCGATGCAGAGAGCTTGCGGCGCCTCGCACCATCGCCGTTTCGGGTTGCGGTTATGGGCGCTGCCCGGATCGACGTTGGGACGCGCTTGATCCGCCGTGATGGTTCTGTGCTTGATCGACGGATCGACCTTTTCCAGCATGTCGAGTCGAGCGTAACGGGAGAGGTCCAGTGTGCTCGGCGGCTTGTCGATCTGGAATCGCGCCTCGACCACATACACGTGGAGCTTCTCCGTGTATGGCTTGGTCAGGCCATGGACCGAGACCTGAATCGTGGGTTCCTTGTACTCCGGAAAAGGGCTCAGGAACCGCTTCTCCAATGGCCTGGCGCGAGCCCAGTCCTCAAACTTCATAAGGCCCGTTCCGGAGTCGTTAGCGCTGTCTTGCCGATGATCGCTGAAGGCGATGGTTCGGTCCTTCAGCCGCTCGACCGGGACTCCTGTCGCGGAAGGCACTTCCTCGACCCTGAAGTCCTGTGCCCGTGAAACGCCCATTGGGGCCATGAACGCGACAAGAACCAAGCCGGTCCGAACCATCGATCTCATCAGTTCCATCAGTAAACTCGCCTGCTGCCCCAGAAATACTCAGGATCGACCCGTCTCGGACGCCGGGAAGGCTCCTCTTCCCACCACGGTCCCGCATCCGGATAGCGTGGCGCCGGAGCCTGAGCGCTCGGCCCATCGAACCAGCCCGGCTGCTGCGCATAAGGTCCGCCGTAAGGTTCTCCGTAGCCGCCGGCCTCCTCGCCATCGCTCCAGGGTTCCGGATGGCGGAAGGCATACGCCTCAGCCTGGGGCACGAGCTGGAACTGCGTTTCCCGAAGCTGCCCGAACCGGTTGAGCCGGAAATATTCGGTGAAGGCCCTGCCGCCTCCTTCAGTGATCCGGTCCCCGGTTTCCAGATCGATCGGCAAGGCGATGAGCTGGCGCGCCGCCTGCGGCGAGGGCGGACTCAGTTCGGCCTTCGGCGCATGGTGCGCCCAGGAAGCCTCGATGATGCTCTTGAAGATCGGAGCCGCGACCTTTGCGCCAGTCTGCCCTCGTCCGAGAGTACGTCGCTTCCCGTCGGCGTTGTCGTACCCGACCCAGACAGCAACCGTCACATCATTGGTGAAGCCGACGAACCAGGCGTCATTCTCGTTGTCGGATGTGCCGGTCTTGCCAGCCACGTAGGGCGCAAGCGACTTGAGGGAGCGCGCGGTGCCTCGCTCCAGAACGCCCTGCAACATGGTCTTGAGCTGATAGAAGGCAGCACGATCCGCAGAGCCGATCGGAACCAGCGAAGGGGCATTCCGGCGATAGATCGTGCGTCCTCCCTCCTCTACGGACTCGAAGGCGTGTGGTGTCGGCATCGAGCCTTCGTTCGCGATCGCCGCGTAGAAGGCGGCAAGATCCAGGATCCGAACGGGTTGCGCACCGAGGACGAACGGGTAATGCGGCACGCACTCGACATATAGCTGCGCCTCGAGGGCCAGTTCGCAGACCCTGCGAAGGCTCTGCTCCGGGTCCGTCTCGATACCGCCGTCGAGCAGGCGGGCCGTCACGAGATTTTTCGAGTTTTCCAGCGCACGTCGGAGCGTCACGATGCCGGAGCGGCCGCCGTCGTAGTTCTTCGGGGTCCAGGAATCGCCGGAGCGCCCATTCCCGCCGACCGGCGGCAGGGTGACGGGCGCGTCCCAAACGAGCGTGTTGGGCTGAAGTCCTTTTGCCAATGCGGCCAGATAGGTGAGCGGCTTGATCGCGGAGCCCGGCTGCCTGTGCGCCTGCGTCGCGCGGTTGAGCTGGCTCAGCGGGTAGGAGAAGCCGCCCGCCATTGCGAGGATGCGCCCGGTCTTGTTCTCGATGACGACGGCGCCCCCCTGTACGGAAGGCGGCGCCCGCAGCTCCGCGCGTGCGCCGGCTTTGCCCTTCTGTTCGACGACGTTGACCCTCACCACGTCATACAGCTTGAGATTGCGCCGCGCCTCATCCCACGTCGTCAGCGGCAGGATGCGCCCGTCGGCGAGCCCCACCTTCATGCCGCTTTTGCGGTCCCTGCCCTGCTCCAGGACGATTGCGGCGCGCCACTGCACGTCATAGAGCGGCAGACGGGCCGTCTGGAGTGCGCGCTGCCATGCAGGGGGTGCTCCGGACTCGGCCTTATCCTGCTGGCTCTTGACCGCAGACGCGAGATTCACCTCGGCGTTTCCAAGCTTCTGTCGGCCGACGCTCATTTCATAGCGGGCGAGACCCTCCTGCAGCGCCGCTTCGGCCGACCTTTGCAGTGCAGGATTCAGTGTGGAATGCACTGTGTAGGAGGAGTTCGTGAGGGTTTCGATGCCCGCCAGCGTCCTGATATCCCGGGTGAGATGATCGACGAAATGGAAGCCGGTGCTGCGTTGCGGACGCTCGAACGGAATCATCCGCGGAAAGGCCCCGAGAGCCTGCTTCGCCTGCTCGGCCGACAGAGCGCCATCCTCCTGCATCCGGCTCAGCACATAGGCCATGCGCTCCCGCGCGCGATCGGGATACAGATCCGGGTTGTAGTAGTTTGGCCCCTTCGGGAGGCCCGCGAGCAGCGCCCCCTCCGAGACCGTGAGCGACTTTGCCGGCTTTCCGAAATAGCTTCGAGCCGCCATCTCGATGCCCCAGGAGGCACGGCCGAGATAGATCGAATTGAGATAGATCTCGAGAATCTCGTCCTTGGTGAGTGTCCGCTCGATGCGCGATGCCACGATCATCTCACGCATCTTGCGCTCATAAGTGACATCGTCGCCGACAAGCAGGTTCTTGGCGACCTGCTGCGTGATCGTCGAGCCGCCTGCCGGACGACCGGGCTTCGCCATGTTGTTCATGAATGCACGGATGACCCCGCGCTCGTCGACGCCCTTGTGCTGGCGAAAGCGCTTGTCCTCCGCAGCGACGAAGGCCTGCTGCACGGAAGCCGGAATGTCGGATAAGGGAACCCATTGCCGCCGATGGTCGGGCTCGTAGACCTCCGCGAAGCGTCTTCCCTGTCCATCGAGGATCACGCTCACTCCCGGGAGCTTCAATCCCTTGAGCTTAGCGACGTCCGGAAGATCGGCCACTGCAGCATTGTAGTATTGTGTGACCTCGCCGAGATCGACCGGAGGCGGTTGGACCATCTCGTTCTTGCAGAACTGGCGGTAGCTCGCGTGGAGATCGTTGAAGCTGAGCCCCTGGAGCACCTTGAGATCGCCCGTCACGCCCTCGGGATCCTCCATGGCCGTTTCGATCAGCTCGTCGAGATTGATGTCTTCGATATCGAAGGCACGCCGCATATGGGTGCAGCCGTCCTTGAGGATCCGCGTTACGTCGCCCTGGTCGCGAACCGGGTCAAAGGACGTCTTCACGCTTTCCGGCTCGACGACCACTTGGCTGAGCGTCAGGGCCGTTGCGAAGATCTTGACCAAGATGGTGCTCATCGGCACGCCCGAATGCAACAAAGTTCAGGCAAGAAGGTGGTTCCGTTCTCGTGATCGGTCGCCGGCCGGCGGACCGGGTGCCTGTCCTGGTCTAAAGAGGTCATGCTGAACGTGAGGTGGACAAAAAGGCTGTTTGGCGGCGCATGAGCAACCGCCACCCCGCAGATCATCGGATCCTTGTCCATCACACCTTCACGGTTTCGCGACCCGCGCGGACTTTACATCCTCGCTCAAGAAGAGATGGTGAGCCGGGTCCATCATGTCCATCCCGATCAGACGAAGCAAAGTGCCTGCTCCGGTCCCGACCGGCGTTGCAGACTTGAGCCGCAAGGCTTCACGGCAGCCACGAAAAGACAAACGGCGCAAAGGGATAGGTGATCTTGTGAAGAGGCCGCGGGAATCCCATGATGGTTAACAAAGCGTCAACGTCCGCCTGGGTGTCGCATGACCAAACGCATCGAAGAACTAGAGGCTCAGATTGCGAGGCTCCGGGAGGAGCTCCGGCATGCCGAAGCCGCTCTCTGGGAAGAGAAATCACGGGCTCCGGCGATCGACGATTATGTTCGCTGTCCTCTCACGAACTTCTACGGGCGGGTGACAAACGTGATCCCAAGACTCCACGGCCGCCCCTGGGTCGAAATCCGACCGTATCTCGCGGAGGGTCTGCCAGGAAGCGGCACGCTCGATCTGTACGACAACTGGGAGCTGATCGATCCGCCCGAGAACGACGATGCCTTCCCGTTCACCAGCCGAGGAAGCGAGCTTCCGATCGCGCCGATCGCATGGCCGAGCAAAGCCCGTGAACCCCACCGCGTGAAGACGAAGTACTACCTCGTAAAGTGGTAGACCGCGATCAGGTTCTCATCCCGCCGTCGGCACGATGGCGGTCGCTTCGATCTCCAACCGAGCCTGCTTTTCGACCAGACGTACGACCTGGACCAGCGCCATGGCAGGATAATGGGCGCCGAGCACCTCCCGGTAGGCGCGACCGAGCTCGCGGAGGTTGGCAAGGTATTCGTCGATGTCCACGACGTACCAGGTGAGGCGCACGATGTGCTGAGGCCCCGCACCTCCCTCGGCGAGGATTGCGAGGATGTTCTCGAAGGTCTGCCGGGCCTGCGCCACGAAGCCGTCCGGAAATACTCCGGCTTCGTTCCATCCGACGATTCCTCCGGTCACGAGCACCCTCCCCTCGGCCATCATACCGTTGGAATAGCCCTTGGGCACGGGCCAGTGCTTGGGATGAAGGACCTCGGGCACGTCGTCTGCGGTCGGCGGCACGC
Source organism: Pseudomonadota bacterium (assembly GCA_023426505.1). Lineage (GTDB taxonomy): Bacteria > Pseudomonadota > Alphaproteobacteria > Rhizobiales > Beijerinckiaceae > Microvirga. The sequence continues at coordinate 5,267 of JAFAAP010000167.1, forward strand.
CGGAGCTGAGAGGGACAGTCACTGGCAAGTCTCCTGATAGCGTTCCACCGCGGCTCGAAGGTCCTCGGGCAGCGCAATGGATCTATGGGTTTCGAGCGATGTCGTCACCATCACGAGCCGGGCCTGCAAGACCGGCTCCGACGAGCGAGAGGCAGAGATTTTGAGCGTGAGCGATGAGCGGCCGATCCGCTCCACAAGCACGGAGAAATCGAGCCTGTCGCCCATAAAGCCAGGCTTCGCGAAATCGGCTCCGGCGCTCACGAACCCGAGACCGATCCGCCTTGGGCCGATCATCTCGTGATAGTCGATCCCGAGCGCCTCTTCGAACCAGTCCTCGACGACCCCGTTCAGAATGTCGAAATAACGCGCGAAGTAGACGATTCCCGCCGGGTCGCAGTGGGAGAAACGAATCGGAACGGTCGTCCGCCAGGCGCGATCTCCAACGGCCTGGTCTATCCGTTCGCTCAATCCGGATCCTTGATCCATCACTAGATCCCTTATGATCCCGGCGCCTGCTGACGAACGGGCGCGGCCCGGACCTCAGCCATCTTGAGGAGTTCGCGCGCGATGACGATCTTCTGCACCTCCGTCGCCCCCTCGTAGATGCGCAGCGCCCTGATCTCGCGATAGAGCTCCTCGACCTTGACGCCCTTGGTAACCCCGAGCCCGCCGAAGACCTGAACGGCCTTGTCGATCACACTCTGGGCGGCCTCGGTCGCGTGCATCTTCGCCATGGCGGCTTCGCGGGTGACGCGGGCCGCACCCTGGTCCTTGGTCCAGGCGGCGCGGTAGACCAGGAGCGCGGACGTATCGATCAGGGTCGCCATGTCGGCAAGCGCCGCTTGCGTCAGCTGGAGATCGCTCAAGGGAGCACCGAACAGGTGTCGCACCGATGAATGGCGCAAGGCCTCATCGAGGGCCCGTCGGGCGAAGCCGAGGGCGGCTGCCCCGACCGTGGAGCGGAAGACGTCGAGGGTCGCCATCGCGACCTTGAAACCTTCTCCGGGACCGCCGATGCGGTTTGCAAGAGGGACCCGGCAGTTGTCGAAGCGCAGCGTCGCAAGCGGGTGCGGGGCGATGACCTCGATCCGGTCCTCGATGGTGAGACCGGGAGTTTGTGCGTCCACGACAAAGGCCGACAGTCCCCGCGCGCCGGGCGCCTCGCCCGACCGGGCGAAGACCACGTAGTGGTCGGCGATCCCGCCATTCGAGATCCAGGTCTTGGCCCCATCGATCCGCACATGGTCGGGCCCGTCGGGGACGGCCGTGGTGCTCATCGCCGCGACGTCGGATCCGGCCTCGGGCTCGGAGAGTGCGAAGGCCGCAATGGTCTGGCCCTGAGCGACTGAAGGCAGATACCGCCGTTTCAACTCTTCGGAGCCGAACAGCGTGATCGGACCGGTACCAAGGCCCTGCATGGCAAAGGCGAAATCCGCCAGTCCATCCTGGTACGCTAGCGTCTCGCGGGCGAGACAGAGCGTCCGTACGTCGAAGCTGGGATACAGCCCGCCATAGGCCTGAGGAACCGCCGCCCGCAGCCAGCCGGCCTCGCCGAGCTTCCCCACGATCCGGCGGCAGGAGGCGTCCACATCGTGATGATCCACGAGATCATGGACCTGCTCGGCGGCCCACTGGCTCAGCTCGCCCGCGAACCGGCGGTGGCGCTCCTCGAAGAAGGGCCAGGAGAGAAAGCTGGAATCGATCACCTCAATCTCCCTGGAAAACCGGCTTTTCCTTCGCGGCGAAGGCGCGGTAGGCCCGGGCGAAGTCTTCGGTCGTCATGCAGAGCGCCTGCGCCACCGCCTCGGCTTCGATCGCCTCCTCGACGGACATGGCCCATTCCATGGCGAGCATGCGCTTGGTCATCGTGTTGGCGTAAGTCGGACCGGTGCCGATCGCCGCCGCCAGAGACTGCGCCTCGCGGAGCAGGTCCGCACTGTCGACGATGCGGCCGAAAAATCCCCAGCGCTCGCCCTCCTCGGCGCTCATGAAGCGGCCGGTATAGAGCAGCTCCGAGGCGCGCCCCTGCCCGATGATGCGGGGCAGGATGGCGCAAGCCCCCATGTCACAGCCGGCGAGCCCCACCTTGTTGAACAGGAAGGCCACTTTGGCACCTGGCGCGGCAAGGCGCAGGTCGGACGCCATCGCGACGATGGCGCCAGCGCCGGCGCAGATTCCCTCCACGGCTGCGATGACCGGCTGAGGCGCAGCCCGCATGGCTTTCACCAGTTCGCCCGTCATCCGCGTGAAGGCGGTCAATCCCTTGGTATCCATCGCGACCAGCGGACCGATGATCTCGAACACGTCGCCGCCGGACGAGAAGTTGCCGCCGGCACCTGTGACGACGATTGCCTTCACCTGCTCGTCCCTGGCGCAGGCGTGGAAGAAGTCCGTCAGCTCCCGATAGCTCTCGAAGGTCAGCGGATTCTTTTTCTCGGGCCGGTTGAGCGTCACGGTCGCGACGGGGCCGTCAACCGCCAGGAGGAAATGGCGGGATCGATATTCGGCAAGCGGCAGCGTCACTGCGTTGGCGTAGTGCGTCACTGGGAACCTCCCATCACCGCCCTTCGGGCGGAATTCTTGGTCTTGGCGAGCAGGCGCATGAGGTCCTTCTGCTCCTTCTGGGTCAGGTCGCCGAACAGGTCCGCAATCCAGCCTTCGTGCTCGGCCGCCATGGAGCGAAATTCGTCCTGCCCGGCCTTGGTCAGGCGCACCATCTGGGCACGGCGATCGGTCTCCGAGACCCGGCGCTCCAGGTGACCCGAGGTCACGAGCCTGTCCACGAGGCCGGTCAGGTTGCCGTTCGAGACCATCATGCGCTTCGACAGATCGGACAGGGTCATTCCGTCGGGCGCCTTGTCGAGCTGCGCCATCAGGTCGAAGCGAGGGAGGGTGACGTCGAAGCGATCGCGCAGGCGCCGGCGGATCTCCCCCTCGATCAGGGTCGAGCAGGTGAGAAGCCGCAGCCAAAGGCGCAGCTCGTCCCGGTGATGCTCCGGCATCTCGACAGCCTTCGTCTCGGCGTCGAGGGGAATGGTCTGGTCATCCATGCTACACCTCACCGCCGGCCACGGCGATCGCCTGCCCCGTCACCGAGCGGGCGCCCTCCCCGCACAACCACAGCACCGCATCGGCGACCTCGCTCGGGTCTATCAGGCGCTGCTGCGGATTGTGCTTCACGAACTCGGCAAGCGCCTCCTCGCGGGTTCTACCGGTCTTCGCCACGATCCGGTCGAGGCTGTCCCCGACAAGATCGGTGTCCGTGAACCCCGGACAGACGGCATTCACCGTGATGCCGGTTCGCGCCGTCTCCAGCGCGAGGGCCCGGACGAATCCGATGACCGCATGCTTGGCGGCGCAATAGGCGCTCACATAAGGATAGCCCTTCAGGCCTGCGGTCGACGCCACGGCAACGATGCGCCCGAAGCCACGATCGGTCATGGAGCCCAGCACGGCCTGGGCCATGTTGGTGACGCCGAGCAGATTCACGTCCAGCATCTGCCGGAACAGCGCAGGATCGGACTTCATGAAGGGCGCCGAGACAGCCGCGCCCGCATTGGCGATCATCAGATCCACAGGCCCGTGCCGGGAGATCGCGTCGTCGACCGCGGATCGCACGGCCACGGGGTCCGTCACGTCCGCCACGGCGGCGTCGTGAGCGACGCCCTCGGCGACGGCCTGCTCCAGTCGTGCGCGATCGCGGCCCGTCACCGTCACGGTGCAGCCTGCACGGACGAGCGCCCCTGCGATGGCGCGGCCAATGCCGCGGCCTCCACCGGTCACCACCGCGTGCCGGCCGTGAAGGGATCCTGTGATCATGTCATTCCGCCGCCAGAGGCTTCTCGGCGGCCTCCATCTTCAACTCGGCCCGGGTCTTCGGCTTCGCCTTGATCTTGAGGTCCTCGAGATCCTGCCGGTCGCGTACGGAATTGCGGAAGATCTGGTCCTTTCCGGCGAGGTATTGCGGCGGACAATGGATGTCTTGTGCGCCGTACCACGCCGCCGCCTTCATGGTGAAGAACGGGTCGACCAGATGCGGCCGGCCGAGCGCCACGAGATCCGCCCTGCCGGCGGCCAGGATCGTGTTGACCTGATCCGCCGTGGTGATGTTTCCGACGCACATGGTGGACACGTGAGCCTCGTTGCGAATCTGGTCAGAGAACGGGGTCTGGAACATGCGGCCATAGATCGGCCTTGCCTCGCGAACCGTCTGGCCGGCCGAGACGTCGACGAGGTCGGCCCCATGCTCCGCGAAGGCGCGGGCGATCTCGATGGAATCCTCTCCGGTCAGGCCGCCCTCCGCCCAATCGGTCGCAGAGATGCGCACCGACATCGGCTTGTCGGCCGGCCAGACCTCACGCATCGCGTCGAAGACCTCTAGCGGGAAGCGCAGGCGGTTCTCGATGGAGCCGCCATACTCGTCGCTACGGCGGTTGGTGAGCGGCGACAGGAAGCTCGCGAGCAGATACCCGTGGGCGCAGTGCAGTTCCAGCATGTCGAACCCGGCCCGCTCGCCGCGTTTCGCCGCTTCGACGAACTGAGTCTTGATCACGTCCATGTCGGCGCGCGTAAGCTCACGCGGCACCTGGCTGTCCGGGAAATAGGGAATCGGGGAAGCCGAGCAGATATCCCAGGCCCCCTCCTCAAGTGGGCGGTCGATGCCTTCCCACATGAGCTTCGTGGCGCCCTTACGCCCGGAATGGCCGAGTTGCAGGCAGATCCTGGTGGCCGAGTTCGCATGGACGAAGTCAACGATCCGCTTCCAAGCCGCCTCCTGCTCGTCGTTCCACATTCCGGTGCAGCCGAGGGTGATGCGCGCCTCCGGCGAGACGCAGGTCATCTCCGTGAAGACGAGTCCGGCCCCACCCGTCGCACGCGCTCCATAATGGACGAGATGCCAGTCGCCGGGCACACCGTCCTTGGCCGAGTACATGTCCATGGGGGACACGACGACCCGGTTCGCAACAGTCATGTCCCGGAGCCGGAAGGGCTGGAACATCGGAACCGTCGGCTTCTCGACCGAAACGTCGAAGCCGCGCTCACGAACCTGCCGTGCGAAGGTCCTGTCCACATCCGCCACGAAGTCGGGCGCGCGCAGGCGCAGATTGTCATAAGTGATCGCCTTGGCCCGGGTCATCACCCCGAAGGCGAACTGCACCGGGTCGAAGTCCCAGAACCGGGCCACGTGCTCGAACCAGACCAGGGAGACGTCGGCGGCGTGCTGGGTCTTCTCGACCTCCTCGCGACGCCCGGTCTCGTAGATCGCCAGAGCCCCGGCGACTGACCGATCCTTGCGGAGGGCCTCATAGAGGGCGATCGCGTCCTCCATGGCGAGCTTGGTGCCCGACCCGATGGAGAAGTGGGCGCTAGCCTTGGCATCGCCGAGCAGGACCTTGTTGCCCAGAACCCAACGCTTGTTGCGGATCATCGGGAAATTGCGCCAGATCGAGCGGTTGGTCTGGACCTTGTGGCCCTGCAGGAACCAGCCGAAGATCTCTTCCATGAGTGCAGCGGATTCAGCCTCCGACTTCTGGCCGAGCCCCGCCCGCTCGAACGTCTCGGGATCCGTCTCGAAGACCCAGGTCGAGCGTCCCGCCTCATACTGGTAGGCGTGGGCGATGAAGGGTCCCCACTCCGTCTCCTGGAAGATGAACGTGAAGGCGTCGAGCGGCCGCGTCGAACCCATCCAGGCGAACTTGTTGGGCCGCAGGTCCACCTCGGGCTGGAAGTGCTCCGCATAGCGTTCGCGGAAGCGGCTGTTGATGCCGTCGGCGACGACCACGAGGTCGGCATCAGCGAACAGGCTCTCGTCATCCACGTCGACTTCGTAGTGCAGATCGACGCCGAGTTCCTCCGCGCGATCCCGTAGGATGAGAAGGAGTGTCCGGCGCGAGCAGCCGCAGAAGCCGTTGCCGCCGACGCGGTGCTCCGAGCCCTTGAAGTGGATCGCGATGTCGTCCCAATAAGCGAACTCGCGCGTGATCCGCTGATAGCTCGGAAGATCGTACTTCTCGAAATTGTCGAGCGTGGCATCCGAGAACACCACCCCGAAGCCGAAGGTGTCGTCGGCGCGATTGCGCTCGTAGACCGTGATGTCCGTATCCGGCCACTGCTTCTTGAGCAGGATCGCGAGGTAAAGTCCCGCCGGGCCGCCGCCGATGATCGCCGTCTTCATGAGAACCCCACCTGGGCCACTGTCGAATTTATTTTAAACTTAAAGTAATTTTTGTTCAAGCCTGCTTATCGAGGCTGTCACGCATGTGAAACCTCGCGCTCCGGGTGAGCGCCCTCCTCTGCGATGCGCCGCAGAGCGAAACGCTGGAGCTTGCCGGTCTGCGTGCGCGGCAGGGCCTCGACGTATTCGATCGCTCGCGGGTACTTGTAGGGAGCGATCTCCGCCTTCACGTGCTCCTGCAGCAGCTTCGTCAGATCCGGGCCGGGCTCATAGCCTTCGCTCAGCACCACATAGGCCTTCACGATCATCCCTCGCCCATCGTCGGGGGCGCCGACCACGCCGCATTCGGCAACGGCGGGATGGGTCAGAAGGGCAGCCTCGACCTCGGGACCGGCGATGTTGTAGCCGGACGACACGATCATGTCGTCGGACCGCGCCTGGTACCAGAAGTAGCCATCCTCATCCATGACATAGGTGTCGCCGGTGACGTTCCAGCCGTCGCGCACGTAGTTGCGCTGCCGCTCGTCCGCGAGATAGCGGCAGCCGGTCGGACCCCGGACGGCAAGGCGGCCGATCGTGCCGGAAGGAACGGGACGTCCGTCCATGTCGATGATCTGAGCCTCGTAGCCGGGAACAGGCTTGCCGGTCGAGCCGGGGCGGATCTCGTCCTCCGTAGCGGCGATGAAGATGTGCAGCATCTCCGTTGCCCCGATGCCGTCCATCAGCTTGATGCCCGTTGTTTCGAACCAGGCATCGAACGTTGCCTTCGGCAGCGGCTCGCCAGCTGAGACGCATTTGCGCAGGGACGAGATGTCATGCCCCTCGAGCTTGCCCAGCATGGCGCGATAGGCCGTGGGCGCCGTGAAGCAGACCGTCGCCTTGTGCTCCGAGATGGCGTCCAGCAACTCGTCCGGACCAGCCTTCTCCAGCAGCACGGTCGAGGCGCCGATCCGCATCGGGAAGAGGACGATGCCGCCGAGACCGAAGGTGAAGGCGAGCGGCGGCGAACCGATGAAGCGGTCGCTCGCCTCTGCCCGCAGCACGTTTCGTCCATAGCCGTCGCAGATGGCCAGCATGTCGCGATGGAAATGCATCGTGCCCTTCGGCTCGCCGGTCGTGCCCGAAGTGAAGCCGATGAGGCAGACATCGTCCGCCGCGGTATCGGCAGCTTGGAATTCGGGCGAGGCGCTCGCGATCAGGCTCTCCAGGCTGTCAGGCGCACCAGAGCCCCAATAGACGAGGTGCTTCAGATCCGCCGCGAGGGTGCGGGCTCGCTCCATCTCGTCCGAAAGACGATGGTCGCAGAAGGCCAGCGTAACCTTGGCCTTGTTGAGAGGATAGGCGATCTCCTTCGCGCGCAGGAGCGGCATGGTCGCGACGACGACGCCTCCGGCCTTCAGGACCGCAAGGTAGAGAGCCACCATCATCGGATTGTTGGCGGAGCGCAGAAGCACCCGGTTGCCGGTCACGAAGCCGAGCTTGTTCACCAGGACATTGCAGATGCGGTTCACCCGCTCCTGCAGCTGACGATAGGTCAAAGTCTCGTGGGGGCTGATGAGGCAAGCTTCCTCGCCTCGTCCCTCGGCCACCCACCGGTCGAGAAACTCCACCGCGCAGTTGACCCGGTCCGGATAGTTCAGTTCGGGCCGGGTGAACAGGAAGGCCGGCCATTGCTCCTGAGGCGGGAGATTGTCCCTCGCGAAGGTGTCGACATGGGCCGTGTATGCCATCGCCTTGTCCTCTCAGGTCATCGGCGGAACGTGATTCCCGGAGGGATGAGGACCGATCGCTCCCGCCCCGCAAACCAAGGCGCAGCCTCGAAATCACAGCCTCGTCGTCACGGTCGCCATGCGGAACAATCCGCTTGAAGAATTCCGAAAATTATTTAAAGCTTCAAATATTGCTTGGCAATCCCAAACATGGGGATGCAGGCATCCGGTGCCGCCGAAAGGGAGTGTTCGGCAGGCCGATTTTGCGGCACAGTACCGCCGCTCTCCGGCGAGGCGCTCCTTCGCGTCCCCGCCGGACACAATCATGCAGCGCGGCACAACGCGCGCAGGGAACAGCCATTCGGGAGTACATGATGAATCGGACGATCAAGACCCTCGGCATCGCAGCGGCTCTCGGCCTAGCTGCCTCGCCGGTTCTGGCGCAGGAAAAGCTGAAGATCGGCTTGCTGCTCACCCTTTCCGGCCCCTCCGCCGTTCTCGGCCAGCAGGCGCGCGACGGCTTCCAGCTCGCCATGAAGGACCTCGGAGGCAAGCTCGGCGGTCGCGAGGCAGAGGTCATCGTCGTCGATGACGAGCTGAAGCCCGACGTCGCGGTGACGAAGGTCAAAGGTCTCCTCGAGCGCGACAAGGTCGATTTCGTGGTCGGGCCGATCTTCTCGAACGTCGCCGTTGCGGTCCACAAGCCGATCGTCGATGCGAACACCTTTTACATCAGCGTGAATGCCGGCCCCTCGAACCTCGCCGGCAAGAGCTGCAATCCCTACTTCTTCGCCACGTCTTATCAGAACGACCAGAACCACGAGGTGCTCGGCAAGGTCGCTCAGGACCGCGGCTACAAGAAGGTCTATCTGCTCGCGCCGAACTATCAGGCCGGCAAGGACGCCCTCGCCGGGTTCAAGCGCCATTACAAGGGCGAGATCGTGGAGGAATCCTACGTTCCCCTCAACACGCTCGACTTCCAGTCGGAGCTCGCCAAGATCGCCTCGATGAGCCCGGACGCCATCTTCACCTTCATGCCGGGCGGCATGGGCGTGAACCTGGTCAAGCAGTACCGCGCCGCGGGCCTCGCCGATCGGATCCCGTTCCTCTCCGCCTTCACGGTCGACGAGTCGACCCTGCCGGCGCAGCAGGACGCGGCCATCGGCATGCTCGGCGGCTCGAACTGGGCGCCCAACCTCGACACGCCGGAGAACAAGAAGTTCGTGGCTGCCTATGAGGGAGCCTACAACTCCGTGCCCGGCTCCTACTCGATGCACGCCTATGACGCCGCGCTGCTGATCGACAGCGCCCTGAAAGCGACCGGCGGCAAGATGGACAACAAGGACGCGGTGCGCGCCGCGATCAAGAAGGCCGACTTCAAGTCCCTGCGCGGTGACTTCAAGTTCGGAGCGAACGGCTTCCCGATCCAGGATTTCTACCTCGTGAAGGCGGCCAAGCGCGCCGACGGCAAGTTCCAGACCGAGATCGTCGAGAAGGTGTTCGACGATTACGCCGACGCTTATGCGAAGGACTGCGCCGCAACGAACTGAGCGGCAGCATTGTTCAGCGCCTCGCCCCTTGCAGTCTCGGGGCAAGGCGCAACCGCTTTTGAAACGCGCCTCGAGCCGCTTGGCTCGTAAAGCTCCCCAACGGAGTCACGCCTGATGCTTGTCCGCCGTCAGTGAAGCGCCGATGACCACAACCCTCCTTCTCGTCCAGGCCCTGAACGGCATACAGTTTGGGCTCATTCTCTTTCTCATCGCGGCCGGACTGACCCTGGTGTTCGGCGTGATGGACTTCATCAACCTCGCCCACGGCGTGCAGTACATGGTCGGCGCCTATCTGGTTGCCGCCTTCAGCGCCTGGACCGGAAGCTTCGGGTTGGCGCTTCTTCTTGCGCTCCCGACGGCCCTGGCCTTCGGTCTGCTCCTCGAGGTGCTCATCTTCCGGCATCTTTACGACCGCGATCATCTCGATCAGGTTCTCGCCACCTTCGGCGTCATCGTCTTCCTGAACCAGGCCGTGAAATTCGTCTGGGGCGCTGCCCCGCTGAACGTGCCGGTGCCGGAGATCCTGTCGGGCTCCGTCGAGATCGCGAACGGCCTTCTCTATCCGGTCTATCGTCTCGCCATCATAGCGGCCGGGCTTGCGGTCGCAGGCCTGCTCTACGTGCTCGTCAGCCATACCCGGGTCGGCATGCTGGTTCGCGCCGGCGCCACCAATGCCCAGATGGTCTCGGCCCTCGGCGTCAACATCCAACGGCTGTTCATGGTAGTTTTCGGCTTCGGCGCCATGCTGGCAGGCTTCGCCGGCGCCATGGTCGCGCCGATCCTCTCGGTGGAGCCCGGCATGGGCGACAATATCCTGATCCTGGCCTTCGTGGTGATCGTCATCGGCGGCGTCGGCTCCATTCGCGGAGCGTTCCTGGCTGCCATCCTGATCGGCCTCGTCGATACGGTCGGGCGCACCTTCGCGCCAAACCTCCTGAGGTTCTTCCTCGATCCCGCAACCGCGAGCCAGACCGGACGCGCTATCGCCCCGATGCTGATCTACATCTTCATGGCGGCCGTCCTGTTCTTCCGGCCCTCGGGCCTCTTTCCCGCTAAACGCTAGGGCGAAGCCATGACCGAACTCGCCCAGACCCAAGCCGTTTCCGTCCGCTCCCCGGGCTGGCGGCCGGAACTCGTCCCCATCGTTCTCTTCGCCGCCTTCGCGGCGGCGCCGCTTCTGGCACCGGCCTCCGGCGCAGAAGGCTATGTCCTGTCCCTGCTGACCCGCGTGATGATCTTCGGCATTGCGGCCATGTCGCTCGACCTGATCCTGGGATATGGCGCGCTCGTCAGCTTCGGCCACGCGGCGTTCCTCGGCATCGGGGCCTATTCGGTGGGCATCCTTGCAAGCCACGGCATCGAGGACGTCCTGATCCAGGTTCCGGTCGCCCTCATCGGCTCGGCCCTGTTCGCGCTCGTGACGGGGGCGATCTCCCTCCGGACGAAGGGCGTTTACTTCATCATGATCACCCTGGCTTTCGGCCAGATGCTGTTCTTCCTCGCCACGTCCCTTGCGGCCTATGGCGGCGACGACGGCATGACGCTCCCGTCGCGCAGCCTCGTGGCAGGCTTTCCGCTCCTGAAGAGCGAGGCTGCCTTCTACTGGGTGAGTCTGCTCTGCCTTTTCGGGACCTATGCGTTCTCCCGATCTGTCGTCGCCTCGCGTTTCGGGCGGGTTCTTCGCGGCGCCAAGGAGAACCCGACCCGCATGGAGGCCATCGGCTTCCACCCATTCCGGTACCAGCTGGCGGCCTATGTGATCAGCGGCATGATAGCAGGGCTCGCGGGCTGCCTGATGGCGAACCAGGCCGAATTCGTGAGCCCAGCTTTCATGACCTGGCAGCGCTCGGGCGAGCTGATCTTCATGGTGGTGCTCGGCGGCCTCGGATCGCTTCACGGAGCCGTCATCGGCGCGGCCCTGTTCCTCTTGCTTGAGGAATTTCTGCCAGAGATCCTTCATACGGCAAGCTTCATGATGAACGATGCCTTCCGCTCGCACCTCGCCGAGAACTGGAAGATGGTGTTCGGCCCCCTTCTCATCCTGATCGTGCTGTTCGCCCGCGGCGGCATCATGGGACTTCTGCGGCGAGGCCACCATGGCTGAGAACCTGCTCGACATCCGCAACCTGAGAAAGACCTATGGAGCACTGGTCGTCACGGACGACGTGAGCCTCGGCGTCCGCCCCGGAGAGCTTCACGCCATCATCGGGCCGAACGGCGCGGGCAAGACCACCCTCATCCACCAGATCTCCGGGATGCTGGGATCGAATTCCGGTCAGATCCTGTTCGACGGCCAGGACATCACGCGCCTACCCATGCATCAGCGGGTACGGCTGGGGCTCGCCCGATCGTTCCAGATCACGTCGGTTCTCCCCGCTTTCTCGGCCCTCGAGAACGTCGCAATGGCGGTGCAGGCCCGGTCAGGGTCCAGCTTCCGCTTCTTCGGCAACGCCACTCTCGAGGACGGCCTGAACGAGCAGGCCCTGGAATCCCTGTCTCTCGTCGGCCTCGGGGCCAGAGCGCGGGTGCCGGCCGGCCTCCTCTCCCATGGTGAGAAACGGCAGCTCGAGCTTGCGATCGGCCTGGCAACCAGGCCGAAGCTGCTGCTCCTCGACGAGCCTCTTGCGGGAACGGGCCACGACGATTCCCAGCGCGTGGTGGAGACGCTGAAGCGCCTGAAGGGGCAGATGACCATCGTTCTCATCGAGCACGACATGGATGCGGTCTTTTCCCTTGCCGATCGCGTCAGCGTCCTGGTCTACGGCAGAGTGATCGCGACCGATACGCCGGAACGGATCAGAGCGAATCCCGAAGTGCGCGCCGCCTATCTGGGCGAGGAGGAGATGGTCTGATGTTGTCGGTCCGGCATCTGCAGGCGGGCTACGGTGCAGCCCAGGTCCTGTTCGACATCTCTCTCGACGTCGGTCCCGGAGAGGTCGTGACCCTTCTGGGGCGCAACGGGATGGGCAAGACCACCACCATCCGGTCGATCATGGGACTGCTCCGTCCCCTGGGAGGCGAAGTACGCTTCGACGGAGTAGCGGTGACCGGTCAGGCGCCCTACCGGGTCGCACAGACGGGTATTGGCCTTGTCCCCGAGGGCCGGCAGATCTTTCCGACGCTCACGGTCGAGGAAAATCTCGTCGCCACCTCGGCAACCCGTACAGGCCGCCGCTGGACCCTGGGGGCGGTCTATGAGCTGTTCCCACGCCTGAAGGAGCGCAGGAGCAACCTGGGTACGCAGCTCTCGGGCGGCGAGCAGCAGATGCTCGCCATCGGCAGAGCGCTCATGACGAACCCAAAGCTCCTCATCCTGGACGAGGCGACCGAGGGGCTCGCTCCCCTGATCAGGGCGGAAATCTGGTCCTGCCTGAAGCGTCTTCGGGGCGAGAAGCAATCGATTCTGGTGATCGACAAGAACGTGGATGCGCTGGCGGGATTCGCCGACCGGCACGTGATCGTCGAGAAGGGGCGCTCCGTCTGGACGGGCACTAGCGCCGAACTCACGGCCGACACGACCCTGAAGGACCGCTATCTCCATGTCTGAGCGGAGCACCGGACGCCATGTCGCATCCCGCGATCGATCTCGAAGCTGAATACAACAATCGTGCTCGCGTGCCCGACCATCCGGACCATATTGCAGGCTGGCATCGGGATGCCGCAGCCTACCGGGAATCGGCCACGTGCGAGCTCGATCTCCCCTATGGGGCCGGCGAGCGCAACCGGATCGACTTCTTCTATCCTGAGAGAGGTGATGTCGGAGGTCCCGTCGTCCTCTTCATCCACGGCGGCTACTGGCAGGCCCTCGACAAGTCATCCGCCAGCCATCTCGCCCGAGGGGCCAACCTTCGCGGCCTGACCGTGGCGGTGCCGAGCTACAGCCTCGCTCCGGGGGTCGGCCTCGCCACCATCATCAGTGAGATCGAGGCGGCAGCGGACTTCGTCATGGAGCGGACGGGCCGTGCGCTCGTGGCCTCGGGACACTCGGCCGGCGGCCACCTTTCGGCCTGCCTGATGGCACGGTCCGAGGCGGCCTCGAGAAGAGCCATACGGGCCGCGCTGCCGATCTCGGGCCTGTTCGACCTTGTCCCTCTCGTGCCGACCTCGATCAATAAAGCGCTCGGATTGACTCCTGAGGAGGCTCGTCGCCTGAGCCCTATCCATCGGCCGGCTCCCGCCGGAACCCATCTGATCGCGGCCGTCGGCGGAGCGGAGAGCGACGAATTCCGGCGGCAGAGCCGTATGGTCGCGGAGCAATGGGGAGAGGCCGGGGTCGTGACGAACCTGTACGAGGTTCCGGGCGCCCACCACTTCGACGTCATCAACGGCCTCGTCGGGCCGGATGATCTTCTCGTCGATGCCCTCGTCCGCCTCTCGACCGTTGCCTGAGTTTCATAAGGGAACTGCCTGAGCGCATCGCGGTTCTTCTTCCATGCCGCATTGCAACATGCGGCCGCTCGTCTCCTGGACATCGGCAGCATTGAGCCCGCAGACTGGCTCTTGCCCTATGTCAGAAGGCAAGTTCACGGGCCGGCGTCGATGTTTGCGGCTTCGTTTCCACTGCGTTCCATACCCGGACCTCCTTCTTGCGCGCGAGCGCGACCACCGTCGCATGCCGCAGTCGGCAGGACCCATTTGTTGATGTCTTGCGAGGAAAGATGAACACCAACAGACGTTTCAGCCAAACCAGCCCCGACAAGGCGAATGATCTCTTCGCCAAGCTGCTCGACACGTCAGATACGGCGATCAAGACCCGCGAGAGGCTCTTCACGAGTCTGAAAGAGGAGCTGGAGCTCCTGGCCAATCTGCAGGAGCAGTACCTCTTTCCCGTCCTGAGGAAGCATGAGGACATGGCAGGCCTCGTTCAGGCCGCCACGAACGACAATCGTGAAACCAGTGCCTTGCTGGAGGAACTCGACCGGATGCCCAAGGGCAGCGGGGACTTCCTCAAGAAAATTGCCGAGTTGAGGAAGGTCTTTCAGCAGCATATCCGCGACGACAAGAAGGAGCTTCTCCCGGCCGTGCTCAAGGTCCTGAGCGAGGACGAGGTCGAGGCCGTCGTCGAGAAGGTGGAAGACGAGATGGCGGCGGTCGAGGAAGCCAGACGCGCCGAGTCCGGCCTGCGGCGCGAGATCGTCTCGTACAGCCGCGATCTCGTCGGGGTCCCCGAGCGTGTCCAGGAGAACATGGCGGCGGCTATCAGGACAGGGGTCGAGCGCTCGCAGGAAACCCTGCACAACGTCCAGGATGCGGTGCAGACTGGCCTTAACGTGAGCACCGAATTCGCTCAGCTTTACAGCGTACCGCTGAGTACGGGCCAGGAATTCGCCGGTCGTGCATCCCGGAATCTGCACGCGCTGGCGCAGTCGAACACGATCCTCGCCCGCGGCATGCAGGACGTTTCGCAGGAGTGGATCGGCTTGGCGCAGGAGCGCCTCCAGAAAAACATCGAGGGCCTTTCGGCGCTCTCTCACTGCCGGACTCTGGCCGAACTCCTGGAGGCACAGGGAGCCATCTTCCGGGACAACCTGACCCAGATGCTCGAGAACGGACGCCGGATTGTCGAGTTGTCGTCCCGGATCGCGAACGAGGCATCCCATACCTGGGCTGCTCAGCAGGAGACCGGCAGCCAGCGAGATAACCGCGCCGCGTGAACGTGGCCGTAAGAGGCCAAAAAAAGGGCGCCCTTCGATAGGGCGCCCAAGACTCCGGCCTTCATGGGGCAGAAAAAGGTCGGAGGTATTCAGTGAGTGTGGTACAGGACCTAAACGAGTCTGTCTCTTCGTGAAATCCCTAAGTAACAATCCTACCCGAAAGAGTTCCCATCCCTCGGGCGGGCTATCGTCGTTCTGCCTGCCCCATCGCCCCTCTCAGAGGAGACTGCCATGGCGGCTCATCCTGCGATCGCTCCCAGCCGCGTCGCCGTCATTACCGGAGCCGCCAGTGGCATCGGGCTCGCGACAGCAAAGCAACTCGCGCGCCTTGGCATGCGCGTCTGCCTCGCCGACCGTGACGCCGAAGTTCTCAACCGCGCCGCTGCCGAGGTGGCCGAAGCGGCTGGAGACGACGCGAAGATTCTTGGCATTCCAACAGATGTGAGCCGCCGCGAAGAGGTGCAGCACCTCAGGGACGCCGCCCTGGATGCCTTCGGCGAGGTGAGCTTTCTCATGAACAATGCCGGCGTCGAAGGACGGGGCCAGATTTTCGGGGATCCGGAGCGCTGGAAAGCTACCCTGGACACCAATCTCTGGGGAGTCATCCACGGGGTGCAAGTCTTCGGGCCCGTCATGGCTGACCAGGGCACTCCCGGGGCCATCGTGAACACCGGCTCGAAGCAGGGCATCACGACGCCGCCCGGCGATACGGCCTACAACGTCTCGAAGGCGGGCGTGAAGGTCGTGACCGAGGCCCTCGCCCACGAGCTTCGCAACAGGCCGAACTGTCAAGTCACGGCCCACCTTCTCATCCCTGGCTTCGTTTATACGGGTTTCACGAAGGCCAAGGGAGTGACCGAGAAACCGGAGGGAGCCTGGTCGCCCGATCAGGTCGCGACGGCCCTGCTGGCCGGGATGGCCAGGGGCGATTTCTACATCCTGTGCCCGGACAACGAGACGACGCCCGAGATGGACCGCAAGCGCATTCGCTGGGCTGCGGAAGACCTCGTTCAGAACCGCCCTGCCCTCTCCCGCTGGCATCCGGACTTCAAGGAAGCCTTCGCCCGCTACATGGCCGGGCCGGAGAGCTGAGCCGCCCACGTGACGACGGATCTCGACGACCTCTTCGAACGCCTGGGACGCTCCGCCTTCAGGCAACGTTTCCGGCTCGCGACCCGGGACAGGGACTATCTCGAGGCGAAGGGAATGGAGGCGGTCCTGTCTCACGCCAGGGATTTCATCGCCCGGCGGCTGGCGCCGCCGGAGCCTGTCAATGACGGCAAGCAGACCCCCTTTCGCGGCCATCCCGTCTTCGTTGCCCAGCATGCGACGGCGACCTGTTGCCGGGGCTGCCTCGCCAAGTGGCATGGGATCCCCAAGGGGCGAGCGCTCGGTGACGACGAACAGCGCCACGTGGTGGCAACCATCGAGCGATGGCTTCGCCGGCAGTCGCGCTAGACGAAGCCGATCCCCTTCTTCGGGGACGTCTGCGCGTCCGGAGTGACGGCCTTGACGGAGGCCTCCCAGAGATTGATCCCGCCCTCGGCGGCATACCGGTCGATCTCGGCCAGTTCCTCAGCGGTGAACTCTAGATTATCCAGAGCCGCCAGGGAGTCGTCGAGCTGGTCCACGCTACGGGCGCCGATGAGAGCGGAGGTGACCCGCGGGTCGCGCAGCACCCAGGCGATCGCCATCTGAGCCAGCGTCTGGTTTCGCCGCTGCGCGATGTCGTTGAGCGCTCGGACACGCTCGATGTTCTCGGGCGTCAACAGGCGCTCGGACAGGGACCCCCCCTTGGTGGCGCGTGAATTTTCCGGCACGCCGTTCAGGTACTTCGTCGTCAGCATGCCTTGGGCCAGCGGGGAGAAGGCGATGCAGCCGACGCCGAGATCATCGATGGTGTCGAGGAGCCCTCCCTCGACCCAGCGATTCAGCAGCGAATAGGAGGGCTGGTGGATCAGGCACGGAGTGCCAAGCTGCCTCAGGATCTGCACGGCCCTGGCGGTCATCTCCGCCGAATAGGACGAGATGCCGACATAAAGCGCCTTGCCTTGGCGCACGACCGTATCGAGCGCGCCCATCGTCTCCTCGAGCGGCGTCCGGGGATCGACTCGATGAGAGTAGAAGATGTCCACATAGTCCAAGCCCATGCGCCTTAGGCTCTGGTCGAGGCTCGAGATCAGATACTTGCGCGAACCCCATTCCCCATAGGGGCCGGGCCACATCCGGTAGCCGGCCTTGGTCGAGATGATCATCTCGTCACGGTATGGCTTGAAATCGGTGGCGAGCACCCGCCCGAAATTCTCCTCCGCCGAACCCGGGGTCGGACCATAGTTGTTGGCGAGGTCGAAATGCGTCACGCCGCGGTCGAAGGCACGGCGCAGGACGGAGCGCCCGGTCTCGAACACGTCGACGCTGCCGAAATTCTGCCAGAGCCCAAGGG
>JAFAAP010000066.1 GCA_023426505.1 Pseudomonadota bacterium
TATCTAACCTAAACTGGGGGGCCCGGGATGGCCCCGCCCTTGTTCTGTGGCCTTGAAGAAAGACACTTACCGACGACGCCGGACCTTGACAGGCACCAGCGACGGAGCCGGGGAAGACACCGACAGGGCAAAGAAGAGCATCAGCACGGAGAGCGATCCGCCGATGAGAAAAAGTACTTCCGCGATCTCGACCTGCGAAGCCAGGCCGGTGACGGCAGCAAACACCGACAGGATCGTGAAGATGAGAAATGCTCGAAGGGCAATGGCCTTGTTCATCGAATCTGTCTCCCAAGTGTTCTGGGAAACGTGGTGGCGGGATGTCGGTTCCATACCTGGCATGGTCTCCTTCTTTACTATTAGCCGCCCTTTAAAAACTGTCTAAATGAGACTTTTTCACGGAACTCCACAGTCTCGCTTGACGTTGGTTGGATATCATCGGCTCCGGTCGATTATCTGTAATGCGAGGTAACACCATGCTCGGTTGGGCTGTCACTTTTCTCATCATCGCTCTCGTTGCGGCTCTGTTCGGCTTCGGCGGCATCGCCGGTACGGCGGTCGAGATCGCCAAGCTCATCTTCTTCGTCGCGATCGTTCTCTTCGCCATCTCGGCAGTGGTCGGGTTGATGCGTGGACGCAATCCGATGTGACGCAGGCTTGCCTGCGCCGAATGAGAACGCCGCCTCCATGGGGCGGCGTTTTTCATGCAGCTGCTAGGAGCGAGGGCCGTGATGAGGTGGACGTCAGACCGAGCTCTGGAGGGCGGCGCGAGTCATGCTGTCCGGACCGAGGTCATCGACGTCGTTGACGTTGAGCACGGAAGCCAGGCGGAAGCGGGCGCGGTTGACGCGGCTCTTGATGGTGCCCACGGCACAGCCGCAGATGCTTGCGGCCTCCTCGTAGGAGAAGCCGGATGCGCCGACGAGGAGCAGGGCCTCCCGCTGATCGTGGGGAAGCTTTGCGAGCGCAGTCCGGAAGTCCTCGAAATCGAGCCTGGAGCCCTGTTCGGGCTGGACTTTCAGGCGGCCCGCATAAGAGCCGTCGGGGTCCTCGACCTCGCGACGACGTTTCCGGTACTCGGAATGGAAAAGATTTCGCAGGATTGTGAAGAGCCAGGCGTTCAGGTTCGTACCGGGCTCGAAGCGGTGGAGGTTGGACAGGGCGCGGAGAAGGGTGTCCTGGACGAGGTCGTCGGCCCGGTCGATTTGGCCCGAAAGGGAGATTGCAAAGGCTCGGAGACTGGGAACGGCCGCAAGGAGAGCGTCTCGGAGATCGGGCTCCGGCTGCGTCATGTGGACCTCTCCTGGTCCTTCTTTTCGAGGAGGTCGAGCAGGTTCCTGAAACGGTCGGGCACGGGCTGCTGCACCAACTCGTCATACATCGCGCGCAACTGGTCGCCGATGCGCTTCTGGCTGGTGCTGTCGAGCTTTGGATCGGATTCGAGCTTATCGCTCAGGGAGCCTTCCGGAATGACCCGTGCCAGCTTGTTTCCCTTCTCACCCGTCATCTGCATCCCCTTGCGATCCCTGATTCTCACGGGATAGCCAACCTTGGCAGTATTTCATATTGGTTTCAGGCAACAACGCATATCATTGCCAGGAGTTCCAAAGAGTGGAACTTTTGCATGCCTGCCGAGTTAAATGGTCCGTATCGGTAACGAGTCCAAAGCACATAAGGGGAAGCGAATGTCGACAGCTCAGCTTGTCGTCCAGCACTTACCGTATCTTCGTCGTTATGCCCGCGCTCTGACCGGCAGTCAGATGGCTGGCGATGCCTATGTGGCGGCCACCCTCGAGACGCTTGTGAGCGAGCCGGAGACCATCGGGCCCTCCGGGAACGTCAAGGTCGAGCTCTTCCAGGTCTTCACCCGCATCTGGAATTCGCTTTCGGTCAACGGCCGCAGCGAGCAGATCCAGCGCGACCTGCCGGCGGAAGTCCGGCTTGGCCAGATCACCCCATTGCCCCGTCAGGCTTTCCTCCTTTCCTGCCTCGAAGGCTTCGGCGAGGAAGAGGTCGGCCAGATCCTGGGAGTCGATACGCAGACGGTTCGTGACCTCGTCGACGAAGCCGGACGCGAGCTCGCCGCTGACATGGCGACCGACATCCTCATCATCGAGGATGAGCCGCTGATCGCCATGGATCTCGAGGCCCTCGTCGAAGGGCTCGGTCACAATGTCACGGGTGTCGCCAGGACCCGGACCGAGGCGGTCAAGCTTGCCTCTACGAAGCAGCCCGGCCTGATCCTGGCGGACATCCAGCTTGCCGACGGCAGCTCGGGTCTCGATGCCGTGAACGATCTTCTGAAGTCCTTCGAAGTGCCTGTGATCTTCATCACGGCCTATCCGGAGCGCTTCCTGACCGGTGAGCGGCCGGAGCCCGCCTTCCTAATCGCCAAGCCGTTCCAGCCGGCCAATGTCTCCGCCGTGATCAGCCAGGCGCTCTTCTTCCAGCAGAGCGCCCGCCGCCGCGAGGTGCGGGCCACGGCCTGACGTAAAATTCACATCCGTCAATGTAAAAAGCCCGGCCAAATGGCCGGGCTTTTTCGTTCCTGCAAAGCTTCGAGGCAATAAAAAAGACGGGCCATAAGGCCCGTCTCAAGGTGCCGGCCAATGCACAAGGGGAATGCGGGGAGGACCAGGAGGCCGGTGCTTAAAGAACGCGCCCCGTCAATTAAAGGTTCCAAGTAAATTATTGTCTTTTTGCAGTAGATTTCCGCTTGGAACGGGACGGATACGGTCGCGTTGTTTTGCCAAACGGTGCAGCTGGGAAAGCAGGAGACTAGGGATGTTCCGCACGACCGCAACCTTGATCGGCATGGCCGGTGCGGCCGTTCTGGCAGGCGGCTTGGCTCCGAACGCCTTCGGCACGGTGTCTCTCGCGAAGTCCGATAACGGCCTTGATCGCGCGGCACTGACCCAACAGGTCATGGCATCGGCGAAGACCTCCCGGCTCCAGGAGCCGGCGCCGTCCCAGGACCGGCAGACGGTCACGGTCGTCGAGCTCGTCGGAGTGAGTCAGGCCACGGTGATCCTGCGGGATCGCGACGGCCGCGTCCTGTACAAGTCCGATCCTCAGGCAGGCACCACCACGTTCTCGAAGAACACCGACCTCCCGGTGGTCACGCTGAAGGAAGAGCAGCAGGGGCCGGCCGTGCAACAGCATCCGACCATTCGCCGCGAAGGAAACGAGACTCCTGCGACAACCCCGCAGAAGCGCCGCAACCCGGTCGGATGCGTCGGTGACGTCAGCCCGCTCGCTCGGGCCAGTGCGGACCGGTCCCCGAGCCTCTGCATCGCTCTTCTGGACCAGTCGCTGACCTGAACAGCCTCTCAGAGGGCTGGGGCCTAGTGGAGTGTGAGTGCGTGAACGACATTGCCGTTGAGACGCTGGAGCGTCGCCGGCTGTTCGCCAGGTTCTGGCGGACGGCCTCGGGTTTCTGGACCGGGCAGCGGAAGCGGGAAGCTTGGTTCCTGACCCTGACCCTTCTGGCGATCATCCTGGGCCAACTCTTCATCCAATATCGGCTGAACGTCTGGAACCGTGAGGTCTTCGATGCGCTGGAGAAGCGCGATATCTCGCTCGTCGGGTGGTACGCGCTGATCTTCGCTCCGCTCGCGTTGGCGGCGGTCGCCTTCAACGTCGCCTCCGTGTGGGGACGCTTGACGACGCAGCGCGCGTGGAGAGCTTGGCTCACCGACCATCAGATCGATCGCTGGCTGCGGAACGGACGCTATTACCAGCTCAATCTCGTCCGGGGCGAGCATCAGAACCCCGAATTCAGGATCGCCGACGATACCCGCATTGCCACTGAGTCGCCGGTGGATTTCGCCTTCGGCGTTACAACTGCGGTTCTGACGGCAATCACCTTCATCGGCGTGCTCTGGGCCGTCGGTGGCGCGCTGTCGTTCGACTGGAACGGACGGACGATCAACATTCCCGGCTATCTGGTTTTCGTGGCGCTTGCCTATTCGATCGTCACGACGACGGCGATGCTCTTCATCGGACGCCGCTTCGTACAGGTCGCGGAAGGGAAGAACCAGTCGGAGGCCGAGTTTCGCTATGCGGCTACCCGGCTGCGTGAGAACGGCGAGAGCATCGCGCTCCTAGGTGGAGAGCCCGAGGAGCGCAGTGGTCTGAGCGTCGCGCTCGGGCATGTGATCATGCAATGGCGCGCGCTGTGCGGACAATACATGCGCACCACCGTTGTCTCGTACAGCAACTTCGTCTTGGCGCCCGTCATTCCCATTCTTCTCTGCGCGCCCAAATATCTGGCTGGCACCATGTCCCTCGGCGAGGTCATGCAGGCCTCGGCAGCCTTCGTGACCGTCCAGCAATCCTTCAACTGGCTCATGGAAAATTATCCGAGGCTCGCTGACTGGACGGCTTCCGCAAACCGCGTGGCCGGGCTTCTCGTGTCGCTCGACAGGCTGGAGCGCGCCGAGCGGGGAGGGGCCGGCCATATTCGGAGAACCGAGGAAGGGACCGAAGCGGAGCTCGAACTCTGCGATGTTTCCGTCACCCTCGATGACGGTACTGCGGTCGTCGACGAGACCCGGGTCCGGATCGATCGGGGCGAGAAGGTTCTCGTGGTCGGCGAGTCCGGTGCGGGCAAGAGCACGCTCATCCGCGCCATCGCGGGCCTTTGGCCCTGGGGCGAGGGCGAGATTTCCATCCGCAAGGGTGCGAAGCTGTTCTTCATGCCCCAGCGTCCTTATGTACCCGTCGGCACCCTCAAGCATGCCGTCGCCTACCCCAATCCGACGGAGAGCATCTCGGACGACGATGTGGTGAAGGCTCTCAAGGATGCGGGGCTCGGGCATCTGACGGACAGGATCAATGACAAGGGCGTGCCATGGGAGCGCACCCTGTCGGGCGGCGAGCAGCAGCGCCTGACCTTCGCGCAGCTCTTCATTCAGAAGCCGGACATCATCGTCATGGATGAGGCGACGTCGGCGCTCGACCCGGAGACCCAGGAACGGCTCATGGAGCGTATGAGCGAGAGGCTGCCGGATGCGGCCATGATCAGCGTCGGGCATCGACCGGAGCTGGAGGTCTTCCACAACCGGCGCCTTGTCCTGGCAAGACGCAAGCATGGTTCGCGCCTCATCGCCGACGAACATCTGTCGGCCGAGAATTCCACCCTGCGTCAGACACTTGCCCGCCTCTTCAACCGGCGAAGGGCTATGGAGGGTGAAAAGCTGCGGCAATGATCGACATCGACGGGAACTTCGGCCTTGATGGGAGGTTGGCTCGTTCGCTTCGGAACGCTGCGGCCACTCTGGAAGTGTCGGATCTAGGCTGCGCGGCACACAATATTGTGAAGTATTAAAGCAGGAATTGCCTAATAGCGGTTTGTTTATTGTGGCTCCGCAGACGCCGAAGTTCTCGGAACGATCTCGTTTTGCTTGCGTTGAACATCGGCGCAATGTGGCGCAGACGCGACTCAACCTATTCTCAGGAGATCACCCAATGCTGAAGAAGCATATGGCGGCTTGCCTTGTTGCGACCATGTTCGCGGCGCCCGCTTTCGCACAGACTTCGACGGCGCCGTCGGGTGCGACGGACCGTCCGGCGGCCTCGAGCTCCGGCTCGACGGCAACCGGCTCCAACGCCATGCAGCCCGGTGCGACTGCCAGCCCGTCGGCCGGCTCCGCCACGGGTTCCTCCAGCATGAACTCATCCTCCATGGGGTCTTCGGCCATGAATCAGAGCGGCGGGATGCAGGGTCAGTTCATGACCCAGATCCAGCCGAACCAGATCATGGCATCCAAGCTGATCGGCACCAAGGTCGTCAGCGCCGACAACGAGTCGATCGGTGACATCAATGACGTGATCGTTGATCGCAATGGTCAGGCCGTCGCCGCCGTAGTCGGCGTGGGTGGGTTCCTAGGCATCGGCGAGAAGGATGTCGCCATTCCGTTCAATTCGCTTGAGTTCGCCAGCCGTGAGCAGGTGAACGCCATGAACAACAACAATTCCGGCAGCAACGTCTCGACGACGGGATCGACCACGACCGGCACCACCGGCTCGACGGCCCCGGGTGGCGCTATGAGCGGCAATACGAACACGGCCGGCTCCACCACGGCGTCTGGCGTCTCCGGCTCCAGCAATATGAACGAGCCGGAGCGCGTCGTCCTTCGCATGACAAAGGCCGAGCTGCAAGCGGCTCCGACCTTCAATGCGGATGCGAACACCTCGACGGGATCTGCCGGCAGTTCCTCAACCAGCACAGGAACTTCGGGCACGACAACGGCTCCGAAGCAATAACCTATCTCGGACGGAGATGCGGCGCCTAGATGTTCCGGGCGCCGTTTTCTTTTGAAAGTCACAATAAAAGGCGCGGCCGCAAGGGCCGCGCCTTTCCCGGGCCGGTCCAAGGGGGCAATACGGACCAGCACCGCCTCATAACGCTTTCGAAGGCGCGTAGTTCCAGGGATTTTCAATTTTTTGACGGCACGCAGAGAAATGCGGAAATTCGGAGTGCCTCCGGGGAGGAACCTCGACCGATCCGACACGTTGCCACCACATAAAACGTGCGGAGGAAGCCATGACGGCAACGAACGAACTGGACGCCGTTCTGTCGCGAGAGGAACTGCCGGACGAATTTTGCCGGCTGGCATCGAGTTCGCCGCCCCGTGACAAACCTTCGGTAGCCTCGCTCCTGAGCGGCATCGTGCCGGGATGCGAGCCACACGACGATGCCGTGTGCCCGCTCATGCTGCGGCGTCACCTCGTCATCCCGGCCTGGCAGAGCGGCTTCGCGGCCAGACCCGGGCAGAGGATGTAAGAGTTCGAAACAGGTTAGCTGAGCTCATGATCGGAACCCAGACATTCACATTTGGGCCGAGGCCCGTTTCCGTCCTGCTTCACCCGAATGCGATCCCGGTTGCCGACATCTTTCGATGCATCAGCGGATTTCAGGATCAGTACGATCTCGCCCTGCTGAATGGCCCGGAGGAGGATTTGGGCAGGCTGACCCGCCCGGATTGCGCAAAGGCCATCATATCGGATGCCTTGCTGCTTGCTTTCGCTCTCGATCGCCAGAGGACGAGGCCGCTCTGCCACGCGCCCCTCAAGTCCCGCCGGGCAAGCACCGACGAATATTGCCTGATGACGCTGATCGGGGCCTCCCGAACGCGTGATTCAGAACTCGCTTATGAGGCCAGCACGGTTCTGGGAGTGGCGTCTCTCGATCTGGTTTCTTCCCTGGCCTCGGACCTCGTCAGCCAGATTGATGCCGGCGGCCTCGTCTTCATGACGCCCGACATCAACGAGTTTCGAGCTCTGGTCGGTGACAGCGTCCTCTTCGAGGATGATCCGGAAGTGGGATTCGAGCATTCCGAAATGAAATTCCGCTTCTAGATCTTCACCAAGTTATAAAGCTCATCATCACAGATGTTTTGAAAATAGACCGTTCGGCAGTCGCCGAACGGTTTCCTGCTTGTGCTTCTGGTTACTCGCTTCGGCGGAGCAGCACGAAAAATTAAAGGGGCCGCAAGCGGCCCCTTTACTTACGCGTATGAACTAAGATCATTCCTGATTGCTGCGGGTGCTTCCCGAAGCCTGGCCGCCTTTGCGCCCAGCCTCCGAAGCAAGTTCGCGATCCTGAGAGAAGGAGCGCTTCTCAGCCGGGACGCTCTTGCCGCCCTTGCTTGCGATCTCGCGCTGCCGGTCGCCGTCCATCGACGCGAAACCGCGCTTCGAAGTCGAACTTCCTGTCGCCATCACATGCCTCCTACGTGATTGGTTTACTGCCTTGAACAACCATGGTTAATTTCGATGGTTCCGCTTGGTTGTCCGAGATTTTGATTATCCTTTGCCACGGAAGCTTGGCTTTATCGAGGCTCTCTTCAGGCAGACGGCTGATGTGCGCAGTTGTCGCAGACCGATATGTGTTGAGGGTTCCAGTAATAGCCTGACTTTTTTCTTCTCTCCAGCGGAAGTTACCTTGCGTTCCATCCCGCCGGCCTGCGTCTACTTCATAGGCAGTCTTCTACTGATCGGTGCGTGATCTCCGGATGAAACCGCTTCGTACCGCGACGCTTCGTCCCTATAGTGCCGGGGCGGGTGAGACGCGCAGCAATGCCGAACCGAGGCGCGGGCCATCGGTCGTTGGAAGAGCGCAACCGCTCAAAGTCGAGAAAGCAAGGATAGAGCCGTGGTGTACGACCAGAACAACGTCTTCGCGAAGATCCTCAGGGGGGAGCTTCCCTGCCACAAGGTCTACGAGACCGACAGGGTCCTGGCCTTCATGGACATCATGCCGCGCGGCGACGGCCATGTCCTCGTCATCCCCAAGGTTCCCGCACGCAACATTCTCGACGTCGAGCCCGAAGATCTCGCGAACTTGGCCAAGGAGGTCCAAGTCGTCGCCAAGGGCGTCAGGGATGCCTTCGATGCCGACGGGCTCACGATCCAGCAGTTCAACGAAAGTGCAGGTGGGCAGGTGGTATTCCACATCCATGTGCATGTGATCCCGCGCTTCGAAGGCGTCCCTTTGAAGCCGCATACGGGGCAGATGGAGGATCAGGAGAAGCTTGCCCGCTCTGCGGAAAAGATCCGCGCGGCCTTGAGCCGATAAGGTGGGCTGGATGACCGGAAGGGCTGTTCCTGCAGTCCTTCCGGAGCGAGGTTTTCCCGGCCGAGGGCCTTAGTGCCAGTCGAGCGAGCGCTCGACCGCCTTGCACCAGCGTGCATAGAGGTCCTTGCGCAGGTCCTCTCCAAAGGTCGGCGTCCAGCGTTTGTCCACGGCCCAGTTGCGGACGAGCTCGTCCGTTCCGGTCCAGAACCCTGTCGCCAGGCCGGCGGCGTAGGCCGATCCCAGGGCAGTGGTCTCGATCACCTTCGGGCGCACGACCGGTACATCCAGGATATCGGCCTGGAACTGCATCAGAAGCTCGTTGACCACCATGCCGCCGTCCGTGCGCAGTTCCCTGACGGCGATGCCCGTATCCTTGGTCATGGCATCCAGGACCTCGCGGGTCTGGAAAGCGGTCGCCTCCAGGGCGGCACGGGCGATGTGACCCTTGTTGGCATAGCGGGTGAGGCCCCCGATCATGCCGCGGGCGCCGGCATTCCAGTGGGGGGCGTAGAGCCCCGAGAAGGCCGGCACGATGGTGACGCCGCCATTATCCTCGACGCTGCGCGCCAGGGGCTCGATGTCGGTCGAGGCCTGGATCAAGCCAAGATTGTCCCGCAGCCACTGCACGAGGGCGCCCGCAATGGCGATGGAGCCTTCGAGCGCATAGACGGTCGGTCCCTGTCCGAAGCGGTATCCCACGGTGGTGAGGAGCCCGCACTTCGACGGGTAGGGCTTCTCGCCGGTGTTCATGAGCATGAAGCACCCGGTGCCATAGGTGTTCTTCGCCTCGCCCGGCTGGAAGCAGGCCTGGCCGACGAGCGCCGCCTGCTGGTCGCCCAGAATGCCGGCGATCGGCACGCCGGCAAGGACGCCTACCGCCTCGCCATAGACCTCGCTCGAGGACACGATCGTCGGCAGGCAGGCCCGCGGAATGTCGAACAGCGCCAGGATCTCGTCGTCCCAGGCGAGGCTCTCCAGGTTCATGAGCTGGGTGCGGCTCGCGTTGGTCACGTCGGTGATGTGACAGCGACCGCCGGTCAGGTTCCAGACGAGCCAGCTGTCGACGGTCCCGAAGAGGACGTCGCCGGCGGCGGCCTTCTCCCGGGCCCCGGGAACGTTGTCCAGGAGCCACCGGAGCTTGAGGCCGGAGAAATAGCTCGTCAGCGGCAGGCCGGTCCTGGCCCGCAGGCGGTCGTGCCCGCCATCCCGGGCGAACTCCTCGACGATTGGGTCGACGCGGGTGTCCTGCCAGACCAGCGCGTTGTGGAGGGGCTTGCCGGTCCGCCGGTCCCAGATAAGCGTCGTCTCGCGCTGGTTGGTGATGCCGATGGCGGCGAGATCCTTGGGAGTCAGGCCCTGCTTGGCGAGAGCCGCGCCGATGACCTCCAGCGTGTTGTGCCAGATCTCGAGCGGGTCGTGCTCCACGTAGCCTGCCTGCGGATAGATCTGCTCGTGCTCCTTCTGAGCGACCGAGACGATGCTGCCCGTCCGGTCGAACACGATGAAGCGCGAGCTGGTCGTGCCCTGATCGATGGCACCCACGTAGTGAGCCATGGTTCCTCCCGAATGCTCGTCTAGGCGTTCTTATTGGGCTGCGACGGCGGCCGCATTCCGTTTGGCGATATAGGCGTCGATCGCCTGGGCCGCGCCTGGCGGGACATGCAGGCCGAGCTTCGACCGGCGCCAGAGGATGTCCTCGGCGGTGCGCGCCCATTCGCGGCGGACCAGGTAGTCTACCTCCGCGGCCGTCAGGGTGCCGCCGAAATCCTCCCCGAGATCGGTCATCGACTTCGCGGAGCCCAGGAGCTCCTCGATCCGCGTGCCGTAGGCGCGCGCCAGACGATGAGCATGGGCTTCCGGCAGGAAGGGCCAGCGCGACCGGACGGTGGCGAAGAACCGGTCGAAATCCGCATCCGGCATGTCGCCGCCCGGCATCTTGGCGGTTTCGGTCCAGGCCGGCTTCATGGCCGGGAAGTAGGGCTTCAGCTCCTCGAGGGCATGCTCCGCGAGCTTGCGGAAGGTGGTGATCTTGCCGCCGAAGATCGAAAGTACAGGCGCCTGTTTGGGCGCGCCGTCGAGGTCGAACACGTAGTCGCGGGTCACCGCGGACGCATTCGTCGAGCCGTCGTCGAAGAGGGGGCGCACGCCCGAATAGGTCCAGACCACGTCGGAGGGCTTCACCTCCTTCTTGAAGAAGTGGTTCACCACGTCGCAGAGGTACTGAATCTCGTTGTCGTCGATGGTGACTTTCTTATCGGGGATCGACTCGACCGGAATGTCGGTCGTGCCGACCAGTGTGAACTTCTCCTGGTAGGGAATAGCGAACACGATGCGCTTGTCGGTGTTCTGCAGGATGAAGGCTTCCTTCGTGTCGAAGAGCTTCGGCACCACGATGTGGCTGCCTTTCACCAGGCGCACGCTCTTTTGGGTGTTGAGACCGTGCTTGTAATTGAGCCCGTCGGCCACGACGGGGCCGCCGGCGTTGACGAGGGCGCGGGCGCGCACCTCCTGCGTCTCGCCGGTCTGGACGTTCTGGAGCGAGGCGACCCAAACCTCGCCGTCGCGGCGGGCCGAGACCAGCTTCGTGCGGACACGGATATCGGCGCCCTTCTCGAACGCATCGAGCGCATTGAGGGCCACCATGCGGCTGTCCTCGACCCAGCAGTCGGAATAGACGAAGGCCGTGTCGAAGCCGGGCTTCAGGGCCTTGCCGGCCGGGTGCTTGGTGAGGTGGATCGTCTCGGTGCCGGGAAGCTTCTTTCGCGGCGCCAGGTGGTCGTAGAGGAACAGGCCGAGCCGCACGAACCAGGCCGGTCGGATGCCCTTCTCGTGGGGCAGGATGAACCGCAGCGGCCAGATGATGTGGGGGGCGGAGTTCAAAAGACGTTCGCGCTCGAACAGGGCCTCGCGGACCAGCCGGAACTCGTAATATTCCAGATAGCGCAGGCCGCCATGGATCAGCTTGGTGCTGGCGGAGGAGGTATAGCCGGCGAGATCGCCCTGTTCGCAGAGAACCACCGAGAGGCCCCGGCCGACCGCGTCGCGTGCGATGCCCGCGCCGTTGATGCCGCCGCCAACAATCAGAAGATCAGTCACTGTCGTCACGAAAAGGTCTTTCCTTGAAGCCGGGCGCTCCCGGCCCCTTGCAGATGTTTCCTTTAGCCGTCTAAGGCAAGGCTTTTCTAGTGCGTTCCACTGTTCCTCGCCACCGCGAGATTTAGCATGAAAGTCAGGAAGGAGCAGAGGGCCATTGCGAAGCAGGACGCCACCACCGCTTCGTAACTGCCCCACCACGCCCAGAGCGCCCCGAAGGCGAAGGGAGTGGCCGCCATGGCCACCCTGACGGGAAGGGAGATCATGCCCTGGATGACCCCGTAATCCTCCAGGCCGAACAGCTCGGGCGGCAGGAGAGCCCGCACGATCGTCATCATGCCGTTCGAGGCGCCGTAGAAGGCCGCAAACAGCACAATCAGCCACGACCCGGCCGGAATGAAGGGCAGGAGCCCGAAGGCCAGGACGTTGAGTCCCATGGTCAGGATCCCGATTCCTTTCAGGCTCAGGGCCCGCTCCCCGAATCCGGTCAGGAACCGGGCCGCGACCTGGGCCGGCCCGACCACGGCGAAGGCGGCGACCGCTGCGTCCAGGCTGAACCCGCGCTCGACGAGCATCGGGATGAGATGGACCGGGATGCCCGTCGAGATCATCCCCTGCAGGACGGACGTGACCACGAAGAACCAGAACGAAGCCGAGGAGAGCACGCGCCGGGCATTCGCAGCCGGAGGCTGGGCATGCGATGGGTGCCCGTGTCCGCCGCGGCCGGTCGCGCCTGGGATGCTCAACCCGTGCAGCACCGCGCAGAGGCCGAGATTCATGGCCGCCAGCACGAGCAGGGCAGTGCGCCAGCCGAGAGCCTCGATCAGCAAGTGGGTGAGGGGGATGAAAATGGTGCTGGCGAAGCCCGCCACCAGCGTCATCACGGTAATTCCGCGCCGGGTCAGGAGACCGAGATGGCCTGCCAGGACCGCGAACGCCGGCTCATAGAGCACGGCGCTCATGGCGATGCCGAGGCCGAACCAGATCGCCATGAAGGCCGGATAGTTGCTGACCAGCGCCCACAATCCGAGGAGAAGTGCGGCCAGGATCGAGCCGCCGGTCATCACGGTGCGGCCATGGCCGAGATCAATGAGGCGCCCGACCGGCACCGAGAACAGGGCCGAGGAGCCCAGCGCCAGCGAGAACGCCGCGGTAAGGGCGGTTTTCGACCAGCCGAGTTCCTGCTCCATGGGCTCGATGATCAGCGCGAAGGCATAGAAGATCGTCCCATAGGAAATCGTGACGGCGATGGACAATGCCGAGACGAAGCGCCAGGGCATGCGGGCGGGAGAGGACATGGCGACCTTGAGACAATCGTCCGAAGAAAGGACGATCCCTGCTCTTATGTCACCGGCGGCGGTTGACGAACAGGCCTTTAGCCCTCATATGCACAACACGGCGTCAGCGCTCCACCCCGGAGCCGCTTGAGCGGGACTGCGTGACGGATATTCGCCAGGCAAGGCGAAGGCCCGGTCCCCTTCTTCAATCGCTCCAACCGTACGACGACCCCATCACGCGGGTTGTCGCCTTGAGCCCGGAAACGCCTGTTTCCCTGGAAGATCAAGCCTTTAGGGCTCGCCAATATCTCTTCGAAAGACACGACCCTTTGACCCTATTCTCCGATTTCGGATTGGCTCAGCCGATCCTCAAGGCGCTTGCATCCGAGGGCTATGAGAAGCCCACGCCGATCCAGGCCCAGACCATTCCGCTTGCGCTCGAGGGCCGCGACGTCTGCGGCATCGCACAGACCGGCACGGGCAAGACGGCGGCCTTCGCGCTGCCGATCCTCCACCGCCTTTCCCAGAACCCGCGCCCGAAGGCCCCGAAGGCCTGCCGTGTGCTGGTGCTGAGCCCCACCCGCGAACTCGCCGGCCAGATCGCCGACAGCTTCCGGGTCTATGGCCGGAATCTTCGCCTCTCGACCTCGGTCGTGTTCGGCGGCGTGACCATCGGCAAGCAGGAGCGGGAGCTCTCGGGCGGCGTTGACGTGCTCGTCGCGACCCCTGGTCGCCTGCTCGACCTCATCGATCGCAAGTCGCTGACGTTGCGGGATGTGGAGATCCTCGTCCTCGACGAGGCCGACCAGATGCTCGACCTCGGCTTCATCCACGCCCTCAAGCGCATCGTGAAGCTGCTGCCGGCCAAGCGCCAGAGCCTGTTCTTCTCGGCCACCATGCCGAAGACGATCTCGTCGCTGGCGGACGACTTCCTGCGCGATCCGGCCAAGGTGGCGGTCACCCCGGTGGCGACCACCGCCGAGCGCGTCGAGCAGAGCGTCATGTTCGTCTCGACGGGCCGCAAGCAGGCTCTGCTCGAAATCGTCCTCAAGGACGAGAGCATCGACCGCGTCCTCGTCTTCACCCGCACCAAGCACGGGGCCGACAAGGTCGTGCGCTCGCTCGACAAGGCTGGCATCGTCGGCGCCGCCATTCACGGCAACAAGTCCCAGCCGCAGCGCGAGCGTGCTCTCGCGGCGTTCCGGGACGGCAGCTGCCGGGTTCTGGTGGCGACCGACATCGCCGCCCGCGGCATCGACGTGGAGGGCGTGTCCCACGTCATCAACTTCGATCTGCCGAACGTGCCGGAATCGTACGTCCACCGCATCGGCCGCACGGCGCGCGCGGGCGCGACGGGCCTCGCCATCTCGTTCTGCAACGACGAGGAGCGGGCCTATCTCAAGGACATCGAGAAGCTCACCCGCCTCAAGGTGCCGGTCGCGGCTTTGCCCGAGGGCTTCTCGGCCGGCCCTGTCGCCGGCGAGGCGGCTCCGGAGCAGCGTCGCGAGCAGCCGCAACGCGGCCGCCCCGCGCCGCATGCCCGCGGCCATCAGGGCCATGGTCAGCCGCGCAATGCGGATCCGAACGCGGAGCGCGGCCCCAAGCGTCGTCGCCGTCGCGGCGGCAAGCCGGCAGGCCAGCAGGCGGAGAACCGCCCGCAGCAGCAGGCCGCTCACGCGAAGCCCGCACCAAAGCCGGCGCAGCGCCGCCCCGAGGGCCGCAGCGACGGCATGCAGGTGGCGTGGCTCGACAAGGCGCCGCGGCGTCGCTGATCATGGATACGAAAAAGGGCGCCCGAGGGCGCCTTTTCTTGTCGCCGCCTACGCGGCGAGGCGGCTGATCGAACATCACTGCGCGGGCTGCGCATTCTCCGAGCCGCGAGAGTTCCCTCCGGGAGAAATGTTGATCGTGGGACCGGAGCTTTCCGCGGTTCCGGCGCTGCCCCTGATGTATTGCTTGGTGATCCTGTCCACGCGCTGACCGTTGCCGCCGATGCGCGTGTTCGCCGCCGCGCGCGGCCAGGGATCAGCGATGTGCACGACCTTGTTGTGCGCCACCGCATCGCCTGCCGCAGCGGTGATCGTGTCGTCGTGGCTCAGATAGTCGGCACAGGCTCCGAGGGCCAGCATCGGCAGGATGCCGGCCGCGGCGAGAAGGCGCTTAGCGCTTGACGATTTTCTTGCTGACATTCTTCACTTCCGGCTTGAGATCCACGATGTGTCCGAACGGTCCGACGACGTCCGTTCCCTCGGCGAAGCGACGCTGCAGGTCGTTGTTGACCTCCATCTGGCCCAGAAGGAAGAACTCGGCATCGTTGCTGGGGCTTTTCGAATCGAGAGGCGTGCGCAGCGGCTGTCCGGGTTTCGCAGGGCGGACGAGATGCGGCGTGACGATGATGACGAGATCGGTCTCCTCCTCCTGGAAGGATGAGGAGCGGAAGAGGGCGCCGAGGACCGGCAGTTGCCCGAGCCAAGGCAGCTGATCCTGCGTCTTTCTGTGGAGGCTCTGGAGCAAGCCCGCCATCGCGAAGCTCTGACCGTCCCTGATCTCGATCGTGGTGCTGGCGCGCCGGGTGATGAAGGCGGGGATCTCAATGATGCTTGTGCGGATTACGGTATTCTCGTCGACCTGACTGACTTCGGGCTCCAGCTTGAGGTTGATCAGCCCATTGTCGAGGACAACCGGCGTGAAGTTGAGACGGACGCCATATTCCTTGTACTGGACCGTGATCTTGCCGTCGTTTTCGGCGATCGGGATCGGCACCTCACCACCGACGAGGAAGCTCGCCTTTTCGCCGGAAAGCGCCGTGAGGTTCGGCTCCGCGAGGCGGCGCCCAAGACCCTTCTCCTCGAGGGCCTGAATCAGAACATCGGCACTGATGCCGCCGCCGAGGATCTGCGCCAGCACCGTTCCAAATGGACTCTGGCCGTTCGGAAACAATGCGCCGACATTGATGCCACTCTTACCCGCGGCTGTCCCGGTGGCGATGCCTGTGCCCTTCGCATTTGCGAACCAACTCACCCCGAGCTGGCGTCCGGCATTGCGGTTCGCCTCGACCACGCGCACCTCGATCAGAACCTGCTGTCCACCGGTGACGTTCATCGCATTGGTGACGGGGGATGAACTGTACTGCTCGGCGATTTCCAGAATCTTGCGCTGCGCGATCCCATCAGGAACGGCACCGCTCAGGCGTGTACGGCCGTTGATCGTTTCGACCCGCACCTTAGCCTGCGGTACGGCGTTCTGGATGGTCTGGTGCAGGTCCGACACGTCGGTGCCGACCTCGACATTGACGAGCCCGAGCAACGTATCGTTTGCTCCATAAACCGCGACATTGGTCCGACCCTCGGCCTTGCCCAACACGTAGAGGGTCGTGTCGGTGAGGGGAACCGCCGTCGCGATCTCCGGATTGCCGACGACGACGCGGCTGACCTTGCCGCTTGTCCGCGCGTGGACGAATTTGCCCTGATCCACCCGGATCTCCGCCGGGACGCCGCGCTCGAACGTGAGAAGGCGCTCTTGGGCCTGCGCGGGTGGCGGAAGGGTGCAGCCCAAGGACATGATCACGCCGAGGGCGAGAGCCGGCCAGATCTCCTACGCGCATGTATGCCTCCTTCGAGTTCTGCCGATCTGGTGCAAGGGACGCTTGAACCTGGAGCGGCGTACTGGATCGCTGATCGCGAAATACAGACTATAACGTTGCTTTATAGCTAAAGGCCCGGCCCGGAGAAATGCAAGGAAAACAATGCTGCAACCGGAGCGCGATCAGGGAATGAGAGCCCGTACTGGCAGTCGAAGGTGAGCAACGCGGCGCATGTAACGTATTTTCCAGGGCGTCATCCGGGTCCGGAGGTCTGAAAAATGACATACGTCATCGTCCAACCGGCATAGACAACTGATATCGGCGGCTTAGGCCGGTCGGCGGACTAAATTCTCCTATGAAAAGGGAGCAGGACGACGGGGCTTCTCACCGGCCGTCGCCGGGAGCGTTGCAAGCGACAATCACGGGCTATCGGCGGTGCTGCTT
>JAFAAP010000079.1 GCA_023426505.1 Pseudomonadota bacterium
CCGATATACGGTCACAACAGCCAAGGTTCAAACGATGCGAGGTTCACGAGATGAATGCGGCTCCCGCCGCAGCGCCTGTCCATCCTCTCCCTGAAAGGGAGAGGGCCTTCGGCGCAAGGGCTGCTAAGTGCAGGTGCACCGTGACCAGTTGAAGCAAAGCGCTGTGCCCAACCTCCGGGAGAGGGTGATGTGACGGCTGGAAGCCTTCGAGACCTGTTATGGCATCTGGCCATCATCTTCGGATGGCTGGCGCTCATTCCGCTTGGGGCCGTTCGTACGCTCACAAGGAGTTCCGGGGCTTTCTGAAAGCCCCCTAACCGAAGAGATTGAGCATCTGACCCATGTCTGGGAACCACGTGTCACCCTCTGGACGGCCACTGGGATCGTCCTGTCGGGTCTTCGATCTTGTGTCTCATGTCCTGGCTGATCTCAGGAGTGGTTCTGTGAGTTCATCCGGATAGGTCGGTCTAGTAGCCACTGCGCGATAGCTTCCGGCACGGTATTCTGGAGACAAGCGGGTTGGAAGCCGCCCTACTTATCTCGGGGATTGCCGTGCCTCAGATCGACTTCTTCTACTTCTTCGGAAGCTGCTACGCGTATCTCTCAGTCATGCGGATCGACAAATTGGCCGCTGAAGCTGGGGTCGAGGTTCGTTGGCGACCTTTCAGCGTCCGAGATCTCATGACGGAGATGGGATACTCTCTCCGAACGCAGCCGACCAAGATGACCTATGTCTTCCGCGACGTTGAGCGACGCGCCCGGTTGCATGGAATCCCGTTCGATAAGCCGCCGATCTGGCCGACTGACCCGGACCAACTGGCGAACCGGGTGGCGATTGTCGCCTTCAGCCAGGGCTGGGGACGAGAATTTACCCTGACGAGCTTCCAGAAATGGTTTGAAGGGCAGGCGCTTGGAGCGGATGATAGCTTGCGGGCCATCATCAGGGCGCATGGGAAAGATCCGGATGAGATCATCAACCTCGCCAACTCCCCTGAGACGCGAGCACAGTACGACCGAGAAACGGATGCTGCACGCCAGCTTGGTGTCTTTGGCTCTCCGACGTTCGCTATCGGGCAGGAAATCTTCTGGGGTGATGACCGGCTGGAAGAGGCGCTCGCTTGGGCGCAGGAGAAGCGCCCGGCCTTCGCCAATGAACACGGCTCAAGGCAGCGTCAAGCTTAGCCGTTTCCTATGATCTTGCCTGCCAGCGCCGGGCCGGCGGCAATCAGATTGACGGACAGGAGAATGCCCAAGGTTATGATCGTGGGTATCGCAACGGCGGACAGACGCGTGAGCATGGCCGATCTCCTACACATTTAACGTCGGTAGGCATCAATCGGTTTGCAAGGTCTACAGTCGATTGAGCCGAGGAACTCGACCTTGATGCTGATGCTTGGCGAAACTCGACTTTCGGCACACCATTGAGCAGCATTCCAGTCGCTCCGGCAAGACGGGAGGATCGCGTATGAGCAGCGCAAGTCTTGAAGCAGCCAGCCTCTTCGAGAAGGTTGCAGCGTATGCGACGACGCTCCGGACCTCGATTGGAGATCGGCCACAGCACGCAGAAGCCACCTACCAGAAGGCGCTGCAAGCGTTCGAGGCTCCCACGCCCGAAAGCGGCACCCCTGCCGATCTGGTGCTTTCTGATCTCGTGACCAGAGCCTCTCCGGGGCTGAACACGATGACTGGCCCCCGCTTCTATGGCTGGGTGATCGGGGCCTCACATCCGGTTGGAGTCGCGGCGGACTGGCTGACCTCAGTCTGGGGGCAGAATGCTGGCAACCACATGGCGGCTCCTGCGGCAGCGGCGGTTGAAACGATTGCCGCCCAGTGGTTGCTCGACCTGCTCGATCTGCCGCGTCAGGCATCGGTTGGATTCGTGACCGGAGCGACCGTTGCGAACTTCGTTTGCCTCGCCGCAGCACGGGGTGACGTTCTCAGGCGAGTTGGCTGGGATGTGGAAGCCCATGGCCTTTTCG
Source organism: Pseudomonadota bacterium (assembly GCA_023426505.1). Taxonomy (GTDB): domain Bacteria; phylum Pseudomonadota; class Alphaproteobacteria; order Rhizobiales; family Beijerinckiaceae; genus Microvirga. The sequence continues at coordinate 1,980 of JAFAAP010000079.1, forward strand.
GGGCTCCATCCATCTCGGTGCTGATCGGAGAAGAGGCTCATGCAACCGTCTTCTCAGCATTACAGTTCCTGGGGCTCGGTCATGATCGGGTGACCCGCGTGAAGGCTGATGACGCAGGGCGCATGATACCGTCAGCCCTTGCCGAGGCTCTCCGGAATCGCTCCGGGCCAACCATTGTGATTCTGCAAGCCGGGCAAATCAACACAGGGGCATTCGATCCCTTCCCTGAACTGATCCCTGTGGCCAGAGCCCATGGCGCCTGGATTCACGTGGACGGAGCCTTTGGTCTGTGGGCTCGCACCTGTCCCGAGCGGGCGCCTCTGGTTGCTTCCGTAGAGAATGCTGACTCCTGGGCTACCGATGGCCACAAGTGGCTCCAAACGCCCTATGACTGCGGGTACGCCATTGTGCGGGATGCGGAAGCTCATCGGCGAGCGATGACGATCTCGGCAAGCTACCTGCCTCCGGTTTCAGAGGGTGATCGTGATCCTTCACACTTCGTTCCCGAACTGTCCCGGCGAGCGCGAGGGTTTGCGACATGGGCAATGATCAAACACCTGGGGCGCGAAGGCATCGCGGCTATGGTGGAGCGCCACTGCCGTCTTGCTCGGCGCATTGCTGATGGTCTTGCCTCTGAGCCGGGCCTGAGCGTGCTGAACGAGGTCGTGCTCAACCAGATTGTTGTCCGCTTTGGCGCGGACGCTTCGCCTGAGATTGGCGACACCCTAACGCGCAGAGTAATTCAACGGATACAGGCGGACGGCACCTGCTTCATGGGTGGAGCCCAGTGGCGGGGTCGGTGGGTGATGCGGATCTCCGTTATTTCGGCTCCGACCACCGAAGAGGATGCTGATCAAACAATCGAAGCCGTCCTCCGCGCATGGCGTGCCGTGCGGGAAGAACACGGGGCTCAGAAAACTGTTTGAGGATCTCCCTCGCCCTTATAGATGGGAAATCGGCCAGCTATTGCTACAACGACCCGATAAACTTCATACATGGTCGGCAGGAATGTACGGGATCATGCTCTTCTTGAAAGCGATTTCCTGAACCTCACGCAGATCCACGAGGAAGCCATTGACCTCGGCCATCCAGACGAGTGGATTCCTCTCTATCAGACTCGGCAGGGACCATTCCGGATTGAGCGGGCTGAGTTTGAGCGCCCGTAAAATGGTATGTGATTTCGAACTGGCCATGCTCTGGCCGACGCCGAACCCAGCACGCACGTCGGCCATGATCATGAACGGCTTGAAGGTTCTGTCTGAGAGGAAGTTGGTCTGCCCAAGTGCATAGATGATGCCGCAGGCCCAGGTGCGTGGCTGTCCTGACGCGAGTGGGCTTGGTCGCTTCCGGCACAGAGCCGCCGCCATGCTCCAGGCCAGCTCGAGATATTCGTCGTTCAGGTGCTCTCGGCAAAAGGCGTCCGTCAGAGCCGTGATAGTCTCGTACGCGGCCTGCATCGTCTTGGGCACAGATCGAGCTTGGGTGAACTTCGTCATCGCAAACCGTTTCAAATACCTTGTTTTGCCTTTTGGCTTTAGCCCCGCACCGGCTTTGCCGACGACTATGGCACGACCTGCGTCAAGGTGCAGGACCGTTGCGCCGAGATCCCAAAGGGATAAGCTCGGTTCGACAGTGACCTACCGTTCGTGAGGTATCCCGACATGAAATCGTTTGACACCATCGTGATCGGCGTCGGCGGCATGGGATCTGCTGCCCTCTGGCAACTGGCTCGCCGTGGCCAGAAGGTGCTGGGTATCGAACGGTTTGATCTCGGCCACAGCATCGGGTCCTCCCATGGGCTGAATCGGATCATCCGCCTCGCCTACTTTGAGCATCCCAACTACGTGCCCCTCCTCCGTCGCGCCTATGAGCTATGGCGGGAGGCCGAGCAGCTTACCAAGGAGCAACTGCTCTTCGTCACAGGCGGAATCGATGCAGGCACGGAGGACAGCCGGATCGTGCAGGGCGCGTTGACCGCATGCCGGGAGCACGACCTTCCCCATGAAGTGCTATCGGCTCTAGAGACCCAGCAGCGGTTCCCTGGCTATAAGCTCCCCGACAATTACGCCGTCGTCTATCAGCCAGATGCAGGCTTTGTGGCATCAGAACGCGCCATCCTCACGCACGCCTCCCTCGCCGTTTCTGCTGGGGCCGAGATCCATGGGCGTGAGAAAGTAGTTGCTATTGAGCCTGCTAACGGGCGGGTGGTGGTCGTAACTGATTTGGACCGATACGAGGCCGGGAGGGTTGTAGTTTCAACGGGAGGCTGGATCTCTGACCTCATCCCCGCACTCAGGACGAAGGCCGTGCCAGAGCGTCAGGTCCTGGGCTGGTTTCTGCCGAAAATGCCGGACCTGTTCAGGCCGGACGTTTTCCCGGTTTCCAACATCCTGAGCGAAGTCGGCCACTTCTACCAGTTCCCGATGTGGGGCATTCCTGGCTTCAAGATCGGGCTTTATCACCATTTCCATGAGACCGGTCATGCGGACGAACTCTCCCGTGAGCCGACCCCCACCGACGAAGAGGCCCTCCGCAAGGGCGTACGCCACATGTTCCCGGACGCTGACGGGCCGACGCTGCGGCTCGCTGCATGCCTGTTCACGAACACACCCGACGAGCACTTCGTCATCGACACGCTGCCGGGAACTCCGGAAATCGTGGTGGCGTCCCCCTGTTCCGGCCATGGATTCAAGTTCGCCAGTGTGATCGGAGAGGCGCTGGCGGATCTCGCCACAAAAGGAAGCAGCAAACTCGACCTCTCGTTGTTCGAGATGAAACGGTTTGAGACGGCTCAGGGCTAAGACCGATCCGGGGAAGTCAGGAACTCGGCTTCTTGGCGGTTGCGCCTCGCTTCCGAGCCTGTTTTTTCCTGGTGCGTTTCCCACCTGGGGCATAGGCCACACCCGCAATCCACCAGTTTCCGGCTGCATGACCTCAAATGCACCGGTCTTCCGCACGAGGTCGCTGAGTTTGCGATAGCCGTAGGTGCGGGGATCGAAGTCCGTCGCGATGTTGGAGAGCCGCTCACCCAACATACCAAAGCTTACCCAATCCTCTTCACCTTCCACTTGGGATAAGGCTTTCTGGAGAAGTGGGATTGCCGCGCTCGGTGTTTGCAGCGGTTTCACCGCTTTGGCTGTCTCTTCCCCTGGCGCGGGAGTCTCAGGAAGCAGGAGGTTTTCGGTGTAGATGAAGCGACGACACACCTGCCGGAAGCTCTCTGGGGTTTTCCCCTCTCCAAACCCGTACACGTCCAGTTCCTGCTCACGGATGTGCGATGCAAAGCGGGTGGAAACGCTGTCAGACGAAACGAGGCAGAACCCGTCAAAGCGTCCGCTGTGTAAGACATCCAGGGCGTCGATCACCAGGGCGACATTGGATGCGTTCTTGCCTGCCGTACAGGCGAACTGCTGCTGGGGGATAATAGCGTGCTGCGCCAGGATACCAGCCCAAGGTTTTAGGCGCGGGCCAGCAAAATCGCCGTAGATACGGCACACGCTGGCCTCTCCGATCTTGGAGATCTCCTCACCACAAAGCCGTGGGCGGCATCGGAGCGTTTGGCGATCTCCAGAGCCACCTTGCCGGTGCGTTTCACGCCGCGGCGGTCTCAGTGCCGCTGTAGGCGCCATCGGCAAACAGGCGCTCCAGGAACACGAACATAAAGCCGGTCGGCACGCCCTCTTTGGCCAGAAAGGCTTGGCGGCAGCGGTAGTTCCCAGCATTCCCCAAGCGCGAGACCCGATCGCCGATCAGCCGGAGCTCACGCTCCGACCGGCGCACGGGATCAAGCCTAATGGCTTCCGAGAACATACGGCGAACGTAAGTGCCGTTCGCGGGTTGGTCAACAAAAGGAAGAGCTTTCCCCCAGGGACCGCTTTCCTCCCCAGATCCAAAGATCGAGACTTCCACGCTTATTCCGGGTGATGATCGTGATGGCAGCCGAAATTTCCCCGCATTGGATCAATCTAGGGCAAAAGCACACTCTCGCCCTTCATATTGCTGAAAAGCTCCGGCAGTACGCTGTCTGACAAGCTGCGATTTCACCTTAAGCGCAACATTGTACCACACTAGGCTGAGCCCAGAGAGGGACATCCGGCGCTTCTACTACTTCACGATCAAGCGGGATCTGTTCGGCTGTGCCGTGCTGGTGCGCAACTGGGTCCGGATTGAACCACGGGCAGGAGACGCTTGAGAAGTTCGCCAGTGAGAGAATGGCGGGCTGAGTACTTAAGGCCAACACGCAAGTGAAGTGGAACCAGGGCTACTGTGTTCTACGAAAATGTGGGTAGGTACATTCCTCGACAGAGATCAAACTGAATAGTTATATACTCAAGGTGTCAATAAAGACGATATTGATGCCATAGAAGACCCAACTGCTTGAGAAAACTGTTATTCGGCTTCGGCTAGGCAAGCCAATGGAAATCAATTGCCAGAACTTCAGAGCGATGGGGAAGCCTTACGCTCACCTAGTCCTGGGCGAAGAGGCAACAGAGGCTCAGTTGACGCTGGGGCAGGCAATTCGAGAGAATGCAATCTCGCATCCGGATCGGGCAGCGATCGTTTCAGCGCTTTTTCCTCCTCTGTCGTATCGGGACCTGCAGTTCCAACTGGACGAAGTTCGCGCTCAGTTGCGCCAGGGCGGCTTCGCCTACCGCGCCCGCATTGGGGTGCTGTTGCCCAACGGCCCTGAGGCGATCCTCGGGATCGTGGCCGTTGCCTGCTCGGCGGTGGCGGTTCCCCTCGATCCAAGACTGACATCCGCTGAACTTAATCGCAGCCTCGAGGCTCTCTGCCTGGACGCCATTATCGTGCTGCAGGGCAGCATCCCTGCGTTGTGGTGCTCGGCCAAGCAACGAAGCCTCACAATCATTGAGGCCGCTCGTGTAAAGGACGGCAGCCTTGGACTGATGCTGAAGGCTCCGATCCCTGCCTCTCCCGCCCCTGATAGCGAGCCTTCTTCTGACGAGCCCGCCTTTATCTTGCAGAGCTCTGGCACAACTGCACAGCCGAAGCTGGTACCGTTCAGTCACGCCAATATGCTGGCATCGGCGGCGCGACTTAAAGCTTGGTTCGGCCTCACGCCCCTTGATCGTTGCCTGAACGTATCGCTGCCCTTTTACTCCCATGGGCTAACGGTGACGGTCTTCACGCCACTCCTCACGGGTGGCAGCATCGCAGTTCCAGCTACTGCCACAGTGGATCTGCGCGTGTGGTTCCACGAGCTGCGTCCAACCTGGTACTCGGCAGGCCCTGCCCTCCACCGTGCCGTACTCGACCACGCAAAGAGGATAGCGAATGTGCAGGCGATGCACATGCTGCGCTTCGTTCTTTCCGGTGGCGCGCCTTTCCCAGGCAATGTGCGGGAGGAACTGCAACGTGTTCTCCGCGTGCCAGTGCTTGAACATTACGGATCGAGCGAAGCCGCGCAGATTGCAGCCAACCTGCCGCCGCCCGCTTCCAACCGGCCCAGTACCTGCGGCCGACCGTGGCCGGGAACGGTAATGATCGCGGGAGAAGGCGGGGACAAGCTTCCACCCGGCGAACAAGGGGAAGTTTGGGTGCGCGGCCCTACGCTGTTCTCCGGTTATCTTGCTGCTCCAGACCTCAATCAGAAAGCGTTCGTAGATGGATGGTTTCGCACCGGGGATCTCGGCAGTCTCGATAGTGACGGCTTCCTGTCTCTGCACGGGCGTCTAAGCGAAGTAATTAACCGTGGCGGCGAAAAGGTCACCCCAGCCGAGATCGACTCGGCACTCCTGCGTCACCCAGCTGTGGCCGAAGCGGCCACTTTTGCTGTTCCGCACCCGCGGCTTGGCGAGGACATTGCGGCTGCGGTGGTCCTCCATCCTGGGGCATCTGCAGCACCGACGGAGCTCCGCCGGTTTCTTCAGGCCGAGTTGACGTCGTTTAAGATCCCGCACCATATCCTCATCGTGGATCAACTGCCCAAAAGCAAAACAGGCAAGGTCCAATCCCGAAAACTCGCGGAAGCGTTTGCAACAGACGCAGGCGAACCGGCAAAATCACTGGCATCTAGTCCGCACCCTCTGCAGCTGGAGATTGAACTGCTGAAGCTGTGGCGGAGACTACTGGGTTGCGAAACACTGACGATGGACGACAGCTTCTTCGCAAGCGGTGGCGATTCGCTCTTGGCAACGGAAATGCTCATTGAGGTGGAGAGGCTTGTGGGCCACCCTGTGGCAGAGACAATCATGTTCGAGGCTGACACGGTCCGTCAGCTTGCATCACGGATCACTGCACCTTCAGGACCTGTTGTTCAATTTCATGAGTATGGTGATCGGACGCCACTATTCTTCTTTCATGGTGACTTCATCTTCGGCGGCTTATTCATGCGGCGGTTGGTGAGCCTTTTAGAACCCAGTCAGCCTATCGTCATGATCGACCCTCACGGGATGCACGGGGACCCCATTCCGTCCTCCATTGAGGAGATGGCAGCGGCTCGTTTGCCGTTCATCCTGGAAAGTCAGTCAAGCGGACCATTTCTCCTTGGCGGGCATTGCAATGGAGCCTTGGTAGCATTCGAAGCGGCCCGTTTGCTTAGGCTGGCGGGTCACAAAGTCCAGCTTGTCGCCATGATCGACCCGCCGGCGGTCTGCGCGCACCCAGTTCTGAGGATCTTGTTGAAGCTCATGCGCCATGCGATGTCGTCGCACCAACTGGCATTCTTTTACAATTGGATGACCAGGTTGGAGCGGAACCGCGACATCCCACTGGGCCAAGTCTATCCCAAAGTCCTTACCAGAATACATCACGGCCTGAACAGGCGCCGTAGACAGATCTCTAACTCGATGCAGACAGTAACGTACACGACGGTTATGGCGCGCTATTTGCCTTCGCCATCTAACGTGCCAGTAGTCTTTTACGAAGCCCTCTATAATGGCCAGACTTGGCGACACCTCTGCCCCAATCTGGAAGTGGTCAAACTTCCAGGCGGGCACACCGACTGCGTGATCACAGGTGCTGATTTCCTCGCGAGGCATCTACGGCAGCGGATCAGGTCCAATCACTGAAGTGCTGGATGTAATCGCCAACGGCGAGCCGCGGCTATTGGGATTCGGGATGGTTGACGAGACAGCTTGGCAGGTTGGGCTCTCCTATGGCGGAAAAACAGGATTGACGGCGAGCGGGCGGATTAACATGATCCATGCCAAGTCCGACGAAACCTTCCGCCCACGTCCAGCGGCGTTTGGAATGCCGAGAGTTTTCTCCTCCACTCGGCGGGAAGCGGCTCATCAGGCATGTGGCTGAGGCCGCGTTTGGATCCTTTGCCAAGATGTCCAATTTAGTGAAAGGCAATCGGGCGGAAAAGGCGGAAGCAACAGCCAGGGACCGGGCTATCTGTATGTCCCGTAACCCGCTCTACGCGGCCCATCCACGCCACTGAAGGCCGGGTTTGCAGCATTGCCGCCCCAGGTCCAAGCAGTCGCCGTCCGACTCGCGATATACCTCTCATTACCGCTGAACTGATTGACCACTTGATCTCAGCCTGGCTGACAGATGGAAGGCTGGCAGCGCTGATCCCAACTTTTGAGAGTGTGTTAGCAACGGTGCGGCACTGGACCGTGCCACCAAGGGCTCGTTCTCGCCAACCACCGCCCGGCTGATGGTGTTCAAGCTCATCTTGGCGGCTTCGAACACCTGGCGTCGGCTGATGAGCGAAAAACCAGTTGCCGGGGTGTTTGCCGGTGCCAGGGTCGAGGACGACTCCGAAATCCTTCTGATGCCAACACACAACGTCGCCTAACCGGCCCCATCACCTAAATCGGTTATAACTCTCCCAAGACGGATCGATCTTTGACATAGTCATAGGGTGCATGGGCAGGGTGCAAGGTTGCGGCAATTCCGTGGCATGGTTATCGGATTAAGTGAGGGCAATGGAAAGGTGGCGCGTGGCTGCATCATTATGGCAGATGCCCTTATCTCAACGCTTAAGGTTCGTCCCAAGTTCATTGGCAGCGACACCTCGCGCCAGTGAGCACGCATGATCAAGGAGGTCTTCCGCTTGGCTGTTATGCCCTAAAGCGGCAATGACATAAAAGCCCTGCCGTGAAGCACTCGGTGGTGAGCTGAATACCGCCACACCAACCTTGGACAGATCCCCTTCATAGCTTGGAAGGTGCGTCAGCCGTTTGAAGATGTTCGATGTACCAATCCGGTCCGAAGCGATTTCGACGCCGAAGAACCGCTGGTGCTCGTGCAAGAAGTGAAGCGACTGCAAGAAATCAAGCGGCTTCCAAGTGCTGCCGAACTCCGCATCGTGCTGGCGAAGCGCAGTGAGAACTTCCGGCCGTGCGCAATCGACATGTATATGAAGTTGATCTTGCGTGCGGCCATTCCTGGAGTTGATTGCCAGCCCGACATCTTCGATGTGGACGCGCCCCTTGGTAGCCTCAACGACGAGGCTCCGCACAGCGAGAGCCGACTGCCAATAGGCGGCTGCCTCCGGCTGCTGCAGGGCTGCAGCCTCGATTCCAACTAAACGCGTGGTTGGAACAACGAGAGTATGGGTCTCTCTCCATGGCAACCTGAGAACGGCAGTCCCGGGAGATCCATGCCTCTCCAAATTGACTCGGAGGCAGGGCAGCGAAACATCGAGCGTCTGCTTGGCGGCAACGCATGTCTCCACCACCCGCCACAGGGCCCCTCGCGACGGGTCACTCGCGAACGTCTTGTGGGCGAGGAAGAGAGTTAAGAAGAACGCGAGAGATAGCCAGAGGGCTCGTTTCAGGGGCATGCACCGAAGATGGTCGGTCTAGCGTCTATCGCAATACAACGGATGGATAGTGGCTGCATCCAACGGTTTCATGAAAATGGTGTACCAGAGGGCTGTGCCGATTCTCGTGGGAAGGCGCGTGATGAAGGGCAAGGTGTTGCCGCGCCAGCGGCGCGCTCGCCATGGGCCCCATCCCGGCAGGGCGAGGCCACGGTCCCGGGAGGGAGCGCGACCGAGCCGTTGCACCAGGAAATCGATGAAGGCCCGCACCTTGGCCGGTGGGCGCCGGTCGCTAGCGTACACGGCGAGCACGCCTGGCAATTCCATCGGTGGCTGATCCAGCGTCAACGCCACGGGGCGGCCCGCCCGGATGTCGCCGAGCAGGAAGGTCGGCTCGTCAACCAGGCCCTGCCCAGCCAGGGCGGCCGCCACCAGCGCGTCGCCGTTGCTGGCCTGGAAGTTGCCCCTGATCGGAACGGCCGCCGAGCCATCAGACTCCGCTGTCCATAGAGCATTGTCGGCGGGCCCGGATATGCTTAGCGACCACCGGATCTCCGCATGGTGCCTGAGCAACTCGATCGGACGCTGAGACTTCAGTTCCCTCCAGTCGAATGCCTCGAGCGGTGATGAAAGCGACCATCACCGCGGAAACCAGAACTGTCATCTCTACACCCGCCAAGGGCGTGGTGAGTGCTTTGGTTAAGACCCACCCACGTTTTGCCCCTGCGGTGGCCTTCGAAGGATTAAGGCTCGCTACGGTTGCCGCCAAATGTATCTCCCACGGAAGCTCGCTATCTTGTCCCTCTGCGCGAGGAGCAGAAGCACCGAGGGCCAGGATTCGGCCGACGTGGGCTGCCTATGAGGCGCGTATGCGCATTATGTCCTCTCAAGACTTAGGCCAGAAAGTCTCCTGATCATGCGTGGGATTTGAACGTTGAGTCACGGGGTTCTGGTAAAAGTGCGCTGCGGGACGAGCGTTGCAATCTCAGTGCTCCGCAGGCGCAGAGAATTCGTTGCTTACCACTGCGCGTAAGTGTTCTGTGGCCCAAATAGCAGCTTGCGTACGGTTTGCCGCACCAATTTTCCTGAGAATGGCTTTGAGGTGGACTTTGACCGTCGACTCCATGACATCAAGTTTACGCGCAATGACTTTATTTGACGCCCCCTGCATCAGACAATGCAGGATCTCGGCCTCACGGTCCGATAGGTTGCGCGGTTTTGCAAGAAACGTGGACTGGATCTGGTGACCACACGACCTCGTCTCAAGTCCGTCGAAAATGACCGCAGATGGAATGAAGGGTTCTCCTAACATTACAAGTTCGAATGCCTTGAACAGAGCCTCAGGCCTCATCGTTGTCGAGCAGATCCCACTCAAGCCGGTTCCGTAGGCTCGCTTCAGCGCTTTGGGTTCAAGAGAGGTGTATAGGAGGACAACCCTCGCTGAGGGATATTGTGTCTTCAGGTGTGCCACCAATGCTGGAAGTTCCTCAAGGGAGTGGCTTTCATCCACAATGCAAAGAATAGGCAGCGCATCGTGAAGAGCGTGATGAGGAGAACTGCTCGTAACAGTCTCCTCCCAAACGGTGAAGCGGGTTCCAGCCAGGGTGCGGCGGATGCCCGCTCGGACAAGGGAACTCTTGCAGAACAGGAGAGTCATTGTCGGCTCGGCCGCATTTCCGGTCTGTAGAAAGCCTTGTTGCTCAGGCATGCCCTCGACTACCATCGATACTCCTCCACCCGCGATTTTCGGCGACAATTGATGTCGGCTCCGCCCAACAGCAAACTAAAAGATTGTTATATCGGAAGGGCCAGATTCAAGCTTATCCTAATGCTAATGGGCGAGCCTTGTTCCCTACTCTTTTGGGTTAGTCTGGGCCTGAAGGCGACATAACTTGCGGGTTGACCGGGTGACGCCGCGCTACTGGCCTATACTTTACCTATGGGACAGGCGCAGGCTTCTCCAAACCACGTGGCTGTGAGGCGGGAAAGCAGGCGCGAGGTCCTTGAGATCTCTCAAATCCAAGTTTTCGTGATCTTCAGCAACAAGGAGGCATGACATGGACCTGCCGACCCTTAAAGCAGAGGCAGAGGCGTTGGTTGAGCGCCTTGAGGCAAGCGAGATTGGTGAACTCAGCGAGCACGAGCGAAAGATTCTGGTTTATGCGCTCAGGCACCTTCTTGGATCTCAGGGGGGAGCCGAAGAAGCCTTGGGTGAACTGATCGACGTGCGGATCGACTGATTGTCGTGACAGTCCTAGCAGGGTCGGTAGGGCGTTATAGCCTTTCCACCCTCCAAGTAGGACGTGCGAGTTTCCCCGTATCCGGCTTTCCAGAGCGCAGCGACGTGCCGGTTGACCAGGACACCTTCCCGTGCGGGTCCATGATCGGTTCAGGAACAATTCCTGTCTAACCTCTTGAACCTCCCCGCGGCTAAAGCCGGAGGATTCTGGCGGTGTCCTGCGTGATCTCTCCGGACCTCCCGCGCAAGTGTGGACCTTGCGCTACAGCTTATCCGGCCTTAATCCCGGTCCGGGAATGTTTGGGGTGCCGTCCCGGTCGCCGCCCTCCCGCCTTCGGCAGGCGATCCGCTCTGACGGCACCGCCCGAAGGCGTCCGTCCGGAGGGCGCTGGTGAACCAGGCCCAATCGCGGATGGACGAAGCCCCGACGCCGCCTGCCAAAGGAGTGGTTCCGCACTCAGCCAACTCCTGCCCAGGAGCGGGAGATGCGTCGAGCCTCTTCTCATGGACGTGGCGAGCCAGCCACGCCGAGTACAAGTCCCGCTGCACCTGCGGGCCGTCGTCGAAGACGTGCCACCGCTCGCTCAAGCGCTTCTTCCTGTACTCGACGGCTTTGTGGTCGAACTGGCTCAGCCGGGTCTCGCGGGTGTCGATCTCCACCACCATGCGCCGGCTCTCTCGGCCTTGCGCTTGAGGGTGGAGACGAACATTCCGAAAGCCTTGCGCTTTACGCTGCGTCCGAACCGTTTCTGCCACGCCCTTTAGCTAAGTTTCTCCAGTTTGAAGACATGGCCAAGCGCCAGCGTGTGGTTGATGTACTCGCCATGCGACCCCTTCCTTTCCGATCCCAGGCGGCGCTCCGCCTCCGCCTTCTCGTCCCGCCATTGCTTGTACCGCGATGAGCGGACCCAGCGCCGTGCGCCCTTCTTCGCCGCCCCGTCCGGGTTGTCTTTGTCCGGGTTGGTGGCTCGCCTGGAGCGGTCCATCGCCCGCTCGACCAGCCGCAGCTCGCGGCCGATGTCGTCCACCGTGGGGCAGAACGTCCGGAGCGAGGCGTATATGGCGGGGACCGTCGCGATGGTGGACGGTCCGAGGTCCATGCCGGCCTCGCCATGGCCCAGTTTATGCCTGGCCTTGAGCGGCGGCAGTCCGTTCGTGACGAGCTGGGTGCACCAGTGGTCGCGTCTCCTGGTGCGGCGCCGGACGATGCGGACGTACTTGAGCCTTGCGGCGAGGGCCTGGCGTTGCCCGCCGTTCTTGTCGCGGGCGTCCAAGATGACCGGGATGGACAGTCCTGCCCAGTGCACCCTGCCGTCCCGGTACCGGATCACGACGTCGGCCTTGCCCTCGATGCTGTGCAGCCTGTTCCGGCCCTTGAAGCGAGGATGATCTCCTTCAGGCGTGTCACGCTAGGACCCTCAAGAACCATGCGGCGGTACTTGGGGCACCCCACGACATGGTCCTGGCAGGCGTAGACGACGTTCCTGTTAGATTTATCCTCCGTATCTAACCAGATGGCCCGATCCGATCTATCTTTCAATTCATTCCGTCGGAGCGCCGCTCGACCCCGTGACTGAAGTCAGGGCCTTGCGCGGCACATCTGGTCATGGATGCGGAGACCGGCCGCCTTGGTGTTACCGCTCTCCTGACGGACCTTCACTCTGTCCCACCCATTACAAGCGCGCTTTCGGCTCATGCGCCGCCTCCGTCGTCCTGTCCGCACGCTGGCATTTTCGCGTCCTGTGTCCAGAGCTGTGACTTCCGCTTTAGGCCATGATCGGGCATCAATCCTCCCTAAATGCCTTGGCGAATTGGTCCATGAACGGCTTCGTCAGGTAGGTCATGGCGCTCCTCTCCTGCGTCGCCACGAACACCTCCACCGGCATCCCCGGCTTGAGCGGCTGCCCAGCCAACTTCTCGAACTCGCTTGCGTCGATCCGGACATCGGCCAGATAGTGCGTGGTGTTCGTCGCCGGGTCGCGGGCGGAGGCGGCCGACACATAGGCGATCTCACCCTTCAGCTCCGGCGTCGTCCGCTGGTTGAACGCGGAGAAGCGCAACTTGGCGGACTGGCCAACGACGACTTGGTCGACATCAGTCGGCGCCAGCTTCGCCTCGATCTTGAGTGTCGCCCTCTCCGGCACGATGGTGGCCAGCGTCTCGGCAGGGGTGATAACGCCGCCGATGGTGTGGACCGACAGCTCGTTGACGATGCCGGACAGCGGCGCGCGGATGTCCGTGCGCGAAAGACGATCCTCAATCGCGATGCGGCGGTCGTTCAGTTCGGAGATCTTCGTCGCGACCGCGCTGAGCTCCCGCTGGGCCTCTGTGCGCGCATTCTCGTCGATGGCGATGATCTGCAATCTGATGCTGCTCGCCCGAGCACGCGCGCGGGCGATTCCCGCATCGATCTCGCCGATCTCTCCCGAAAGGCGAGCCAGATCCCGGGTGATGCCGAAGATCCGCGATGCTTCGATCAGCTTGCGCTCGACGAGGCCCTTCAGCTTGTCGTGTTCGGCCTCCACTACCTCGAGTTCGCGGGCCTTCGCGTCCCGCTGGGCCTTCAATCCCTTCACCTCCTGCTCAAGCTGGACGATCTCATTGCCGAGTTGCTCCTTCTGGCTCTCCCGGTGTTGGCGGTTGCCGACGAACAATCTGACCTCGCCGTAACGGACAAGATCCGCTTCTGAGACCAGTACGGTGTCCTGCTGCGGGACCGGGATCGCCTCCATGCCGTCACGTTCGGCGATCAGCCTCGCGCGCCGAGCCACCAATTCCGAGAGCTGCGAGTTGACGATGGACAGCTCAGCCTTGGTCTGCATATCCTCGAGGCGAAGCAGGACCTGCCCGGCCTCGACGCGGTCCCCCTCCCTGACGGCGATCTGGCTGATGATGCCGCCGTCCCGGTGCTGGATGATCTTCAGGTTCTGGTCGACTTTGACGATTCCCTGCGCAATGACGGAACCGTTGATCTGGGCGACAGCGGCCCAGCCGCCGCAACCGACGGCCAAAAGCAGCCCCAGGAAGATCCCAGCCCTCACCCGACCTCCCACGTGGAAGTCATCGTTGTCGTTCCCTGCATGAGTGCTCATTCGCTCTCTCCCTACACGCCGCGGCCTTGGCCTGCGGTCGTTGTCCCGTTATGCGTGCTCGACGATGACGATAGCCCTGTGGCCGTCGAGGTGGATGGTGGTCTCGTAGATGTCGTCGCGGTCGAGATCGGCCTCGATCACGGTGCGGTCGATGCTCTCCGATCGCTCGTGGCGGAAGCGGATCCGTGCGTCGTCATCATCGACGTTGTCGCCGTAGATGGTCGCGAACTGGTTCTCGAGCTTGTCGACCACCTTTTCGAAGATGTCGTACTTGGACATCCTGATGCGGTCTCCCGCCTTGAAGTCTATAATCTCGTGGAGGATCGGCGTGGGTGCGCTCGCAGGCGGCGGAGGCGTGAACTGGAAGACGTCGTTGCCAGCCCCGCCCTCAAGTACCACGGGCTGCTGTCCGACGACGAAGCGGTCATCGCCCGAGCCCCCCACAACAGTCTCGAAGCCGCTGATCGTGTCGCTCCCGATGTCGCAGCCGCTCGCCGTTCCGTTGGTGAAGTCGACGGTGATTCCCTCCTTCGAGGACGAGTAGTCCAGCGTGTCGCAGCCGCTCCCGCCGTCGTACACGTCGTCCTCGCCGTCGGCCTCGGCGCGGATGACGTCGTTGCCCGCACCTCCCGAGACGGTATCCCGCCCGGCGCCGTCCGCGAGCGTATCGTCGCCAGCACCGCCAGACAGGCGGTCGTCGCCGGCGGCGCCGTCGAGGCAGTCATGGCCGTCGCCGCCATCCAATTCATCGTCGCCGCCGCATCCGTCAATGCGGTCGTCGCCTGCCCCGCCCGAAAGGGCCTCGTCGCCGCCGGAACCCGAGATCGTGTCGTTACCGGAACCGCCCTGGATGACCTCGAAGCTGCCAACCCCGTTGTCCCCGATCTCGCAGCCCCCGGCAGTGCCTCGCGCTAGGTCAACGGCGATACCGCGTTCCGTGCCGGACAGGTCGAGCGTGTCGGTCCCTGCCCCGCCGTCGTACACGTCACCGTCATCGTCGAGGGCGCCGGCGCCCAGGTCGGCGCCCACCCCCCCCGCCCCCGGTTCC
>JAFAAP010000125.1 GCA_023426505.1 Pseudomonadota bacterium
GCAGCCGCGCCCCGTCGGGTAGGGGAGGCCGCTTCGCGTTTAAGCCGCCGCGTCGGCGAGCGCGATGTCGGCGTGGGTGGCTTCCGTGAGCGGCAGGTGGACGAGCACGATGGTGCCGACGCCTTCCTGGCTCTTGATGCGAAGCGAGCCGCCGTGGAGTTCCGTGAGCGAACGAGCGATGGCAAGGCCCAGCCCCGAGCCCTTGTAGCTCTTCGAGAACTCGGTCTCGACCTGCTCAAAGGGGCGCCCGAGCTTCTGCAGGGCATGGGCCGGGATGCCGATGCCGTTGTCCTCCACGTAGATGTTGACCGCCTTGCCGGCCTGACGGGTGCGCACCGTGATGCAGCCGCCCTCGCTGGTGAACTTGGTGGCGTTCTGGAGAAGGTTGACGAGGATCTGGTGCAGCGCGCGCTCGTCCGCCGGCACCACGATGTCCTCCGGGTTCACGTCGACGGAGATCGTGAGGTTCTTGGTCCGGATCTGCTCGCTCACCAGCTTGATCGCGCGCTGGATCGAGGAATGGACCTCGATCTGCTGCTTGGTCAGGCTCGTGCGGCCGGCCTCGATGCGCGACATGTCGAGGATGTCGTTGATCACCGACAGCAGGTACTCGCCGCTGGAGCGGATGTCGGTGCAGTATTCCTCGTACTTGTCCGAGCCGAGCGATCCGAAGATGCCGCTCTGCATGACTTCCGCGAAGCCGATGATGGCGTTGAGCGGCGTGCGCAGCTCGTGGCTCATGTTGGCGAGGAATTCCGACTTGGCGCGGTTCGCGCTCTCGGCCTGCGCCTTCTGGTCGAGGTAGCGCTCGGCGAGGTCCGCGAGCTGGTGCGTCTGCGCCTCGAGCTTCTGGCGCGACTGCTTGAGGTCGAGAACCGTTGCGATGAGCTCCTTCTCGGACTCGACCAGGCGGTGCTCGTGGCGCTTGAGCGCGGTGATGTCCGTGCCGACCGACACGTAGCCGCCGTCCTTGGTGCGACGCTCGTTGATCTGGAGCCAGCGCCCGTCCTGGAGCCGCGCCTCGAAGGTGCGCGCGCCCACGTCCTGGTTCTGCGCCCGCACGAACTGGTGCTGCACCTCCGGCGGACGACCGAGCGCCATGACATCCGCATAGCCCATGCCCTGGAGGTTCGCATCCGGCGGCAGCTCGTGCAGCTTCTGAAACTTCGAATTGCAGAGCACGAGGCGGTTGTTGGCGTCCCACAGCACGAAGGCCTCGGAGATCGCCTCGATGGCGTCGTGGAGGCGCGCATCGGCCTTGGCGGTCTTCTCCTCGAGCTTGCGCTGCTCGGTCACGTCGACCGCGATGCCCACGAGGTGGCTCGCGGCGTCGTCGGGATCGTTCATCAGCTCGGCGCGGGCGCGCAGCCACACCCAGTCGCCGCTGAGGCTGCGGATGCGGAACTCGTAGTCGACCAGCGAGGTGCTGGCGGAGGCGAGCTGCTCGGCCAGGGTGTAGAGGTCCTGATCCTCGGGGTGGATCATGGCGTTGACTTCGCCGAACGAGAGGAACTCGTCCTGGCGCTCGTAGCCGAGGAGCTCGTACATCGAGTCCGACCAGTAGATGCGGCCGCGGCCGATGTCCCAGTCCCACAGGCCGCAGCGGCCGCGGTTGAGGGCGGAGTCGATCCGGTCGCGCACCTTCTCGCAGACCTCGTCGGCCGCGCGGGCGCGGTTGGACTGCATCACGTAGGCGATGCCGAGGCCGAGCAGCACCACGATGGTAGCGCCGAGCAGAGACACGTGGCCGATGGTGCGCGTCCACCAGCCCGAGAGAACCCGCGGCAACGGCTGCACGACGGCGATCTGACCGTCCGACGCCGCAAGAGAACGAACGGTCGCGATGCCGTCCTCGCCGCCCGCGAGCCGGACCGTCATCACGCCGGCGCGGTCGGCGAAGAGTGCGAGCGGCTGCGCGTCGCCCAGCACGTCGGCGAGAGTGCGCGGCGTCGCGGCCACGGCCGGATGCGCCGCCATGATGGCGCCGGTGCGGTCGACGAGAAGAAGGCTGCGGCTGTGGGCGAGCGCGCTCTCGGGCATGCTCTTGGCGAGAGCGGCGAGCTGCGCTGCTGCGGCATTGCGATCGGCCGGCGCGGCGCGGTCGCCGAACTTCGCCGCCGCAAGCGATGCGATGATGTCGATGTCGGCGATGGCGTCGACGAGCGTGTCCTTGCGGTTCTCGCGCACCTGAACCCAGGCGCTCGCCGCAAGCGTGACCAGAAAGAGTGCCAGAAGAGCGGGAACTGCAAGCCGGAGCCAGGGTTCGTACTGCTCTAGCCGTCGATAGGTGGGGTTCGCATCCGATCGCGTCACCCCGAGAATCGTACCCGCACGTGCGGGTACGCATGCGGTCACCGCCCCCGCCATGCGATGCTCCCTCCGGAACCGTTTACGTCCTTGATCGGAGGACGTGCCGCATCTCTCCGAATCACCATCAATAGAATCATGGGCGAGTGATTTGTCTAGCTATGTGATCGATGAGGTTAACAAAAAATTGAGACCGCGTTTTTCCGGTCATCCGTCCGTGGTAGACGGCCGGAAAGGCATTACGTTACAGGAGCTTACGCGCCGCTTGCTTCCTCCAGGGAACGTGCGGCGATATCGCCTACATCGCGGGAAAGATTGGGCTTTCCGGCGATGCGCTGAAGGGCGTTTTTCGCGTGCGTCCGACGCGTATTTTCCATCATCCGCCAGCTGCTGAACGACGTCAGCAACCGCGCCGCGAGCTGCGGATTCAACTCGTCCACCTGCAGCACGATGTCGGCCAGGAAGTCGTATCCCGAACCGTCCTTCGCGTTGAACCGCACCTGGTTCAGCATCGCGAAACTGCCTACCAGGGCGCGCACGCGGTTCGGGTTGCCGATCGCGAAGGCCGGATGCTCCATGAGCCGCTTCACGCGTTCGAGCGTGTCGTCTTCGGGAATCGCCGCCTGCAGCGTGAACCACTTGTCGAGCACCAGCGGCTCGTCGCGATAGCGCTCCTCGAACCGGGCGAGCGCTGCCTCGCGCGCATCGCCCGGAAGGGTCATCAGCACGCCGAGCGCCGCGAGCCGGTCCGTCATGTTGCCGGCCTTGTCGAGTTGTTCGACCGCAAGCCGCTCGCCCAGCGCCGCATCGGCCGCCGCCAGGAGATCGAGCGACGCATTGCGCAGAGAACGGCGGCCCGCGCTCGCCGCGTCGGGACTGTAGGGGCCGCGCTCGCCAAGAGACACCCGGAACCGCTCCAGCGTCTCCCGGCAGGCTTGCCCGATGCGCCGGCGCATGGCCTTGCGGGCGCGGTGGATCGCGTCGGGATCGATGTCGCGGCCGATCTCCTGCGCGATGTCCGCCTCGCTCGGAAGCGCGAGGACGAGAGCCGCGAAGGCCGGATCGTCGAGGGCGTCGGCCTCCGTGAAGGCGGACAGGGCGGCGGCGAGGTCCGCAACGTCGGAATCGGCGACCGCATCGCCCTTCGCCTGCGCGACCAGCAGCCGCATGGCGACGGTCTGGGCCGCCTGCCAGCGGTTGAATGCGTCGGTGTCATGCCGGAGCAGCACGAGCAGCTCCTCGTTCGACAGGTCGAGCGACGTCCTCACCGGGGCCGAGAATTCGCGGAACAGGGACGGCACCGGCTGCGACGTCACGCCCGTGAAGCTGAGGCTGTCGGCCGCCTTGTCGAACAGGAACACGCCCTGGGGGCTCACCCGGTCGGAGACGGCGTGCAGGGGCTTGCCGTCGCGGGCCACGAGGCCGAGCGCGACCGGGATCGCCATCGGCTCCTTGTTCGGCTGGCCCGGCGTCGGCGGGGTCGCCTGCGTGAAGTCGAGGCGGTAGGTCTGCGCCGCCGGATCATAGGTTCCCGTCACGGTGACGCGCGGCGTCCCAGCCTGGGCGTACCAGCGGGCGAAATGCGACAGGTCGCGCCTGGTCACCTCCGCGAAGGCGGCGAGGAAATCCTCCACCGTGGCGGCGGTGCCGTCGCAGCGCTCGAAATACAGGTCCATCCCGCGCCGGAAATCCTCCGGGCCGATGATGGTCTTGAGCATGCGCACGATCTCGGCGCCCTTCTCGTAGACGGTCGCCGTGTAGAAATTGTTGATCTCCCGGTACTGGGTCGGCCGCACCGGGTGGGAAAGGGGGCTTGCATCCTCCAGGAACTGGCGCGCCCGCAAGGTCTTCACCTCGGCGATGCGGTGCACGGGCCGCGAGCGCTCGTCGGACGAGAACTCCTGGTCGCGGAAGACCGTCAGGCCCTCCTTGAGGCAGAGCTGGAACCAGTCGCGGCAGGTCACGCGGTTGCCGGACCAGTTGTGGAAGTACTCGTGCGCGATGATCGCCTCGATGTTGGCGTAGTCGACATCCGTCGCGGTCTCAGGACTCGCCAGCACGTACTTGTCGTTGAAGATGTTGAGGCCCTTGTTCTCCATCGCGCCCATGTTGAAGTCGGACACGGCCACGATGTTGAACACGTCGAGATCGTATTCGCGGCCGAAGACGCGCTCGTCCCAGCGCATGGAGCGCTCGAGCGCATCGAGGGCGTAGTCCGCGCGGCTCTCCTTGCCGGGCTCCACGTAGATGGCGAGTTCGACCTCGCGGCCGCTCATGGTGGTGAAGCTTTTGCCGGCGCGGCCGAGCCGGCCGCCGACCAGCGCGAAGAGATAGGACGGCTTCGGATGCGGATCGTGCCACACGGCGTAGTGCCGGCCGGTGCCCGCGATCTCGCCCGCCTCGACCCGGTTGCCGTTGCCGAGCAGGACCGGCGCCTCGTCCTTCCCGGCCTCGATGCGGGTGGTGTAGACCGCCATCACGTCCGGCCGGTCGAGGAAGTAGGTGATGCGCCGGAACCCCTCCGCCTCGCACTGGGTGCAGTAGTTTCCGCTGGAGCGGTAGAGACCCATCAGCTTGGTGTTCGAGGTCGGGTCGATCTCCGTCTCAATGGTCAGGGTGAAGGGGCCGCGCGGCGGCTGGGCGATGGTCAGCGATTGCGGCGAGGCTTCGAATTCGCTGTCGGGGAGTGCGCGGCCGTCGAGCGCGACGGAAGTCAGGCTGACCTCGTCCCCGTCCAGGACCAGCGGCGCATCCGCGCGCCCCTTCGGGTTCGGCCGCAGGGAAAGCGTGGCCGTGACGCGCGTCGCCGTGGCATGGAGCCTGACGTCGAGTTCGACTCGGTCGATCAGGAAGTCGCTCGGCCGGTAATCCTCGAGGCGGACGATCTGGGCAATGTCGGTGCGCATCTTTCAGCTTTCGTGGGCGTCGCTCTGTCTTGTGATCTGGAGTCCCAGCCGGGCGGCGCAAGACCTCGGGATGGGGTCGGGCAATGGTTAATTTTCATTAAACATCATGAAGCTTTCCTGGTGCTGGTGCAGCTTGGCCCTTGATCTTGCCGCAGGATGCGCCATCACCTGCAGCATGACCAGCAAGGGTGGCAACCGGTTTACGGCGGGTCATTCTCCACCCTATTGAAAAAAGACGGGCTCACGTCGCCAGCGACCGCAAGAAGGGAAGACTGCCATGGAATACCTGCACACGATGGTTCGGGTTTCGGACCTCGACAAATCCCTCGACTTCTTCTGCAACAAGTTCGGCCTCGTCGAAGTCCGCAGGACGGAAAACGAAAAGGGGCGCTACACCCTCGTGTTCCTCGCCGCCCCGGGCGACGTGGAGAAGGCCAAGGACTCGAAGGCGCCCCTGCTCGAGCTCACCTATAACTGGGACGAGAAGGAGTATGCCGGAGGACGGAATTTCGGCCATCTCGCCTACCGGGTCGATGACATTTATCAGACCTGCCAGAAGCTGATGGATGCGGGCGTCACCATCAACCGGCCGCCCCGCGACGGCTACATGGCCTTCGTCAAGACCCCGGACAACATCTCGATCGAATTGCTCCAGCGCGGCGAGCCCAAGGCTCCGCAGGAGCCCTGGGCCTCCATGCCCAACACCGGAACCTGGTAAAACCCAAGCGTTTCAGGCACGCGGACGCGCGCCGCGAGAGGCGCGCCTCACGCGCCCAAAGATGGTGTTGGCGAAAAGCGCTTGCTCCGTCATTGTACCCGGCTCACCATAAGGAGCCGGGTCCAACCGGCGGAGGACGATAGTGACACGGGATGCGATCCGCTTCTGGCGGCATGGACGAGTTGTCGAAGTCACGGGCTTTCACCCGCGCACCACGCTTCTGGACTATTTGAGGCTCAACGAACGCAAGCTCGGCACCAAGGAAGGCTGCGCCGAGGGCGATTGCGGCGCGTGCACCGTCGCGCTCGGGCGGGTTCGGGGCGGACGGGTGCGGTATGAACCGGTCAATGCCTGCATCCTGCTTCTCGGCCAGGTCGACGGCGCGGAGCTCGTGACCGTCGAGGATCTCGCGGTCGGAGACGATCTCCACCCGGTCCAGGCCGCCATGGTCGCGCGCCACGGCTCGCAATGCGGCTTCTGCACCCCCGGCATCGTCATGAGCCTCTTCACGCTCTATCACGAGGGCGAACGGCCCCTCGACCGGCAGGCGGTGAACGACGCGCTCGCGGGCAATCTCTGCCGCTGCACGGGCTATCGGCCCATCGTCGATGCCGCGCTCGACGCCTGCAATGCGGAGGCGGGCGATCACTTCGCGCAGGCGAACGACGCGACCGTCCAGCGC
>JAFAAP010000160.1 GCA_023426505.1 Pseudomonadota bacterium
AACTCGACGGCCTCAAACGAGCGCCACGGCCCGCGCCGATGGATCACCTCGGTCTTGAACAGGCCGATGACGGTTTCCGCCAGGGCATTGTCGTACGAGTCGCCAACACTGCCAACTGATGGCTCGATGCCGGCCTCGGCGAGGCGGTCCGTGTACTTCAACGACACGTCTTGAACCCCTCTATCGCTGTGGTGGATGAGGTTGGCTCGCCAGGGCTGCCGGTCATGGAGGGCCTGCTCGAGAGCATCGAGCACGAACTCGGCCCGGGCCGAGCGCGACACGCGCCAGCCCACGATCCTGTGGGCGAAGGCGTCGATCACGAAAGCCACATAGACGAAGCCCGACCAGGTCGCGACAAAAAGGCCATCATGGCTTGAAGCGGCGGCCGAGCTCCGCCCGGGCAAAACAGGCACTGGCTTGGCGCAGGATCTCGTTGGCCTGGCGCAGTTCGCGCACTTCCCGCTCAAGCACCTTGATCCGCTCCTGCTCTGTGCTCGTCGGCCCGGGGCGGAGGCCCTGGTCGCGCTCGGCCTGCCGCACCCAGTGGCGCCGCGTCTCGCCCGAGCAGCCGATCTTGGCTGCAATCGACCGGATTGCGTCATACTGCGAGCTGGACTCGTCCCGGTGCTCGAAAACCATTCGGACCGCCCGCTCGCGGACCTCTGGTGAATACGGGGGTGTTCGCTTGGTCATGGCTCCATCCTGTCAGGCGTTGGAGCCTCCGGGAATCCCGGTGCGGTTCATGGGCTGTACTGTCTTGGCTGCTGGTGGGCCCTGTTCGGGATCTTGGTGGCCGCAGGTGCCATGAACCTGGCCTGGATGCTGCTGACCTTGCTTGTCGTTGACTGTCGCAGTGGAACCTTGCCGATGTCCTGGATGGTCACCTGACAGCATCGAACCAGCACACGTTCTCCCGGCCATTGACCCTACAGGGCGTCCTTCAGTTTGCCGCTTTTCCAGAGAAACTTAGGAAGTCGGCATTCTCCGGCGAGTGTTGCGTCTGGCAGCCGGTCTGATTGCTCCCTCTGGAGGCTCGACCTCGCGATCCAGGTACCCTTTCGCACATCGAGTTGTTTATCGCCTTGGTATCCCCGAAGTGACTTGCCTCTTGCCTGAGGATCGCGTTCTCCATCGCCAGCCTGATGGAGCAGAGTTCAACCGGAAATGGATCAGACCCTCGCCAGCCGGACAGAGCCAAGCTTGCGGGAAGTGAGCCATGGAAATGCATCAGGTGCGCTATTTCCTCGCCCTGTGCGAGGACCTGAACTTCACCCATGCGGCTGAGCGCTGCCATGTGGCCCAGCCTTCCCTGACACGGGCGATCCGACAACTGGAGCAGGAACTCGGGGGTGAGCTCTTCCATCGCGAGCGTGCCCACACGCACCTGTCGGAACTCGGCCGGATCGTTCGTCCGCACCTGGAGCAGGTCTACCGCGAGATGCAGGAGGCCAAGCGCCAAGCAGGCGATTTCACCAAGCTAACACATACGCCCCTCAAGCTCGGCATCATGTGCACCATCGCGCCCGATCAGATCGTCGATCTCGTCGGTGCGGTTCGGGCTCGGCATGAAGGGGTTGAGCTGAAGATAGCTGATGCCAATGCCTGGGAGCTGGAAGAGCGTCTCCTCCAAGGTGACCTGGAGGTCGCCATCTACTGCATCCCCGGCAAGGACCCGGACGAGCGGCTCCATGTCCTTCCGCTGTTTCGCGAGCAGATCGTGGCGGCGCTCGGATCACGCCATCGCCTGGCGAGCCGGAACGCTGTCCGGGTGAAGGATCTGGACGGGGAGTGCTATATCCATCGCACCAACTGCGAGTTCGCGGGCTACGCCGATCCGGTGTTCCAGGCGCAGAACGTCAAATGCACCGCCGTCTATTGGAGCGAGCGGGACGACTGGACGTTGGCGATGGTCGCGGCTGGCTTGGGCTGGGCCTTCATGCCGGCCAACTCGGTCAGCCACCCGGCCGTCGTCGGTCTGCCGATCATCGAGCCGGAGTTCTGGCGCGAGGTGAACCTCGTCACCGTGCGGGGGCGGCCGCACTCGCCGGCTGTCGGAGCGCTGGTGCGTGAGGCGATGAGCATGCGGTGGTTCGGCAAGCGGGCTTTGGCGGTGGAGCGCTCCCGTGACATGCCGGAGCCAGCCGACTTATCCATATCCAACTGATGAACCCGCAGTTCTGCGAGGCCATCGGTCGACGTGTGTCACTTGGCTCGAACTAACGTCCGTGCCAGCAGCACTCAGGTTCCTGATTTTGTGACCAGAATGGGGGCGTCGCGATAAAGCTCCGGGAACAGCTGCTTCAGATCAGCAACCTTCGGAAGATCGTTGATGACGATGTACGGATAGTGAGGGTGCAGGGTCAGAAAATCCTGATGGTAGGCTTCAGCCGGGTAGAACCCGGTCAGCCGGTCCGCCGTGGTGACGACCGGCTTTGGAAACACCCGAGCCTGATTCAGCTGACTTATGTAGGCCCGTGCGACCTCGAGCTGGGCGTCGTTTGCTGTGAAGATCGCGGAGCGGTACTGTGATCCAACGTCTGGCCCTTGTCGATCGAGTTCCGTCGGGTCATGCACCACCGAGAAATAGATCTGCAGAATCTGGCCCAAGCTGACCTGATGAGGGTCGAATGTCACTTTGACGGACTCCGCGTGGCCGGTCCACCCCGCGCTGACGGTCTCATACTGCGCGGTGTCCGCCGCTCCGCCGGAATAGCCGGAGATGGCGCTCGTCACGCCTTTCACATGCTGGAACACGCCCTGGACTCCCCAGAAGCAGCCGCCCGCCAGGACGACGGTTTCGGGCACCCCGCCGACCGGCTCATCGACTGCCGGCGGTGGGATGATGTCCGCTGCATTGGCGGACAGATCCACCAAGCGCCAGAGCCCGAATCCGACGACGGCAGCTACCAGTAATGATCCGCCGATGTTCTTTTTCAGGCGCCGATGAAGAGCTGTAGCCAGCCCGTTGACACTTGCGTTCGATGACATTGCTTGCTCCTTCAAAACCCGAAACAGGGCAGGCCCAACCGGCGGCGTTTGCCGAAACGACAAAGAACGCCGTTCAGATGCCTGCGTACCACTCGTAGCCGCGGTCTTCCCAGAATCCGCCGCGGCCAAGACCAATCCCGGCAAAGCTCTCCACGAGTTCGATCCGCATGACGTACTTCGCCATCTTGTAGCCGAGCTGGCGCTCCACCCGCAGCCGCAGCGGCGCCCCGTGCGGGATTGGCAGCGTGTGACCGTTCATGTCGTAGGCCAGGATCGTCTGCGGGTGATAGGCGTCCTCAAACCCGATGCTTTCGTAATACTGCCTATTGATACCTGCGCCCGGCTCCAGCGCGTCGGCGCAGCGGAATACAACGTAACGGGTTTGGTGTCGCACGCCGGCCTGCTCCAGCACATGGGCCAGCGGGACACCTGTCCATTGGCCGATGCAGCTCCAGCCTTCGACGCAGTCATGCCGCGTGATCTGCGTGCGCGACGGCATGGCCCGGAGCTCAGCGAGAGAGAGCTGTTGCGGGCGCTCGACTAGACCGTCGACCTGCAGCCGCCAATCGACGAAGCCTTTCTCGGCGAGGGTCTGGTAATCGAAATCGTCGATCGAGGTCGAGCCATTCGCCCTGAACACCGGCGAGAGATCCGCCTCCGTGTATTCGCGGGCAAGCGGGCCCGAGCCCAGCAAAAACCGTTGTGCCCGCGAAGTGGCCCTCTCGGCGCTTTCCAGGATCTGCCGGAACCAGGGCGTTTCGGACAGGCGATCGCAGCCCCCGAGCGCCAGCGTTCCCGCCAACGCGGCACTCCGTTTGAGAAAGCGGCGTCGTTCGGGATCAATTCGCATGACTTCCTCCCGGAAGAACGTAGGTTCCGGTGATCATCGAGCGCAGGTTGTTCCAGGCGCCCGACAGCAAGACCATGGCCACATGCACGGCGACGAAGAGCACCAGCCCGGATGCGGCCAGGAAGTGGATTGTGCGGGCGGATTGCCGACCGCCGAAGAGGGTAAGGAGTTCCGGAACGGCGGCGTTTATTCCGGGCGACATGGTCAGGCCGGTGAGTACCACCAGCGGCAGCAGCACGAGGGTGACGGCCAGATAGGCCAGCTTCTGTAGCACGTTGTAATGACGGGCCTCGTCACCGCGCGGGAACCGCAGAAGCAGGTGCTCCCGGATCGTATGTCCGATCTTCCTGAATTGCAGGCGAGTGGGCAGGAGGTCACGGCGCAGATGGCCACTGATGAGACTGTAAAGGAGGTATGCCGTGCCGTTGACGACGAGCAGCCAGGCGCAGAAGAAGTGCCACCGCCTCCCGGTCGACAGATCCTGATAGCTCGGGATCGTGATCCAGGATGGAAAGCCCCGCGCCCAAACCAGTCCTCCGGGCCCGGTTGATGCGCCGAAAAATCCCGTGGTGTTGAACGCATGTCCGAAGATCTGCGTGACACCTTTGATCCCGGCCTCATCGCTGTTGGTTGCCGTCAGGGCAAGGAAAGGGTGATTGAAGGCAGAGGCCTGGCCCCAGTAGAGCGCCGGATGAGCATTGAAGATCTGAAGGCCGCTCATCAGAAGGACCAGCAGGCAGACGGCATTGATCCAATGGGTCACACGGACCGCGATGGAGTGCCGGCGGATGGAAGCCGTGGGTTGCTCGACCATGGTCGTCTCCCGTCGCGATGGCTCCATGCGGCGATCACGGTACTCCCAATCCGGATGTGAGGATGCGAGAACCGCAACACGATTGTGTGACCGCGATGCTCCATGGTACCGATATCCAGGACCTGTCCGTTTGTCGCCTCAATGGGACGTCCAGCCGCCGTCGATCGGCAGGGCCGCACCCGTGATCGATGCGGCGGCATCGCTCGCCAGGAAGGTGGCGAGAGCTCCGATTTCCTGGACCATAGCGAAGCGCTTGTTGGGCTGCTCCGCCAGCAGGATGTTCCGGATCACCTCTTCGCGCGGACGGCCATGCGCCTTGACCTGCTCCGCGATGTGCGCCTCGGCGAGGGGCGTCCAGACGTTCCCGGGGCAGATCGCATTGCAGGTGATGTTGTTCTCTGCCGTCTCCAAGGCGACCACCTTGGTCAATCCCACGATCCCGTGCTTGGCCGCCGCGTAGGCGGATGTGAGAGGTGCGCCCACCAGCGCA
This sequence comes from Pseudomonadota bacterium, assembly GCA_023426505.1. Taxonomy (GTDB): domain Bacteria; phylum Pseudomonadota; class Alphaproteobacteria; order Rhizobiales; family Beijerinckiaceae; genus Microvirga. Next base: position 5,143 of record JAFAAP010000160.1, read on the forward strand.
AGAGCTGAGGCGATGTTGATGATGCGGCCACCGCCTTGCCGGCGCATGGCCGGCAGGGCGAGACGGATGGTATGGAAGGCCGAGGATAGGTTGATCGCCAGAACCGCGTCCCACTTATCGATCGGAACTTGATCAACCGGGCCAACGTGGAAGATCCCGGCGTTGTTGACCACGATATCCAGGCGGCCGAATGTCTCAAGGGCCAAGGTCACCATCCCGACAATCTCGTCCGGTTTGGTCATGTCGGCGGTAGAGTAGATGGCGCTGGTACCAGTCTCACGCTGCAGGCTTTCAAGGGTGTCATTGATCTCCCTAGGCCTGCCGAAGCCATTGAGGACAACCGACGCTCCGGCAGAGGCAAATGAGCGTGCAACGCCAAGGCCAATCCCGCTGGTCGAGCCGGTGATCAGCGCCACCTTATCGTCCAGCATTCCCTTAGGGGCCGTGATGGGACGGGAAACTCCGATGTCCATGACCGTTCTCCTGCGGCAGCTTGGTCAGTTCCAACCTTTTCAGGCTAATGATGAGCAGGCGACGTCGCGAACGGAAATGCCGTCCGGCTTTCATCTCGATAGCTGGCTGCTATGCAGACCTCGGTGCGTCCAACTATGGACTAAGCGTCTGCATGTGCATCGCGATCTGCGGCCACTCGTGCCGCAGCGTCCGGGCCCCCATGAACAACGACAGGTGACCACAAGGTGCGACGGCTGTCCGGACCTGCCGCTCGGGAGTGCCGACGCGGTCTCGAACCGACAGCAGCTGAGGCGCAGGCGTGACATCATCATCCCGACCTGCGAGAAGAAACAGCGGCGCTTTGCCGGCGGAGAGATCAAGGAGCTGGCCAAGTGCCCGAAACTCGCCCTTGGCCAGCTCATTACGTCGGAACAACTGTTCCACGACTTGGAGATAGAAGGCCCCTGGCAGATTGATCGGGCACTGATGCCAGTGCCGATAGCGCTCAACCAAATCGTCGCAGATGTCCGCCCCAACCTGCAGGACCTGCTGCGTTGTCGGACGATCAGGTGGGGCGGCGCTCCACACCTCCAGCATACGAGAGCCTAGGATCAGCCCGTCGCCAGAATGAACCAGACCTTCGAGGATCGTCAGGGCCGTCGCCCGTGTGCCCGCAACCAGGTGTGATGGCGCAGCGTCAAGGTCGATCGGCGAGCCCACCAGAACAAGACTATGGATCATCTTGGGGAAACGTGCCGCGAGCATCAGCGACAGCCATCCACCCTGACACAGCCCGATCAGGTTCACCTGTCCCCCAAGGTCCTGCACCACCACCAACAAGTCGGCCAGATAACTGTCGATCGAGAGAAAGCGCATTAATGTCGTTGCCGATTTGCTCTCGACGAGACACACCTGGGCCAACCCCTCCCGCAGCAGGCTCTCGATCAGGCTATGCCCTGGAGCGAGATCAGACAAGGTGGCGCCGTGCAGCGCGAAGGGCGCCACAACCAACGTGGGCAAGCCTCCCGGATCGTGCGAGAATTCACGGACCCGGTTCGGCGTTGTCCAAGCCGGCTCCGGTCCGATGCCCTCGACAGGGCCCGCGCCAACGAGGGCCTGCCGGATAGCGTTCAGCGCAACCTCGCCCGCGCAGGTAGCCGCCACAACCGGCCACAGCCATGGGTTCCACAGGGGAGGCTCAGCCTTCATGGCCACATGCCTTTGCGGAGTGGTCGAGCCAATCGGTTCCCACCATCAGGTCCCTTGTGACTGCTTTTTCAGGCCGCTGTCATCATCATGCCGGGCCGAGTCTCGTGCAGGATGAAGCCCTCCACCGGATCGAAATCGCCCAACCACGGCGCCAGCTCCAGAACCCGGCTGGTGTCGGCATAGCCCGCCTCCCAGCGGCGGCGGATGCCGCGCGGACTGAAGTCGATGTCCTTGGTGTGGTCATCCCCCTCGAAAGGTGGCGCCAGCAAGCGGACCACATGCATGCGGGTCAGGCAGCCGTAGCTCGCGAGCTCCCGCACAGCCGCCGTCTTCTGCTCCTTGTCCGGCAGCCGGCGCACGAGCTCGGCGATGACGTGGCGCAGCCGGTGAATCTGCTTCTGCCGGGCGATGTGGCTGACCGCGCGGCTGGAGTACTGGATGTCCTTCTGCCGGCTCATCACCTGCCAGATCGTGTCGGGCTCGGGTCCTTGCGGGTTCCAGATATGGACAGCGAAGATGACCGAGTTCTTCCGCGGGTGATCGTCGAACACGGCTTCAACCGGCGTGTTCGACAGGATGCCACCGTCCCAGTAGAGATCGCCATCGACCCGGATAGCTGGGAAGGCCGGGGGCAGGGCACCGGATGCCATCACGTGCCGGATATCGAGATCCATGTCGCGGCTGTCGAAGTACCGCATCTCGCTGGTGCGCACATTGGCCGCCCCGACTGTGAGACGCGTCTCCCCGCCGTTGATACGGTCGAAACTGACCAACTCCGACAGTGTGCGGACCAGCGGCGAGGTATCGTAATAGGCGGCGGCCTCCGATCCAAGGGGCACCTGCAGGCCAAGAAAAGCTGGTAGGTTCGGCCGGAAGAAGGCCGGAATGCCCTGGGCGATGGTCGTCAGGTTGGTGGCCAGCGGTCCCAGGAGCTCCAGCCCGGGGCTGTGCTGTATGCGGCTCCAGAACTCCTGAAGACGCTCCATGCGGTCCTCCGGGGCATTGCCGGCGATCAGGCTGGCGTTGATGGCGCCGATCGAGGTGCCGATTACCCAGTCGGGCTCGACACCGGCCTCATGCAGAGCCTGATAGGCGCCAACCTGGTAGGCCCCGAGCGCGCCGCCGCCCTGCAGCACGAGGACGATTTGGCCCAGCTCCTTTGGAATCCGTCGCCGGTGGGCTGGTACGATGTCCGGGAGCCTTTGCTCGGTGATCGCGGACGGTGGCGTTCCCGTCCGCTCAAGTTCGCTGATCACCGCTTCGTCCGAGCCCCTGTTCGCCTTGAGGACATCGGGTGTGACGTGTTTGAGCATGGCGTCCTCCTCAATGGGCCGTCCAGCCGCCGTCGACCGGCAGGGCGGCGCCCGTGATCGAGGCCGCGGCATCACTGGCCAGGAAGGTCGCGAAGGCGCCGAGCTCCTCGACGGTGGCGAACCGCTTGTTAGGCTGCTGCGCCAGGAGCACGTCCCGGATGACCTGCTCGCGCGGAATGCTGTGGGACTTGGCCTGGCCTTCGATCTGCGCCTCGACCAGGGGGGTGAAGACATAGCCTGGGCAGATGGCGTTGCAGGTGATGTTTTCCTCAGCCGTCTCGAGCGCGACCACTTTGGTCAATCCCACGATCCCGTGCTTCGCCGCCACATAGGCGGCCTTGAACGGGGAGGCGACGAGCGCGTGCGCCGAGGCGATGTTGATGATGCGGCCGCCGCCCTGCCTCCGCATCGCCGGGAGAGCCAAGCGGATGGTGTGGAAGGCGGAGGAGAGATTGATCGCCAGGACCGCATCCCATTTCTCGATCGGGAACTCGTCGATCGGGCTGACATGCTGGATGCCGGCGTTGTTCACGAGGATGTCCAACCGACCGAAGTTCTCCAGGGCAAGATTGACCATTCCGGCGATCTCGTCCGGCTTGGTCATGTCGGCGGCCGAATAGACGGCTTTGCTGCCGGTCTCATTCTGCAGGCTTTCGAGGGTAGTGTTGATCTCCTCGCGCTTGCCGAAGCCGTTGATGACGACCGACGCTCCGGCTGACGCGAAGGCGCGGGCAATCCCGAGCCCAATCCCGCTGGTGGAACCAGTGACGATGGCGACTTTGCCGTCCAGTACTCTCGCAGAACCGGTCGCTGGCTGGTTGAAGGTGACGTTCATGATGATCCTCCTGCAGGGTTGTCGTGACGCGTTCTGGAGAGGGTTGCTGCCAAGGCTTCCCGAAGCCCTACGCCGAGTGGACAGCTGCCGGAGATGGGGTGGGAGCATCTCGCTCTGTCTCGGGCAAAAGCCCCTCGGTTGCGGGCCGCAAACGGATGGCGAGGAGTGCGGCGATCAGGAGCGAGATTCCAACCCCGGTGACACACGCTCCCCAGCCGAGGCGATCGAACACCTGCCCCAGGATCGCACTACCCACGAGCCCGCCCGAGAAGTAGGACGCAAGGTAGAGCCCACTTGCCGAGCCCCGGTCCGTCGTGGCCGCATGGCTGACGAACCCTGTGGCGGTTGCCTGGGCAAAGAAGGTGCCGATGCCCACAAGCGTCAAACCGATTAGGATCGCGGGGAGACCCGGCACGACCAAGAGAGGTAAGCCTAGACCTGCAACGGCCAGCGATCCCCAAAAGGTGGGCCGGGTTCCGAATCGGTGCACCGTGCGACCGGCCAGCAGGGTGGTGACGATGGACGGCGCGAAGACGAAGTAGACAAACCCGAGGCTCATCTGACCAATGGCGATCGGCTCGTGAACCAGCACGAAATTCACGTAGGTGAAGGTGCCGATGAAGGCGAACAGGATGCAGAAGCCGATCGCGAAGCTAGGCCGCAGGAGCGGGTTGTGCAGGTGCTCGGCCCAGACCGAGAAGGGTGACCGGCCGGGTTGGCCCTGATCCGTCATCAGTGCGGACTGCGTGAGCCAGGCATAGACGATCACGGCGCCGAGCAGGTTCAAGCCCGCCAGGGACAAGAATGTTGCCGGCAGGCCGAGATGGTCGGCGAGCCCCGCGGCCAGGAGCCGGCCGAAGAGGTTGCTGGCAACATTGCCGGTGATGTAGGCCGCGAAGGCACCGCCGGCGTCCACGGCGTCGCAATGCTCGCCAAGATAGGCGAGGGTGAGGGTGAAGGCAGACGCCATGCACAGCCCTTGGACGATCCGCAGCACCGTAAAGGTCGGGAGGTTAGGCGCGAATGCCAGCAGGGCCGTCGGAATCGCCAGCACCGTGAGGCTGATCAGGATGCCGCGTCTGCGGTCAATCCGATGGCTGAAGTAGGCGACAATCAGGCAAGCGACTGCCATGCCCATCGTCGTCGCGTTCACGGCAAAGCCCATCGCAGCCGGCGTCACGCCGTAGCTTCGGGCCAACGCCGGCAGGATCGCCTGGGTGCCGAACAGGTCGACCACCGTCAGGAAGGCGATCAGACCAATCAGAAGGGTCCGTTCGAGCGTGCCGGCATGATGGCCCTGCATCGACATGGCTTGGTCTTGGCTGGACACTGTCATCATCATCTCCTGTCGCAGGAGGGTGGCCTGGTGCTCGGTTGACAGGCCGAGCACCAGCCAAAGCAACCGGGCCCATCACATCATGTGAGGGTCTGCCTTGGGCATGTCGTGGAACACGTCAGAGGACAGCAGCACGACCGGGGCTTTGCTGGTGTTCTTCCACCAGTGCTGCACCCTGCTCTTCTCGACCGACACCTCGCCGGCCTTGTGGACGATTGGCACCGAGCAGTTGCTCGCATATTCCTCGATCGTGCCCGAGAGGATGTAGATCAGGGCAGGGCGGTCCTCATGGCTATGCCAGGGAACGACGCCGCCGGGCTGGATCACCAGCTTCCGGGTCCGCAGCTGGTGATCGGCAAGGTTTACCTTCTCTTTGGACAGGTCGACTGACGCTAGGACCGTGTCCGTGACGCCCTTAGGCTGTGTTTCGCCCTGTGTGCGGACTCCGGGACTGACCTTGTCCGCGGGGCATTCGCCGGCACTTGCGGGAACGGTCAGGACAGCACCCGTCAGGAGAGCAACCGCACAAAGTCCCTGCCGGAGCACAAAGGGGCCTCGAATTGGGTTCAGCATATCCATGTCTCCTCTGTTCCGCTGCGCCCAGATGGAGGCAACCAGGTGGAGCCAGCGCAATGCGGTAGCCTCATGGTCGGTCAGGCTAGGGCGGATTGGAAATGCCGAGTGAGCCTCGATTCCATAGCCAGAAGCTATCACCGCAGCGGACCGATCCGCGGTAGTCTGACAATGACATCGCATGCAGGTCGTACCGGCATCGGTGGCACCGATCAGCCCATGGGGAGGATCCCAATGGAGATGCACCAGATCCGGTACTTCCTCGCCGTTTGCGAAGATCTCAATTTCACGCGGGCGGCCGAGCGTTGCAATGTCGCGCAGCCCTCCCTCACCCGAGCGATCAAGCTGCTCGAGGAGGAACTTGGCGGCGTCCTGTTCCATCGCGAGCGGAACAACACCCACCTGTCGGAACTGGGGCGCATGGTGAAGCCGCATCTCGAGCAGGTGTATGCCCAGGCAGAGGCAGCCAAACGGCAGGCCTTCGACTTCGCCAAACTGAAGAAAACCAGACTGCGGCTCGGGGTGATGTGCACGATCCAGCCAGATGAACTCATTGACCTGGTCAGCGGTCTGCAGTTGCGGCACCCGGGAATTGAGCTCGAGGTGGTCGACGCCAGCGCGGCTCAGCTGGAGAGCCGGCTCCTGAACGGGGACCTCGAGGTGGCGATCTACTGCATCCCAGGGCAGGAGCCGGATGAGCGCCTGCATTACATGCCGCTGTTCCGGGAACAGTTCATGATTGTGGTGTCGCCCGATCACCCTTTAGCGCAGCGCAACACCATCCGCCCACGCGACCTCACGGGTGATCGCTATCTCAACCGGGTTAACTGCGAGTTCTACTGCTATGCCGGGGCGCTCTGGCGCGAGCATGGGTTCGAGGGCTGCGAAACTGTGTACCGGAGCGAAAGGGACGATTGGATCCTGGCTATGATCGCAGCCGGTCTCGGCTTTGGCTTCATGACGCAGAGCTGCGCCAAGCACCCTCTCGTGGTCTGCCGTCCCATGGTCGATCCCGAGTTCTGGCGCGAGGTGAACCTCGTCACGGTCCGCGGGCGTCCGCATTCACCCGCAGTCGGCGCCTTGGTCAAAGAGGCGATGCAGGCCCGTTGGCTCGGCCAACCCGCGATTGCAGCAAGTGCCGAGAAGAAGCGGATAGCTGTCGAGCTGCCATCCCTTGAGCTGGCTCAGTGAGAGCTATGCTGCTCCCTTCAGACACTCCCTCGTGACCTCGACACCTTGAGCCCCAGTCTCGGGCTGCGGATCGGGACCAGTGATGAGGCGTGCGCCGCGCTGGAAGCTCACATAGGTCCAAGCCCAGTTCATCGCCACGACCAGCCGGTTGCGGAAGCCGATCAGGAAGTAGATGTGGGCCAGGCTCCAGAGCCACCACGCCAGATAGCCGCTGAGCCGAAGCCGGCGGAACTGCACCACCGCCTTCTTCCGGCCGATGGTGGCGAGCGATCCCGGGTCGCAGTAGCGGAAGGGCGGGAGATCGCCTCCGGCAACGCGTGTTCGGATCAGCTTGGCGACATACTTGCCCTCCTGCTTCGCCACAGGGGCAACGCCTGGAAGAGGCTTGCCATCCATGTCGAGCACGTGGGCGGTATCCCCGATGACGAAGATGTTTGGATGTCCTGGGACACTCAAGTCCGGTGTGACTTTAACCCGGCCAGACCGGTCGGCCCCGGCCTCGAGCCACTGACCCGCCTGCGATGCCTGCACGCCTGCGGCCCAGGCAATGGTGCTGGCCTCGATCCGTGTCTCCCCAAGCATCACACCCGCCTCATTACAGCCGGTCACCATCGTGGAGACGCGGACTTCGACACCCAGATCTTCCAGCGAGCGCCTTGCGGCCTCGGAAAGATGCTCCTCAAAGACCGGGAGGAGGCGGGGACCCGCCTCGATCAGGATGATGCGGGCATGTGCCGGATCGATCGAGCGGAAATCGGCTGCAAGAGCCTTGCGGGCCAATTCGGCGATGGCTCCTGCAACCTCAACCCCTGTCGCTCCACCACCGATCACCACAAACGTGAGAAGGCGACTGCGCTCCTCCGGGTCTGTTTCAAATTCGGCCTTCTCGAAAGCCAGCAGGATCTTGCGCCGCAGGCTCGTGGCATCGTCGATCGTCTTGATTCCTTGAGCGAACGCTTCCCACTCGTCATGGCCGAAGTAGGAGTGCCGGGCGCCGGGCGCGAGTATGAGATAGTCGAACGGAATCCGACGATCTCCTGCCATCACCTCTCTGGAGGTCGTGTCGATGCCCGTCACTTTTGCCAGCATTACGGAGGAGTTCCGCTGTCCGTTGAGGATTGTGCGGATAGGCGAAGCAATGTCAGCCGGCGAGAGGGCGGCCGTCGCCACCTGATAGAGCAGGGGCTGGAACAGGTGATAGTTGTGCTGATCGATGATCGTCAGGTCAACCGGCGCCTTGGCCAAATCCTTCGCCACCGTCGGACCGCCGAAGCCTGCGCCAACGATCACAACACGTGCCCGTTTGGGGGCGCTGGAGAGTTGCGTCATGGGATCCTCCTGAGGAGATGACGGCAATTGTCTCAGGCGGCTTTGGGAAACAAAAATATCGCCTGTCTATGGGCATGATGCCGAATGGCTATCGGCCAGTCCGAGTTCGACATCAGGCCGCATCCCGCCGCTGGCGCGAGCTGCTGTCGGCAGCGATTGGCAAGTCCCCGTGCGTGTTTAGCTGACGGCGAAGGGCCTCCATCACCGCGGCCGGTGTGGGTTGAGCCAGGATCCAGCCGTCGATCGGACCGGGGAGGGTCGCCCGGGTGTAGAACCAGCCGATGGGCCGCTGCAAATCCCGCAGCATGACAAAGGCCTGCTCGCCGCTCGCGGCCGCGACAACATCGTGACCGGCGGCCCGGAGCCACTTCACGAGGACCTCCCGGGACATCGGATTGTCGTCAACGATGAGGATGCGCTCATGCTCGTTGGTGCTCATGACGGCCTCTTGATACCCTTGTCCGCCGGTCTAGTCTGGACACGTCGAACACGAGCATGATTACAGGCGAGATGCATGAGCTGAAATGCCCGTTACCTGTCATTTCGATAGAAACTGGGTATGAGCGCTTCCGGTAGCAGACGGGTAGGATGTCTCTCGTGAGATCAATCATGCGGCGAATATCCGCAAACGCTGCCATCACAGCCCTGCTTTAATCGCCAGGAGGACGAAATGGCTCTTCTCATTCCCGTGATCCTGGGCTCGGTCCGCTCCGACCGCCAAGGGATCAAGGTTGCCCGCTTCATCGTTCGTCATCTGGAGAGCCGAGGGGCAGTGGCGCCCCTGGTGGATCCGGTCGAACTGAAGCTGCCGCTGCTCGACCGCATGTACAAGGAATATCCCAAGGGAGAGGCCCCCGAGACCCTGGAACGCCTTGCGGATCTCTTCCGACGCGCGGATGCCTTCGTGGTCGTGTCCGGAGAGTACAACCATAGCATCCCACCTGGCCTGTCGAACACGCTGGATCACTTCCTGGAGGAGTATTTCTGGCGGCCCTCCGCCATCGTCTGCTACTCGGGCGGGCGCTTCGGTGGCGTCAGGGCCGCGATGCAGCTGCGGGCGATGCTCTGCGAGCTCGGCACCCCCAGCATCCCGTCGCTGCTGCCGATCCCCGAGATCGGCACGGCGCTTACGGCCGAAGGACATGCAGGAGCACCGTGGCTGGACAAGGCCGCCGGCCGCTTCGTCGACGAACTGGTCTGGTACACCGAGGCGTTGCGGCGCCAGCGTGCCGAAGGCACGCCCTATTGACGGGTTCAGACTTGGCCCGCGGAGCGCGGCTCCCGACCGGATTGTCTCCGGCCAAATCCTGGCTTGGCCTCTTGAAATCAACCAACGGCCGACACAGTTTTCCCTGCTCAGCTCACTGGTCCGTGCATGAAGTAAGCCCGACGATCAGGTGAAGGCTGAGAACCACGCTAAGGCTCGTAACAAGATCAAACCGTGCGTCCGTCACAGCAGCCTTGTCTGCCGCCTCCCTGAATATCGACTTGCTCATCAGGTGCTGGATGAAAACGGCACCTCCGGGCGGCAGCCGATGGATCTCGACCTGGAGATCCGGGCGGGCGATCAGGGCATCCTCCGGCCGTAAATTATCAACCGTACCCTGGGACTTAGTGACGTAAGCCTCCCAGATCGTCACGATAGGGTAGGTGGATCTCACGACCCGAACGGATGGATGGAGAACGGCCAGACACTGCTCCCAGGTATGAGGGGCGAAAGCAGCAAGCTCCCGTACAGTCAGAGGGCTCGCATCCGCCGCGTAATAAGCATGGGTTCGGGCTGCCTCGAGACGTGCCATGTCGCCAAGATACGGCGCCGGCTGAACGAGCGGGAACGTGTCGATGAAATCACCAAAGTCGTCGCCATAGGTCGAGGCCACGGGAGAGCGGGGTGGCGACCACTCGATGAAGGCGTACGCCATGCCCCGGAAGACATCATCCTCCACAAGCGCCCGGGTAATCGGGAATCGGGTTGCCAGCACCTCGGTGAGGCCGATGGCGTCGGAGTGCATGCCGGAAGATGAAGATTCCACGATTCCCTCCGTTCGGTTCCAGCAGCCAGGAGCCGTTGACCCGATCTCCAGGAACATGGGCTTCGTCCCTGCTTGCGGTGCCGCCGGTTGGGACATGATCCCGGAAATGGCCGGGCTGGTGAAATACCGTTGAGCAATGGAGCCGATAGCGGGCGGCTATGACGGCAGCATGGTTGATTGCAGGCGAGGCTTCACCCCCTCCGACGTCTTGGAGGCTGGCTTCGTCATCGGGAGATGATAGCCGACGCGTATCGATTTGGGAGCGACTCGGTATTTCAACATGCAGGCGACCTTCTCCATGCTGCTCCCATGGCTCACGCGCGGTGCGTGAGCGGCAACCCGGAGGAGTGCCCGATGGCTACCCGCATTGCAGGTTTGTGTGCCGCTGCCCTGATCCCCTTCGCGCTCGCTATTTCGCCCGTCCCGACCAAGGCGGAGGATCCTGGCCGGCAGATGTTCGAGAACGGCATCGTGCGCGTGAAAAGCGCCTATCCGTTCAATGAAACCATCGACCGGATCAAGCAGGACGTCGCCGCAAAGGGCATCATGTTCTTCTTCGCCGTCGACCAGTCGAAGCTTGCTTCCGACGCAGGAATCCTACTGAGACCCTCGACCCTTCTGGTGTTCGGCAATCCTGCACTCGGCTCGCAGTTCATCACCTCGAACCCGAATGCAGGCATCGATTGGCCGGTGCGTCTGCTGGTCTCGGAGGACGAGAATGGCACGGTGTGGACAGTCTATAACGATTTCCAGTACATCGCCCGCCGGCATGGTATCACGGATCGGGATGCCGCCTTCCACAAGGCATCCGAGGTGATTACGTCCGTCACCTCGAGCGTTGCCAAGTAGGGCAGGGATTTCGGCTGCTGTGCGCTCGCGGGAACACCCCATCGTGGGGTGCTGCCCTATAATGAGGCCACAGGCCACAGGGGTGGTCTGGCCTCCGAAGGGGTGCTGCCGTGCTGGAAGTCCTGCCTGGTCCCGAACACGTGGTCTCCATGCGCGTGAGCGGTCGCGTCGGGACGAAGGATGTGGAGCGCGGCATCGCCGCCGTCGAGGACGCTTTGGCCCGCCAGGACCGTATCGCGCTCTATGCGGAGATCGCCATATCGGGCATGACGCCGGGCGCATTCGCCCGCGATTCGGCTACGGGCTTCGCCATTTGAGCAAACTGCACCGCTTCGCACGAATGGCGGTAGTGACCGATCAGGAGTGGGTGCGCCAGATCGTCCGCGCAGAGGGGTATATTCTGCCCCAGATCGAAACCTGAACCGCGCCGAATTTTCCGGAGGCTGATTGGCTTGGATTTTACGCGGCCATCGGCGTGACCTCAAGCTGAGCGTAGTAGGCGGCTTCCGCCTCGGCCGGCGGGATATTGCCGATGGGCTCGAGCAGGCGCCGGTGGTTGTCCCAGTCGCCCCATTCGAGGGTGGCAAACTCGACGGCCTCAAACGAGCGCCACGGCCCGCGCCGATGGATCACCTCGGTCTTGAACAGGCCGATGACGGTTTCCGCCAGGGCATTGTCGTACGAGTCGCCAACACTGCCAACTGATGGCTCGA
>JAFAAP010000184.1 GCA_023426505.1 Pseudomonadota bacterium
GGTTGTCCAGGCTGTCATGGACCGCGACCAGGGCCAGGATCGCGACGCCCATCGCCACATGCAGAAGGTGGAAGCCGGTCAGGAGGAAGTAGAGCGTGAAGAAGGTATCGGTGTCCATTCCGATGCCGAGGCGGGCTTTCTCCAGATACTCGATCATCTTGATGGCGATGAAGACGAGGCCCAGGGACATGGCGGAACCGAGCAGGATGCGCGCCTTCAAGCGGGCGCCGATGGCGCGCACTTCCACGGCGAGTGCGGCGAGCCAGCCGCTCGTGACGAGAACAACGGTGTTCATGCCGCCAAGGGTCGGATCGAGCTGCGCCTGTCCGGCTGCGAAGAGAGCCGGTTGGACAACCCGAGCTCCGGCAAAGGTCAGAAGAAGCAGCCCGAAGGTGACGACTTCGGTCAGGATGAGGACCCACATCATGGGGTGCCCCGGCAGGTCAGACAGGGCGCCCCAGCTCCGCTCCTCTTGTCCGGCAACCATCGCTTCCGCTCCTCCGGTGGGATCAGGAGAGGTTTTATCTCTGGGATTTCATCCGTCTCGTTGCTCTGGCGCAAACAGCCATTCGAGAATTCGCGGTATCAAGGCTCAACCAAACGGAGGAGAGCGGATTGTGAGCGATGCTCAGATCGGACTGATGACGGCGGCACCTCTCATCGTCGTTTTTGCAATCATGCTTCACCGGATGGGCGTGCTGCGCTTGTCCGGGACGATTGCGGCGGTGACCATGTCGGTTGTGATCGCGGCCGCTCTGTTCCTCACCCAATAGAGGATGCGCAACGGATCCTCGCATGGAGGCTATGATGAGCATTGAAGCCACCCGACCTGTCGATGAAATCATGCGACAATGGCCGGCGACGATCCGCGTGTTTCTGGATTATCAGATGCGCTGCGTCGGCTGCCCGATCGGTTGTTTCCATACCGTCGAGGACGCGTGCCGCGAGCACGGGGCCGACAGGATCAAGTTCCTGGAAGACCTGAGGGCCGCCGCCGCGAAGGCGCCGGTTCCCACCGTGGAGGCTTAGGCGCCTGGGACGGCATCGAGGAGAGATTCCTCAGGTCACAGGGCTATCGGCCAGCATGAACAGCTTATGAGGATCACAGATGGTGATCCTCTGCCGCCCGCTCTCGACGAGACCCCGGTCTTCCCAGCCGCTCAGGATGCGGCTCACGGTATGAAGCGTGGTCCCCGTCATCTCGGCCACATCCTGCCGCGAAATCGGAAAATCGATCTGCACGCCGTCGTCGCTCTTTCTGCCAGCCTGACGGGCGAGACGCAGCAGGGCGTGGGCAACGCGCTTCTCGACCTGCTCGGTCGAGATCTCCACCACGCGCGTATGAGCATCCTGCAGTCGGGACCCCATCGTCTGAAGGGTATTGACGGCGAGGGTCGGATGCTTGGCGACGAGACGGGGCCAGACGGCCGAAGGCCAGACGAGGGCGATGCTGTCGACGATCGCCAGCGCGGATGCCGGATAGGTTTGGCGATTCATGGCCATCGCGATCCCGAAGATGTCGCCGGGCGTGACGAAGCGGACCACAACCTGCTGGCCGTCCGGTGTCACCTTCACGACCCGCAGGTGCCCATGAAGGAGGATGAAGAAGGAATGAGCTTCCTCGTCCTGCTGAAAGACGGGACTCCCCTTGGGATAGCGGATCGATTGCGCCTCGCGCATGACCTCGTCGAGATGCTTGGTCGGCATTCCGGCGAACATGGGCAGATTGGCCACAAGGGATTTGTCCAGGGCGGGCATCGGGCGTTTCCAAATCAGAGCGACGACATTCCGGAACCGAAGCCCGGAGTTGCCAAGCAACCGGCCAGAGGAAATGCTCCGGCGGTTGCGGACTACGTTTCATGTCTACACCAGAGGCTGTCCAGGGGAATTGAGCTATCTCAAGCGCATGGCCGATGCCCTAAGCTTTGGCTTTGATGGAGCAACCGATAAACCTGACGGCATGTTCGGCCGGTGCGGCGCCAATCGTATCCCTCTTTGTTCCAGATCAAGCACGCCCGGCCGCGGGCAGCGTATGACCTTTCCTCAAGAGCCGGTCGGCTCGTCCAATTCAAGTCTCACGAGGAGAAGAACGATGCGTAAGGTTTTGGTGCTGGGGATGCTGGCCGCTCTAGGCCTGGGTGGAGTCGCAAGCGCGGCCGAAGTCGAGGTCAAGATGCTCAACAAGGGAACTGAGGGCGTGATGGTGTTCGAGCCAGCCCTGGTGAAGGTCGCGCCCGGCGATACGGTCAAGTTCGTTGCGACCGACAAGGGGCACAACGTCGAGAGCATCGACACCATGCTGCCAGAGGGCGGCAAGACGTTTGCGGGCAAGGTCAACGAAGAGATGGCCATCACCTTCGATAAGCCCGGCGTCTACGGCTACAAGTGCAAGCCGCACTACGGCATGGGCATGGTCGGTATGGTGGTGGTGGGTGAGCCCACAAACACGGATCAGGCCAAGGCGGCCACCCATCCGGGCAAGGCCAAGCAGGTCTTCGGCGGCCTATTCGACAAGCTCGCGACTACCACGACCGCGGCGAAATAGCACGTCAAGCGCTGAAAACGTGAGCCGCCGCAGGACTTTTTCTGCGGCGGCGATTCAGATCGTCCCATGGCCACACTCGACATCAGCTTCAAGCCCGAACGTGCACATTTGCGGAGACCCAAGCGCGGGACCATCGCGGAGCGGGTCGTCCCGCAATCCGTCTCCGGCCGGTATCGGCGCCTGAAATGGACGGCCCTCATCGTCTGCCTGGCGGTCTATTACGTCCTGCCGTTCGTCCGGTGGGCGCGGGGCCCCGGCCAGCCGGATCAGGCTGTGCTCTTCGACTTCGAGCGCGGGCGCCTCTACTTCTTCTTCATCGAGATCTGGCCCCAGGAGGTCTACTACCTGACGGGTCTTCTCGTCCTGGCGACCCTGATCCTCATCTGGATCAACGCCGTCGCCGGACGGGTATGGTGCGGCTATTTCTGCCCGCAGACCGTCTGGACCGACCTGTTCCTCCTCGTCGAGCGCGTGGTCGAAGGCGACCGGCGCGAGCGGCTGAAGAAACAGGGAAGCGGGCTATCGCCGAAGCGGATCTTCGAGATCGGCCTCAAGCACGCGATCTGGATCTTGATCGCCATGGGAACGGGCGGCGCTTTCGTCCTCTACTTTTCCGATGCGCCGACGCTCGTGTCCGATCTCGTGACAGGCCGGGCCTCTGCGCTCGCCTATGCCTGGGTCATCATCCTGACCGGCACGACCTATACTCTTGCAGGGTTTGCCCGTGAGCAGGTCTGCACCTGGATGTGTCCCTGGCCCCGGCTCCAGGGCGCGATCTGGGACCCGGAGGCGCTCACCGTCAATTACCGCGATTACCGTGGCGAACCCCGAGGCTCCGCTAAGAAGGCCGCCGAACTGAAGGCCAAGGGCGAACCTGCCGGCGACTGCGTCGATTGCCTGCAATGCGTGAACGTCTGCCCCATCGGGATCGATATCCGCGAGGGTCCGAACTTCGCCTGCATCAATTGCGGCCTGTGTGTCGACGCCTGTGACACGGTCATGGACAAGCTCGGCCGGCCGCGTGGGCTGATCGACTACGAGGCATGGTCCAACATCGAGCGCGCTCGGGTCGGAGAGCCGGCGCGCCGGCGTGTCGTCCGGCCCAAAACCATCGGCCTCGGTCTGTCGGTGATCGCGTTGGCGTCCGTGATGGGTGTCGGCCTCGGCATGCGCGGCGAAGCCAAGATCGCCGTGATCCACGACCGCAATCCCGTCGCCGTGAGATTGTCCGACGGACGAGTCCGAAACGGCTATGCGGTCCGCCTCTACAACAAGGCCGATGATGGGCGCTCGTTCCGGATCGCCGTCGATGGGCTTGAGGATGCTGCGATCGAAGTGGTCGGCGACGACACGATTGTGGATGTCGCATCCGACACGACGCGCGAGCTTCGCGTGCTCGTGACGGCTCCGCTGCGGGAACGGCAACCGATCGCCTTCGTCGCGACCGACGTCAAAACAGGCAGCGCCGTAACGGCGCAGGATCTCTTCATTCCAGTCGAAGGAGGCCCATGATGGCCCCGATTCCCCGCCTGCGGTCCTACGAGGGGCCCACGCTTCTCTCCTACGGCTTCCGCCCCTTCTTTCTTCTGGGGTCGCTCTATGCCGGCCTCGCGATCCTGGCGTGGCTGCCGATGTTCTACGGCGAGCTGCAGCTGTCGACGGCCTTGTCTCCGCGGGACTGGCACATCCACGAGATGCTGTACGGCTACCTCTCGGCCGTCGTCACAGGATTCCTGCTGACGGCGGTTCCGAACTGGACCGGCAATCTCCCGCTTCAGGGCAAGCCCCTGCTCGTCCTGGTGCTGGCCTGGATCGCGGGCCGGATCTCGGTGACGACCTCCGCCTGGATCGGGTGGGAGGCCGCGGCCCTCATCGACAATGCGTTCCTTCTCCTCGTCGGGGGCGCCATGGCGCGGGAGATCATCAAGGGGCGAAACTGGCGCAACCTGAAAGTCCTCATCGCTGTCGGAATGTTGGTCGCCGGCAACGTCATCTTCCACATCGAAGCCCATGTTCTCGGCGCGGCGGATTACGGCACCCGGTTCGGGATCGCCGCCACGATGATGCTCATCATGCTGATCGGCGGGCGCATCGTGCCGAGTTTCACCCGCAACTGGCTCGCCCGCGAGAACCCGGGCCGCCTTCCGGCTGCGTTCGGTTCCTTCGACGTGATTTCCATGATTTCGGCCGCCGTCGCGCTCGTTGCCTGGATCGTCGCTCCGGACTGGGACGTGACAGGTGCGGCTCTGATCGCCGCGGGCCTGCTCCAGGCCGTGCGGCTCGCCCGCTGGGCCGGAGACCGGACATGGCGCGATCGGCTCGTGCTGATCCTGCACATTGCCTATCTGTTCGTGCCGATCGGGTTCGTTCTGACGGGGCTCGCCGCGCTGGATCTGCTGCCGGCAGCGGCCGGGATTCATGCTTGGACCGGCGGCGCCATGGGAGCCATGACCCTGGCGGTGATGTCGCGGGCGAGCCTTGGTCACACGGGCCGTGCGCTCGTCGCCTCGCCGATGATCCAGGTCCTCTATGGGTTGGTCGTGGTTGCGGCCTTCGCGCGCATCTGTGCCGCAGTCCATCCCGCCTGGAGCGGAGGCCTGCTGCATCTGGCAGGACTCGCCTGGGCCGGAGCCTTCCTGGGCTTCGTGGTGACCTATTGGAATGTATTCACGCGTCCGCGCGTGACGTCCTGAGGCGGGTGGGTTTGCTGGCGCGAGGGGCATGCGCCGGCAGTCGATCCGCCTCGGGCGCTCATATTCCCGCAAAGGTGTTTGCGCCCGATCAAAGTCGCGACCCTGTTCCTCCTGATAGCCTTCGTGACGATCTCAGGAAGGGAGGAGCCGAGATGTTCGGTGCCATCGGACAGCGAATTCAGCAGAACGCTCAGAACTTTGGCGACATGATGATCCATGTCGGTCTCGATCCCGATACGCTGCCAGAATCGGAAACCGCCTTTGCCAGGGCCATACGCCGCTGTCTGTGGTGCTCCCATTCGGAAGCCTGCCGCCAATGGCTCGATGCGAAGGAAAAGGGTGACCGATCTGCGCCGCGCTTCTGTGTGAACGCAACCTTTTTCGAGCGCAATCTGGCGGCGAGACCTGCCTTGACCGTAAAAGGGCCGGCCTGCCGGGGTGCAGACGGACCTGACGCCGTTCTCCTGGCTATCGGGAAGGACTGGCATTCTGCCGCGGCGGAGTACGATGCGAGCACGCTCGCGCTCGATGCCGCAGAGGAGCGACTTGAGGATCTCGATCCCGCGCCGCCCGAAGCGCTGTTCGAGAGGTTGGGAGATCGCGCCCTGGGGCTGCCGGCGGCACGGCTTCATCACGGCGGGCGAGCATGGTACGCTCCCGTGATTGCGCTGGTGCGGGCACGGAGTTCCGGCGCCGCGACGACAGCCGAGGCGCGGGAGCGCCTTCTCGAGATCATTTCCGCTTATGATGCGTGGTATGCCGCCCGTGCGGCAGCCGAGGAGGCCAGTGGCGTGTGGTTCGCCGCCGCAAGAGACAAGGCAGCCGGTGAGCGTGTCGATGCGCTTCAAGCTCGTCTCGTCTCCACGCCGGCACGAACCGTCGAAGGCCTGAGGCAGAAAGCCGCTGCTGCGGTCTGGACTGCCGGCGGGATTGCTCAACTGGAAGCTGGGCTCGGAGGATCCGGTCAGATCGATGCGGCGCTTGCCATCTCGATCATCCGGGACCTGTTGTCGGCCGATCCGGAGCAGTAACGGAGCAGGGTGAGGCGCCTTCGGTGCGGCCGACATAAAGGACCTGACAGCATTCTGGCTTGCGCTCGATCAAACCATCGGACGACACGCCATGCTATCGAGCGTCAATCGTTGAAGCCTTGGAGACACCGGATCGTGACCCGCAAGCAAAGACGCCTGAGCCTCATCGGGGCTGGATTGTCGACCATTGCCGTCGCGCTTGGCCTCGTGTTCTTTGCCATGCGCGACAGTATCGTCTTCTTCCATACGCCGAGCGACATTCATGAAAAGGGGATCTCGCCGGGGACGCGCTTCCGCCTTGGCGGTCTCGTCCAGGAGGGATCGCTTCGCCGGGGCGAGCATCAGGTCGTCGCGTTCACGGTCGCCGATACGGGCGGTGCCGTCGGCGTGCAATACAGAGGTCTCCTGCCGGACCTATTCCGCGAAGGGCAGGGCGTCGTGGCTGAGGGCGTGCTGGATCCGACCGGTCTTTTCAAGGCCGATACCGTGCTGGCCAAGCACGACGAGAACTACCTGCCTCGCGAGGTCGCCGACGCCCTGAAGAAGCAGGGGCACTGGCAGGGCGCCGGTCCTGTCTCGACCGGATCGCCTTAGCCATACGAGTAGATGCACCGCTCCGACAATGCACCTAACATCGAAAGCGTCATGAACCTCCCCCTGCCTCACCCGAATCCGGTCCGTCGTGCGGCCCTGCCGTTCATCGTGATCACCGTCGCCCTCGATCTTCTCGCCTTCGGGATCATTATTCCCGTCCTTCCCCGCCTGATTCAGGATTTTCTCGGAGGGGAGGCGGTCAGCGCCGCGCAGATCTATGGGCTGTTCGGGCTGACCTGGGCCGTCATGCAATTCTTCGGCTCCCCGATCCTCGGCACGTTGTCCGATGCGGTCGGACGTCGACCGGTCATTCTTCTCTCCAACATCGCCCTGGGGCTCGATTATCTCGTCATGGCCGTTGCGCCCGGGGTCGGGTGGCTTCTGCTCGGACGTGCAATCGGCGGCTTGGCGTCGTCGAGCTTTACGACCGCATTCGCCTACGTGGCCGACGTGACGGACGCCGAGCGCCGCGCGGCGGGCTTCGGAATCATCGGTGCCGCGTTCGCCTTCGGGTTCATCGTCGGACCTGCGCTCGGCGGAATGCTCGGCGCAGTCGATCCGCGGCTTCCCTTCTGGGCGGCTGCGGCGCTCTGCCTCGCGAATGCCCTGTACGGCATCTTCGTCCTGCCGGAGTCGCTACCGCAGGAGCGGCGGGCGCCGTTCTCGTGGAGCAGGGCGAACCCTCTGGCGGCCCTGCGGCTTCTGAAGTCGAACCGCACCCTGTTCGGGGTCTCGGCCGTCCTTTTCCTGTCGAACCTGGCGCATGAGGTCTTTCCGGCAGTCTTCGTGCTCTATGCGGGGCACCGCTTCGGGTGGGGCGAGGTTGCCATAGGCTTTGCGCTCGCATCCGTCGGCATCGCTTCTGCGGCCGTTCAGGGAGGGCTCGTGCGCCGGGCCGTCGCGCGCTTCGGCGAGGTGCCGACCATGGTGACGGGCCTTGCCTGCGGCGCTGCCGGAACCATCCTGTTCGGCCTCGCTCCGAGCGGCGGCTGGATCTGGCTCGCCATTCCCGTCGCGGCCCTGTGGGGACTTTTCGGCCCATCCGCCCAGAGCCTCATGACCCAGCGGGTTTACCCGTCGCAGCAAGGGCAGTTGCAGGGGGCGCTCAACAGCCTGAGGGGCGTGAGCGGCCTCATCGGGCCGGTCCTGTTCACGAGCAGCCTTGCCGCCGCCATGTCTCATCAAGGCGCGACGATGATCCTGGGGGCGCCGTTCTTTGTTGCCGCCGTTCTCCTTCTGGGTGCTCTTCTCGCCATTGGACTGGCGCCTTGGCGCACGGGACTAGTGGATCGAAGCCGCGGCCGTCGCGCCGTGCCGTTGCTCTCCCGTCATCAAGGGCACGCGACACTGACCCGCTGAGGACACCGGCCATTCGGTCGCCTGTGGAAGCATCGCCTATCCTCCCACCACATTCCGGCAGAGCGCATGTTCGAGAATGCATTGTCGATAGGCCTCCTCAGAGGCCTTGATGCGGGCGCCGCATCGGAATTGCTGCGACATGCCCGGCGAAGGATCGTCGGCCCAGACGAGGTGCTGTTCGCGGAAGGAGAGGCTGCTCAAGCGGTGCATGTCCTGGCTTCCGGTGTGGCGAGACTGGTGCAGACGACGCCGACGGGCGCGCGCGTCATCGTCAAATACGTTCGTCCGGGGGAGATATTCGGCAGTCCGGCCCTGCTCGCCGGTCGATATCCGGTCCATGCCATCACCGTCACGCAAGGCGTGGAGCTGCAATGGCCATCCGAGTTCATTCGCGATCTCGTCAACCGGCATCCGCTCGTGGCTCTCAACGTCATCCATGACCTCGAGACCCGGCTTCGCGAGATGGAGAGCAGGTTGCGCGATCTTTCCAGCGAGCCCGTGGAGCAGCGCTTGGCGCGGACGATCTTGAGGCTCGTCGATACGTTCGGAGAGACGGTGCCGGAGGGTGTCGAGGTCCCGTTCCCGGTCAGCCGCCAGGATCTCGCCGATCTGATCGGGAGTACGTTGCCGACCGTGAGCAGGACGTTGCGCGCCTGGGAAGCGCAGCGCCAGATCCGCCGCTATCGGCGCCGCCTCGTGATCGCCGATGTCGGTGCCGTCGCATCCGTCCTGAGCAAGGGAGTGGAGGCGGAGGCGAAGCCGCGGCGGAGCCATCGACAGACCGCACGCGCTTAAACCTCCCATAGTCCCGCATCGGGGACGTTTCGGCCTCGTCGGCGAGCCCGATCGCATTCGAACGGGCAGGGGAGTGGAGACACGTTATGACAGCTGGGCTGAGACAGCCGAGGCTGCTATAGAGTTCGGATTCTGCAACCTGCCGAAGCAGGTGGGCCATCGCAGACCATCAGCTCGGAGCCTCCCTTTTCATGAACAGGCGTGAAGCCGTCGAGAGCGCCATCCGCATCCTCGCCCCCCGAATCCCGCGGCATGAGTTCGAGGTGGTGATGGATCATGCGCTCGGCAGCAGGGGACTTCACACGGCATCCCCGGAAGCAGCGGCGTGGCTGTCCCTCGTGTCGTATATCCGCCATCAGTTCACGGACTACGATGGCCTTCTCGCCGAAGGTTACGATCAGGAAAGCGCCCGGTTCTTCGTCCTCGATGACATGAATGCCATCCTGGAAGGGTGGGGATCGCCCCGACGGGTGGAGGCGGAAGAAGAGGGCGATTGAGGCTCGACAGAGCGCGCAAGCTTGGGCACAAGATCCCCATGTCCATCACGATCCGCCAGGCCGAACCCCGCGACGCACCTCTCGTGTTCGATTTCATCCGCGAACTGGCGGAATACGAGCGCCTGGCCCACGAAGTCGACGCCACCGAGTCGGATATCGCCGGCGCCCTCTTCGGCCCCCAGCCGCGGGTCTTCGCCGACATCGCCGAGTGGAACGGGGCGCCTGCGGGCTTCGCTCTTTGGTTCTACAACTTCTCTACGTTCCGGGGACGGCACGGGATTTATCTGGAGGATCTCTACGTCCGGCCAGCGTTCCGCTCCAAGGGGATCGGCAAGGCGCTCCTGCGCCACCTCGCCCGCTGCTGCGTCGCCGAGGGGCTGCCGAGGCTCGAATGGTGGGTGCTCGACTGGAACGAGCCGGCCCTTCGCTTCTACCGGTCCATCGGGGCAGCCCCAATGGACGAGTGGACGGTGCAGAGAGTCACCGGCGAACCTCTCTTGAAGCTGGCGGAGGCATCATGACCGTTCCCCTTATCATCGTCGTCGCTGCCGCCGACAACGGCGTCATCGGGCGGGACAACCAGCTTCTGTGGCGCCTGAAGACGGATCTGCGCCGATTCCGGGACCTGACGTGGGGCAAACCCATGATCATGGGACGAAAGACCTTCCAGTCCATCGGTAAGCCGCTGCCCGGGCGCGAGACGATCGTCCTGACCCGGGACCAGGCCTTCGCGGCGGATGGGGTCCACGTCGCCCATGACTGGGATCAGGCCGTCGCCATCGGCACGACCCTGGCGCGATCCATGGGAGCCGACGCGATCGCTGTCGCCGGAGGCGCGGAGATCTATCGTCTCGCGCTCCCGCATGTCGAGAAGATCTACCTGACGGAGGTCCATACGGCTCCCGAGGGAGACGCCGTGTTCCCGCCCGTGGATCGATCACGCTTCCGTGAAGTCAAACGCAGCGACCATCCCAAAGGGGCCGATAACGAGCATTCGTTTACCTTCATTGATCTCGAACGGCGCTCTTAAGGCCTTGAAGAGTTGACGAAAGCCTAGACAATCCCCAAGTCGCAGCCTTGACAGGTGGGAGAAACACCACCCACAACCGCCTTTCACCCAAACGGCTCGACCGGCCGGACTTTTCAGAGTGAGGAATGGCAACCTATGCCTTGGAGTAACCAAAGCGGCGGCGGCGGCCCATGGGGCAATCGCGGCGGATCGGGAGGCGGCAAGAGCCCTTGGGGCGGTGGCGGCCCGCAGGGGAACGGCAATCCCCCGGATCTTGAGGACATTCTTCGCCGCTCTCAGGACCGTCTGAAGGACTTTCTGCCGGGCGGCGGCGGTTCCATGGGCGGCAAGGGACTGGCAGTTCTGGTGCTCGGCGTGATCGCCGTTTGGCTGCTGACCGGGTTCTACACGGTGCGGCCGAACGAGGTCGGCATCAACATGATCTTCGGGCGCTACACCGGAACGACCGGGGAGGGCCTGCGCTACAATCTACCCTATCCGATCGGCCGGGTTCTCAAGCCGAACGTCACCGAGCAGCAGCGGATCGAGGTGGGCTACCGCTCCACCGGCGGACAGGCGCGCTCCCGCGACATCCTCGAAGAGAGCCTCATGCTGACGGCCGATGAGAACATCATCGACATCGATTTCGACGCGGTCTGGCAGGTCAATCCCGCCCGGGCCCAGGATTTCGTGTTCAATCTCCAGAACCCGCAGGGCACGATCAAGTCCGTGGCGGAAAGCGCCATGCGCGAGGTCGTCGGGCGCCGCAACATCCAGGCAATTCTGACCACCGAGCAGGCGAGCGTTGCCCAGGAGGTTCGCCAGATCATGCAGGAAGCGCTCGACGCCTATGGGGCCGGCGTTCTGATCAACGTCGTGCAGCTTCAGGCGGCCCAGCCTCCGGCAGACGTCCGCCAGGCCTTCTTCGACGTGAACGCGGCCCAGCAGGATGCCGTGCGCGTCCAGAACGAGGCCGAGACCTTCGCCAGCCGCGTCGTTCCCGAGGCGCGAGGCGAAGCCGCACGGACCGTGCAGCAGGCAGAGGCCTACCGGGAGCAGTCCGTGGCCGACGCAACTGGTCAGGCCGCCCGCTTCCGTCAGGTCTACGAATCGTACCGTCAGGCTCCCGACGTCAGCCGTGAGCGCATCTTCCTCGAGACCATGGAGCGCGTCTTCGGCGGCGTGGAGAAGATCATCATCGATCCGAGCAGCAGCGGACAGGGCGTCGTCCCGTACCTTCCCCTCAATGAGCTACAGAACCGGCAGCCCGCTCAGGGCGGCAACCCGGCCCAGCAGGGAGCGACGCGATGAGCAGTTCCGCCTTTCGCACCGGTATCCTGATCCTCGTGGGGCTTGCCCTCATTGTGCTCTACAGCTCGGTCTTTATCGTCCAGCAGACCCAGTATGCCCTGGTGCTCCGCTTCGGCGCGGTGCAGTCCGAGATCCGGGAGCCCGGCCTGAAGTTCAAGTTGCCGCTCGTCGACAACGTGACCTATTTCGACAAGCGCGTGCTGGACCTGGACCTTCCGGTGCAGACGCTCCTCTCCGCCGACCGCCAGAACCTGGAGGTCGATGCCTTCACGCGCTACCGGATCATCGACCCGCTCAAGTTCTATCAGGCGGTCGGCAACATCACTCTGGCGAACCAACGGTTGGCCAGCTTCACCAACTCGACCATGCGTAACATCCTGGCGAGCGCGTCGCGCGATGCCATCGTTCGCACGGAACGGGCGGACCTCATGAACCGGATCCAGGCAGACGTGAATCGGCAGGCGGGGAGCCTCGGCATCGAGATGATCGACGTCCGTCTCACCCGGGTTGACCTGCCGGCGGCCAATAGCCAGGCGGTTTATCAGCGGATGCGGACCGAGCGCGAGCGTGAGGCGGCGGACCTGCGCGCCAATGGCCAGCAGCGGGCCCAGACGATTCGGGCCCGCGCCGAGCGCGAGGCGACCATCATTCGGGCTGAGGCGAACCGCCAGGCCGAGGAGCTGCGCGGTCAGGGCGACGCCGACCGGAACCGCATTCTCGCGGAGGCCTTCGGCCAGGATCCGGACTTCTTCGCCTTCTACCGCTCCATGCAGGCCTATGAGAACGGCTTGAAGTCCGGAGACACCCGGCTCGTCCTGAGCCCGGATTCGGAATTCTTCCGGTTCTTCAACACCACGTCCGGTCGGGCGAGCGGCAATGGTCAGGCGGCTACGCCCGCCCGGCCGGCGCCTGCTGCTCCGGCTCCCGTCCAGCCTGCACCTGCCCAATAAGGCGACGATGCTGGACCTTATCGCAGCCCTCGGCCTCGCTCTCGCGGTCGAGGGCATTTTGTTTGCGGCCTTCCCGGACGGGATGAGGCGCGCCATGTTCGAAGCGGCTCATAGCCCCAGCGACCGGATGCGACTGGTCGGGATCCTTTCGGCACTTGTAGGCGTCGGAATTGTCTGGCTGGTGCGCCAGTTCGGATGAGATCGAGCCCCGCTTCCGCCGTAATCGGAGCTTGAATGACGGAC
This sequence comes from Pseudomonadota bacterium, assembly GCA_023426505.1. Taxonomy (GTDB): domain Bacteria; phylum Pseudomonadota; class Alphaproteobacteria; order Rhizobiales; family Beijerinckiaceae; genus Microvirga. Next base: position 13,028 of record JAFAAP010000184.1, read on the forward strand.
CGGACTAACAATTTATCTATGTTCATGCTCTCCGAGAGAGGATCATCCATGACCCATGCCTTGAACGCGCCGGCGCCTACCGACACGGCGCAATTCCAGCGCCCCTTGCGCCGGCTGGCCGCGTCCTGCTTCGCGGTCCTGATGTCTCTGGCGGTCGCCGCGCCGCTGCCGGCATTCGCCCGGGCGGCGCCCGAGTCCTTTGCCGATCTGGCCGAGGAGGTGACGGGCGCCGTTGTCAACATCTCGGCCTCGACGACGGTCGAGACGCGGAACAGGACGCTGCCCCAGCTCCCGCCGGGCACCCCGTTCGAGGACCTGTTTGAGGAATTCTTCAACCGTCGCGGGCAGAATGGGCAAAACGGCGACAACACGCCCTCGCGTCCGCGCCGCTCCAACTCGCTCGGATCCGGCTTCGTCATCGATCCCTCCGGCATCGTGGTGACCAACAATCACGTGATCGGCGATGCCAACGACATCAGCGTGATCTTCTCGGACGGGACCCGCCTGAAGGCCGAGATCGTCGGCAAAGATTCCAAGGTCGACTTGGCCGTTCTCAAAGTGAAGTCGGACAAGCCCCTCAAGGCGGTGAAATTCGGCAACTCGGATGCGATCAGGCCCGGCGACTGGGTGCTGGCGATCGGCAACCCGTTCGGCCTCGGCGGTTCGGTGACGGCCGGCATCGTGTCGGCCCGTGGCCGCAACATCGAGTCCGGACCTTACGACAACTACATTCAGACCGACGCGTCCATCAACAAGGGCAACTCGGGCGGCCCACTCTTCAACATGAACGGCGAGGTGATCGGCATCAATACGGCCATCCTGTCGCCGACCGGCGGCTCGGTGGGCATCGGCTTCGCGGTTCCGGCCGCGACGGCGGTTCCCGTGATCGACCAGCTTCGCGAGTTCGGCGAGACCCGCCGCGGCTGGCTCGGTGTCCGCATCCAGAACGTGGATGACGCGACTGCTGAGGCCCTCGGCCTCGGAACCGCGCGCGGCGCGCTCATCGCGGGCATCGATGACAAGGGCCCAGCCAAGCCGGCCGGCCTTGAGGTCGGCGACGTGATCGTCCGGTTCGACGGCAAGGAGGTCAAGGATTCCCGTGACCTGCCGCGCATCGTGTCCTCGACCCCTGTCGGCAAGGCCGTCGACGTGATCGTTGTCCGCAAGGGCAAGGAGGAGACCAAGAAGGTCACCCTCGGCCGTCTCGAGGACAGCGAGAAGCAAGCCAGTCTGCAGCAGCCCTCGACGGACACGCCCACGGCGACCCGGCAGGCCCTCGGCCTGAACCTCTCCGGCATCAATGACGAGATGCGCCGCCGGTACAACCTCAAGGACGATGCCAAGGGCGTGGTCATCACCCGCGTGGACCCGAACTCTGCGGCCTCCGACAAGCGGATCCAGGCCGGCGAGGTCATCGTCGAGGTGAACCAGGAGCCGGTTTCGACCCCGGCCGACGTGACCAAGAAGCTCGACGACCTGAAGAGCCAGGGCCGCAAATCGGCGCTCCTCCTCGTGGCCAATGCCCAGGGCGAAGTCCGCTTCGTGGCGCTGTCCATCGAGTAGAACGGGACGGTTCCCAAATACAAAAGGCGGCCTTCAAGGCCGCCTTTTCTTTGCGTGGACCCACGAAGCTCAATTGTTGACGATCTCGGCCTCACGATAACCCTGGGCATAAAGCAGGGCGCTGAGATCCGCGTGGTCGATCCGGGCATGGGCCGCTGCCGCAACGGCAGGCTTGGCCCGGAAGGCGACGCCGAGGCCGGCTTCACCGAGCATCGCGAGATCGTTGGCGCCGTCGCCAACGGCCATCGTGTCCTGCGGTCCGAGGCCGAGGCGATCCCGCAGCTCGATCAGGGTCGCGAGCTTCGCCTCCCGGCCGAGGATCGGCTCTTCGACAAGGCCGGCGAGCCTCTCGCTCTCAACGATGAGATGGTTCGAGCGGTGCTCGTCGAAGCCGATCTTCGCGGCGACCGGGCCGGTGAACAGGGTGAAGCCGCCGGAGACGAGGCAGGTATAGGCGCCGTTCGCCCGCATGGTCTGGACCAGGGCGCGCCCACCCGGCGTGGGGGTGATCCGGTTCTCGATGATCTGGTCGACAACGCCCACGGGCAGGTTTTTCAGGAGCCCCACCCGCTCGCGCAGGGCTGGCTCGAAGGCGATATCGCCGCGCATCGCGCGCTCGGTGATCTCCGATACCTCGGCCTTGAGGCCGACGTAGTCCGCCAGCTCGTCGATGCATTCCTGGCCGATCATGGTCGAATCCATGTCCGCCAGGAAAAGACGCTTACGCCGATGCGCCAGCGGCTGCACGACGATGTCCACGGGCTGGCCGCGCAGGGCCGCGCGCAGGGTATGCTCGACCGCCCTGACGTCAGCCGGGCTCTTCAGGATCAGATCGGCCGCGATGCCTCTTGCAAGATCCAAACGTTCCGTCTCTTGTCCGAGCGCGTCTGCGGCGAGGGCCACGACGTCGTCCGTCACGGCGGGCTCGAGCGGGTTGGCGACCAAGGTCGCGACGAGAAGATCTGAGGAGGAAGCCATCGTGGGGACCGGGCAGTGAGTGACGAACGGATCGGCGCGGTTCTCATTGCAGGGCCGACCGCATCAGGCAAGTCCGCATTGGGGATCAAACTGGCGCAGGCCCTCGATGGCGTCGTGATCAATGCCGATTCCATGCAGGTCTACCGGGATCTGCGGATCATCACGGCCCGCCCAACACCCGAGGAGGAGGCGCAGGCGCCGCATAAGCTCTATGGCCATGTGGATGCGGCCGTGAACTTCTCCGTCGGCCGCTACGTTG
>JAFAAP010000186.1 GCA_023426505.1 Pseudomonadota bacterium
GGTTGTCCAGGCTGTCATGGACCGCGACCAGGGCCAGGATCGCGACGCCCATCGCCACATGCAGAAGGTGGAAGCCGGTCAGGAGGAAGTAGAGCGTGAAGAAGGTATCGGTGTCCATTCCGATGCCAGCCTGGGCCTTCACGATGTATTCGGCAAGCTTGATGACGATGAACACGAACCCCAGCGCCATGGCTCCTCCAAGCTGCAGCCGCGCGGTTCCGCGGCGCCCGACGGACCGGGACTCCACCGCCAGGGCCGCCAGCCAGCCACTGGTGATCAGGACGAGCGTGTTGACGCCGCCGAGAACCAGATCGAGCTGGGCCCGGCCCGCGGCGAAGACATCGTGATGAACGGCGCCCGTCACGGCGAACGTCAAAAAGAGCAGACCGAAGGTCACCACCTCGGTGAGGATGAGCACCCACATCATCGGGTGCCCGGGCAGGTCCGAGAGGGCGCCCCAGGGGCGGTCGTCTTGCGCAGCGTTTATGGCTCTTGCCGCGTCCATGGTTTTCTCCGACAGGACAGCGTGGTCGCTGGTGCCTCGTACCGCCCGCTGTCCTGCGTTTCCTTGCGATGGCACAAACAAATCCCGCGCGTTCCCGGCCATAGAGGGGGGACAGAAGAACACAGGAGAGTCTCTTATGAGCGATGCCCAGGTTGGCTTGGTGATGGCACACCCCTCATCGTCATCTTCGCCGTCATGCTGAACCGGATGGGGGTGCTGCGCCCGACCGGCACGATTGCGGCGGTGGCCGTGTCGGTCGTGATCGCGACCGTCCTCTTCCTCACGCAGTGAAATCCTCGGTCTGCCTGCCGAGGCCGGCGCCCGCCAGGGCGGCGGGCGCTAACCCATGGCAAGGCCGGTGAGCGGGTCGGGGCCGATGAGAAGCGCATGGCCCTGCAGCACGAACCAGATGTACAGAGCAGCGGCGATCAGCGCGGGCAGGACCAGCGCGCGCAAGGCGCGCCACCGGGCCCTACCCGAGAGGAGCGCCGCGAATGGAAGGATGGAGGTTCCGGCCGCCAGTTCCCGAAAGCGCTCCGGGCCGAGGCGCTTGCGCGCCTTGAGGTCAAGCAGGATGAACCCGAACAGGGAAAACAGGGCCATCGCGCCGAAGAGCAGGAGCGCGACCACAGTTCCGTTCGGGGGAATGTGGGCCGCCGCCCAGATCAGGAAGGCCCACAGCACCGGGTGCTGCGTGACGGCGGTGATCGGGCCAGGGTCGGTGCCGCCTCTCAGGGAAATCGAAAGGGGATTGGCCGACAGGAGACCCGCGACGAGAAGGAACGTCGCCATCGGCATGGCGATGAACAGGACGCGCCACTGCCACGGGGCCGGATCCCAGAGCCACACGGTTCCCGCGCGCTGGGCGGCCACGATCAGCCAACCCAGGAGCGCCAGGGACAGGATCGAGTAGGCGGTCAGATAGGCTGTCCGGCCCACCAGCAGGATCAGGCGGGCCCGCAGCCCACGGCTCGCCGGGATCAGATGGGCCGCCAGGAAGGCGACCACGGCAACGCAGAACTCGGTCATCACCAAGGCCTTTCGGGAGGGTGTCCGGGCGGGCGCGAGGCGGAGTCCATGCGGCTCCGCCCTGAACAGGCCCGGCGCCGTCAGGCGGCACGGCTGATGCGCACCCGCCAGAGGTCGGGTCCCTCTTCCTGGTAGTCCCAGCCGAATTCGCCCGGCCGCTGAACATTGAACTGATAAAGCAACGGCCGGGGATCGTGGTCGTTGACGAGCAGGAAGGCCTCGCCGGGCGCGAGCTGGTCGAAGGTGTTGAAGATCAGGGGATGGCGCATCCGCGGCATGATCTGGCGAACGTCGATGACGATTTCGGTGACATTGCAACTGCACATCAGACAGAGATCCTTGGCGCGGCCGAGGCGCTCCGGCCGCAATTGGTGGTGAGACCCAGGTTCCGGACAGGATCCGGACCGGCGGACATCGACGCGGGAGGCGCCCTGACACTGGCACCCACGGTGCCCGGCCACCTCCGGCCTTCCGCTTCAACGGCGGGACCTTGTCTGGACGGACTTCCGTCTTCTTTGCCCTGTCTCAAACGAAACACCGTTGGCCGGCCGCTGCGGCCCGGTTCTTGTCGCCGCGCAAAGAGCGCCGCAACGGACCTGTTAATCATGGGCCAACACAAGAACGTGACTTTGGAGGCGATCATGCCTGTCGAATCCACCCAACTCGTCGACGACGTCATGCGGCAGTGGCCGGCGACGATCCGGGTGTTCCTGAACCACAAGATGAGCTGCGTCGGCTGCCCGATTGCCTGCTTCCACACCGTGGACGACGCTTGCCGCGAGCACGGGACGGACCGCGCGCGGTTCCTCGCGGACCTGCGGGCCGTCATCGAAGGGCGGCCGGTGCCCAGGCCGGAGCCCGAACCCGTCGTGGCCCGCTGGCCTGCAGGCCCGTAAGGGCCTCATCCGCCGTACGGCGGATGAGGCCCTCGCTGCGGCATGGCCGGCCCTCGTACCAGTTACGGGTGCCGGTGCGCGGTGGAGGTCACGCCGCATCGCGCAGGTCCACTTGCGGCAGATCAAGGCGCCGCCCCGCCAACCTGTGAATCCTGTCAAGACGACAGGGAGGTTTTCATAGGTTTTGGAGGGGCGGGCACGCGACAGGCCGGGAGGCTCGGCGACGCCGAGGCGGAGGCCTTCGGGCTGGAGCGGGCCGCACGCGGCGACACGGACGGATGCGCGGCATGGTCCTTGGGTGCTCCGGCTGCGCGGAAGCCGGCCACTGCCGGCCGGGGACTGGATCCGGAGCAGCTCGCCTCCGCGTGCATGGGAGCCGGCGCACCGGCCGAGGCCTGGTAGGCGCCGCGAGGGCTGGGCCATGCCCGACGGCGTGGCGGACGCGCGGCAATAGCTGCTTCCAGTTTGCGCCGGAACAACGTCGTGGCGCCAGCCTATGGCAGCATTGTTGAACAGCATGGAGGTGCCCCATGGGTTTGATGACCACGATTTCGCGCTGGCGGTCGAGCCGAAAGGCCGGCCGGGAACTGACCTCCCTCGACGGGGACGGGCTTGGGGCGCTGGCCCGGGAGGTCGGGCTCTCGCCGGACCAGCTCACCCGCCTCGCGGCCCGGGGCGCCGGAGACGGGCTGCCGCGGCTCCTCGACGCCGTCGGGCTCGCCCCTGAGCGGGTCGGGCGCACGCATCCGGACGTCATGCGCGACATGAGCATCATCTGCTCCGGATGTGAGGCGGCTCGGCGGTGCCGGCGCGATCTCGACCGCGGCTGGGCGCCCGTGGTGCAGAGCTACTGCCCCAATGCCGAGACCATCAAGGCGTTGCAGGCGGAGCGGTGCCGCGCCGTCTCGTAACGTAACCGCCTTGGATCCCATGCGCAGGCTTCACCTTTGTCTCGGGTATGGGAGCGTCACGCTGGCCGGGCTCGGCCTGGTCCTGCCGCTCCTGCCCACCACGCCGTTTCTGCTGCTTGCCGTCTGGTGCTTTGCCCGTTCCGATCCGGAGCGGGCAAAGCGGCTTTACTCTCACCCGAGTCTCGGACCCTTGCTGTCGAACTGGCGCGACGAGGGGACCATCGCGCTTCCCGCGAAGACGGGGGTCTTTGGCGCACTTGGCCTCTCCTACGCACTGATCCTGTGGTCCACGGACAGCCGGCTCCTGCACCTGACCCTGGCGCTTATCATGGGCAGTATCGGCCTCTACCTGATCACGCGTCCACGGCCGAGCCGTAGGTAACGGTTGGCGTCCGGGCTCGACGGCTGCGGCCGAATGTCGTGGCTCTCATGCGCTCCGAAGGCATTCAAGAAGGGGTTGGCTTGCGCTCAGTCAAACCGGGAGCTCCGCGGCCCCGCTACAGGAGGGCCCGGTTGCAAACCTGGAGGCATGACGCATGACCCACAAGCAACGGCGCCTGACCCTGATCGGGACTGGACTGGCCACGATTGCCACGGCGCTTGGCCTCGTGTCCGTTGCCATGCGCGACACCATCGTGTTCTTTCACACCCCGAGCGGCATCCAGGCCAAGGGGGTCCAACCCGGCACGCGCTTTCGCCTCGGCGGCATCGCGCAGGAGGCCTCGGTCGAGAGGGGCGACAACCAAATTGTCGTCTTCCGGATCAAGGACGCGGACGGGGCCGTTCGCGTGCAGTACCGCGGGCTCCTGCCCGACCTGTTCTGGGAAGGCCAGAGCGTCGTGGCCGAGGGCATGCTCGACCCTGCGGGCATGTTCAAGGCCGACACCGTGCTCGCCAAGTACGACGAGAACTACATGCCCCGCGAAGTGGCGGACACCTTGAAGAGCCAGGGCCACTGGCAGGGCGAGGAACCTGCCGCGACCGGCACGCCATAGCGGGCTTCTCTCCGATCCTTCCCCCTTATCCGAGTCGAGAAACGTCAGCCATGCGAGTTCATCACGCGCTCAACAGCCTGCGCGGCGTGAGCGGACTGATTGGTCCCGTCCTGTTCACCACCAGCTTTGCCGCGGGTGCGTCCCACCCCGGCCCGTCCATTGTTTGGGGTGCTCCGTTCTTCGTGGCCGCGACCCTTCTCCTGCTGGCGCTCGCCGGTCTCGCGTCTGCCGTTCTTGGCCGAGGTGTCACAGGTCGGAAGATAGCTCGACGGGTCACACGACGTTGGAGCGTGGGACCACGGCTCGTTCAGCGCCACACGTGAACCGCGTTCTTGTTTGTCGTGGAGCAAAGCAGCGGGCCGGCAGCGGTGCGACAAGGGACCGTTGCCTGTTCTGGAGTTTGCCGATGCCCCACCCGCCTGATCGTCCCCTGCTGCGCCCGCTCGGTCAGGGTCTCGCCGTCGCGGGGCTGCTGGCCGGCATGGCCCTGATGGCCTTCGCCGCGGGCCTCGTGCTTCTCGGGGCCATGATCGCGCTTCCGCTGGCCAGCGGCCTCATGGCGGCGCGGCGTCTTCGGGGCGGAGCCGGACCCGCGGTGACCGAGGCCTCGACCTTTGTCCCGCGCCTGACGCCGCCCTGACAGGCGCCCGCTTCCGCGCATGCCACCAGAAGCCATCCCATCCGATCATTCCCATGAACAACACCCCACAGCCTGACTGGGACCCGCGCTCCCAGCCGGTACTCGACGACCAGATCGCCGCCTATGACCGCATGCGCGGCCGCTGCCCGGTCGCCCACAGTGAGTATCTCCACTGGTCCGTGTTCCGGCACTCCGACGTGCTGCGGGTGCTGGAGGACCACGACACCTTCAGCAATGCCGTCTCGCGCCACCCATCGGTGCCCAACGGCATGGACCCGCCCGAGCACACGGCGTACCGGGCGCTGATCGAGCCGTATTTCGCGCCGGAGCGGGTGCGGGCCTTCGAGCCGGCCTGCCGGGTCATCGCCACCGACCTGGTGAGACGGCTGCCGGCTGGCGGCGAGGTCGAGCTGATGGGCGGCTTCGCCCGGGATTTCGCGCTCCGCGTCCAGTGCGCCTTCATGGGCTGGCCGGCCGACCTGCACGAGCCCTTGCGGCAGTGGACCCGCAAGAACCAGGAGGCGACGCACTCCGGCGACAGGGCCGCGACGGCCGCCGTGGCGCTTGAGTTCGAGGGCTTTGTCCAGCGCCTGCTGGCCGAGTGCCGCCGGGCCGGCCATGCGGCGCCTGACAACGTCACGACCCGCCTGCTCCGAGAGCGGATTGGGGACAGGCCCCTGATCGACGCGGAGATCGTCAGCATCGTGCGCAACTGGACGGTCGGCGAATTGGGCACCATTGCCGCCAGCGTGGGGATCCTGGCGCACTATCTGGCGGGACATGCAGACCTGCAGAGGCGCCTTCGCGACGATTGCTCGCTGCTGCCGGCCGCGATTGACGAGATCCTGCGCATCCATGCCCCGCTGATCGCCAACCGCCGCATCTCGACCCGGGCGGTGGAGCTCGGTGGCCGCCGGCTGGAGGCGGGCGCGCGCCTGAGCCTGATCTGGGCCTCGGCCAACCGCGACGAGGCGGTCTTCGGCGATCCGGACGAATTCCGGCTCGACCGGGGTCCCAAACAGAACCTGCTCTACGGCGCCGGGATCCACGTCTGCCCGGGAGCGGAGCTCGCGCGGCTGGAACTGCGAGTCGTGATGGAGGAACTTCTGGCCCGCACGCGCGAGGTCGCGCTCCTGCCGGACGAGCCGGCGGTCCGGGCCACGTACCCGGCGGGCGGGTTCACCTCGGTGCCCTTGAGGGTTGAGCGATGCTCCTGACCGAGCGACCCAGGGCGGGGCCGACGCGTTGGTCCAGCGATGAACCAACAGATGCCAGGGGTTGGGACAAGCGGATGCCTGAACACACGGACACCATGAGCCTCCTTGCAGGGCTGGCGTCGGACGTTGCCGCCGATCTGCTGCGGCAGGCGCAACGGCGGACGGTGCGGGCCGATGCGGTGCTCTTCACTGCGGGGGATCCGGCGCGCTCGGTGCATGTGCTCGCCTCTGGCGCGGTCAAGCTGGTGCAGGCCATGTCCGGCGGGGGGCAGGTGATCGTCAAGTACGTGCGGCCCGGCGAGGTCTTCGGCAGTCCCGCCCTGCTGGACCGGTTCTACCCGACCAGCGCCATCGCCGTCACGGAATGCGCCGAGCTGCAATGGTCATCCGAGACGATGAGAACCTTGATCGAGCGGCATCCGCGGGTGGCGCTCAATGTCATCGGGGACTTGGAGGCACGCCTGCGCGAGATGGAGGGCCGGCTGCGGGACCTCTCGAAGGAACCGGTCGAGCACCGCCTGGCGCGCGCAATCCTCAAGCTCGTCGACACCTTCGGCCGTCAGACCGGTGATAGCGTCGAGATCCCGTTTCCGGTCGGCCGCCAGGACTTGGCCGACCTGATCGGCAGCACCCTGCCCACGGTGAGCCGGACCCTGCGCGCCTGGGAGACGCAGCGCCAGATCCGGCGCCACCGCCGGCGGCTGGTCATCGCCAATGTTGAGGCCGTCGCCCGGGTGCTGTACGAGGAAACCCCGCCGGAGCCGAAGCCCAGACGAAGCCATCGCCGGGCGGCGCGGCGATAGTGCATCGAGCGGAAAAGCGGATCCGGTTTTCCGACCGATGCCCTCCTTGAGGGGAGCATCGCATCGGCCGGACAGGGCAGAACCTCGAACGATTCAGCGTGGCTGCAAGGCCACGGTGACCCGGCTGCCGTTGATGCCGCCCGCAAGGATCCTGCCGGCAGGAGCCGCAACGGGCCTCACGCCCCCTTGGGCCGCCAATGATCGTTGGCCGCCGCGATGGTCTGGAAGTGAACGGCAATTACTTGTGAGACGGCGTTGAGCTGGGCCGTATCCTGCTCATAGGCCGCCCGCAGCTTGTCCCGGACCTGGTCCGAGGGCTGGGTGACCTTGATGCCCATCCGAGCGAGCTTGACGGCGAGATTGAACCTTTCCTGCGGTGTCGGCGTCATCAGCGAAGGGAGCCAAGGATCGGACATCGCGGATCTCTCCTGTGCGGCCGCGGAAGGCAACGGGTGTGGCTGCTCCCGCCGGAGCGTCCATCCCTTCCACCGTGATGCTGGTGCTTACCGGGCAGCGAGCTGGTGTGTTTCCGGGAGCGCTGCAGACTTGTTGCCGGAGGCATCGAACTGCTTGAGGTACGCGATGAGGTCCTTGATCTTCTGCTCGTCCTTGAGGCCGGCATAGACCATCTTGGTGCCGGGCACCTTGGCCTTGGGATCCTTGATGTACTCGGCAAACGTCGCCTCGTCCCAGGTCAGGCCGGAATTCTTGTTGGCCGGGGAGTAGTTGTAGCCTTCGACCGACCCGGAGTGGCGGCCGATGACCCCATTCAGCTCGGGACCGACGGCGTTCTTGGCATTCGGGCCGATCTGGTGGCACGCCTTGCACACGGCGAAGACCTTTTCGCCGGCCGCGGCGTCTTGGGCTTGCGCGACCGCCGGGCTGAACGCTAGGACGATGGGGACGAGAAGGGCAAGACGCATCACGGACTCCACTGCTGGTTAGGCGGGACGTCAAGGCATAATAGGACAGGGCTGCGGCAGTTCCAGGTTGGTCAGGGCTTTTTCATGCCAAACTGCCCTACGCAGTTTCCCTGAGTTGCCGTCCGGATTGGCCGCTCTAACCTTGGCACCCTGCCGGTTCCGCCGGCAGGTAAGGATAGAGGGCAGTGCCCCGGTCACGGCTGGTGGGCGAAGCTTCGGACGACAGGCCCGGGGCGTCGGGAGCATCATTATGGCTCACGCCCCGCATGCCGGTTCCACCGACCACGGCGACTATCCGACCTTCTGGCGCCGGTGGTTCTACTCGACGAACCACAAGGATATCGGCTCCCTTTACCTGATCTTCGGCTTCACGGCCGGCATCATTGGCGGACTTCTGTCCATCGGCATGCGCCTGGAGTTGCAGCAGCCCGGACTCCAGTTCTTCTCCAACCCGCAGGCCTTCAACGTCTTCGTGACCGGCCACGGCCTCATCATGGTGTTCTTCATGGTGATGCCCACGCTGATCGGCGGCTTCGGCAACTGGTTCG
>JAFAAP010000200.1 GCA_023426505.1 Pseudomonadota bacterium
CGCAGGGACTGGCTGATCTCGGAGCGCTCCGAGCCGGCCACGTCGGAGAAGCGGGTCGAGGTGAACTGGTCGCCGTCGCGGACCTCGAAGCGGTAGGTGTCGGTGCTCGCGTTGTACTTGAACGAGTGGGCGTACTCGGACGAGACCATGAAGTCATAGTTGTCGAGCTTGAACGTGTCGTTGTCGTACGTGGTCGGCTGCCATTGCGATGCGGTAAATGTCATGAGTTTGCCCCTTCATTCTCCCTCTTCGAAGAGGGAGTTCGCTGAAGTATAGCCGCAGAGAATTCTGCTAGTTCAGTCGAGATGCTGATATAGTACTATGAGATACTATCAGGAGACCGAGTCGGCGGGCGCTATATCGATCACGATCAACATAACGTGAGGGGAATGAACACCGAAAGGCTTGGCTTGTCTTGTTAAGGAAAGACGAAAAGCTGTTAATTTACGCCAAAGCGGGAGGGACCAACCCGCGTGTGGTGAAACTGGGGCATAAAGCATAAGTAAATGTGGCGGCATATTGTCGAGCGTGCGAGTACAATACCTCATCGGACGTAGTTTAATCTGTGGCGAGAGGATGCATAACTGGGGATAGCAGCTGCCGTGTTCAGGACAGTGCGCAGCAGACTTCGAGATTGGTGGCGGTCGGGACCTGTCGGCTCAGCTGTGCGTTCGCTAAAGCGCTGTACCTTCCATTGGGCGATCTGGTTGGCATCGACATCGAACTGTTGGGTCAACTCCGTAAAGGGTCTTCTCGCCCTTCACGGCTGCCAACGCCGCTTTGGCGTTGAAAGCCAGAGAGTGGTTCCGGCGGGGTCTCTTGCTCATCGTTTCTCCTGTTGGGCCGCCATTCAGACTGCGGTCAGGGAGACACCTCACGTATCCCGCTGTCCAAATTTCCCGAGCCAGCTCTCCGGGGAGGGGCGTGGGCGATGCCGACGGCGCCTACCCCGACAAATGGATGGCGATGGGCATTCCAGTAGATCGTCGAGCGGCGGATCTCATCGGCGATCTCATCCCAGTTCTCGAAGCGCCACTCCGCTCATGCCAGCGAGTGCAGGATCGTGCACCCACGGCCTCAAGCACCAGACCTTTGAGTGGACGCATCACCAGCGGCTTCGATATGGCTCGAGGCTTGCTGAGATGCAGAACTCATCGGGTCCGCTTACTCGTCCGATACTACGGCGGGGGCAGGTATTGAGTTGACACATGAACGGTCAGGAATTTAGATCGATCTAAATTCCTGCGGAGGAACTTGGCATGCGAGAGAAATCGGCGGGCCGGCCAGGCCGCCTGACCCTCGCAGAGGTGGCGGAGCAGGCTGGCGTCTCTCGGGCAACCGTATCGCTCGTTTTGCGCGACAGCCCTCTCGTGGCGGAGGGCACGCGCGTCAAGGTGCGTGCCGCTCTGGACAAGCTGGGCTATGTCTACAACAGGAGCGCTGCTAGCATGCGAGGGGCCCAGAGCAGGACAATCGGTCTGCTGATCCCGGGTCTCAGCAATCCCTTCTTTGCCGAGTTGGCTGCTGGCGTCGATCAGGTCCTAGACGAGGCCGGCTTGGCATTGTTTCTCGCCGACAGCAACGAATGCGTCGCCAAGCAGGAGCGCGTCATTCTGCGCATGCGGGAGCACGGAGCCGACGGCATCCTCATCTGCCCGGCTGTTGGCACGCCCAAGGACCTCGTATCTCGCCTCAACGCCTTGGAGTTTCCCGTCGTCCAGACGCTGCGGCAAGTATCGCCGCGGGGCGATTACGTGAGCACGGATTATGAAATCGGAATGGACCGGGCGACGGAACATCTCATCAGGCTCGGACACCGGCGCATTGCTTTTGTCGGTGGCGAGCACATGCATTCTGCTTACCGGGAGCGGCGGGATGGCTTCGTCGCCTGCATGCGCCGTTATGGGCTCTCGCCCGAGCTTATCATCAAAACTCCCCTGACGCGCCAAGCCGGCATTGAAGTCCTTTCCCGTCTTCTGGAGCAGGACAAGCCGGTAACGGCAGCAATCTGCTTCAACGACGTCGTCGCATTCGGCATGCTTCTCGGCCTTGCCGATCGTGGTTTGCGGGCCGGCGTCGATCTTGCCGTGGTGGGATTCGACAATCTCGTGGAAGCGAGCCTCAGTCGCCCTCCGCTCACTACCGTTGCAACGATGCCCAACCAGATTGGGCAGGATGCCGCGCGGTTACTCCTGCGCCGGATCGCCAATCCCCAGGGAGCGCCAGAGCGGGTGGTGCTGCCGACGCGTCTGGTGGTGCGCGAGTCCTGCGGGGCACTGCATCCTGAAGGGGTGCCGGAGAGAACCCATCCACTTTCGGACTTTTGATTTAGCTGGAGCACATGATGTCCAATGTTCACATGAGGGCTGCCCTCGAAAGCCTGATGGCCGCCCGTCAGGGCAAAGTGCGGCCGGCCGGCCTCGAGCCCAAAACTGCTCCCAAAACGTTCGCTGAGGCCTACGAACTGCAGGATGCTTTGCTGGCGCAACTCGGACCGGTGGCCGGTTGGAAAGTGGGGGCCGACAGCCCGACTGCCGAGCCCTTTCGTGCCGGCTTGACGGCATCGACCCTCCAACTTTCCCCGGCTCGGCTGGACAGAGGGCGGTTCAATGTTATCGGTGTCGAAGCTGAGATCATCTACACGCTCGCACATGATTTGCCGGTCCGGGCGGAGCCCTATACCCGCGCTGAAGTGCTTGCCGCCATCGGCTCAGTTCATGCCGGGATCGAGGTTGTGGATACGCGCTTTGCGGCCTGGGGAATTGCTGACCGGCTCAGCCAGACGGCCGATCAATACAATCATGGGGCCTTGATCGTCGGGAAGGGGCGGGCGCACGGGTTCGAGCTTGATCCTCAAAGCCAAATGGTTCAGCTCGACCTGAACGGGCAAACCGTGGTGCGCAAGGCTGGCGGAAACTCGGCCGGCGATGCGATCAATCTTCTGATCTGGCTCGCCAATGGTGGGGCAGCCAGCCAAGGCGGACTGGGAGCTGGCGCGACGATCACGACGGGATCCTGGACAGGCACCCTGTTCACGGGGCCCGGCACGCATGTGCGCGCCTCCTTCGATGCGATCGGCGAAGCAATCCTGGAAATCATTTGACCTTGCGTCAGCAGGCCATATATCGTTTAGATCGATCTAATAACTTCGTGTTCCATTAGGCGATGACCAACATTGCCAATGGCAGCTCTGGTCAGGAAGCGGGCGCTCAAGTCTGCATTTTGCTGTCAGGGAGGAAGCCTTGACGTACACTTTCCGGTTCGGCCCGGTGCTGGAGGCCTATCGTGATCTCCTAGCTGGCGCCTGGCTCACAATCCAGCTGTCAGCCGGGGCTATGTTGCTTGGGCTCGTCGTTGCGATCATCTGCGCGTGGATCAAGACCTCCGGCCCCAAATCCCTACGGATGATCGTCAACGGCTATATCGAAATCATCCGGAACACGCCCTTCCTGGTGCAGATTTTCTTTATCTTCTTTGGGTTGCCGGCGCTCGGGTTGAGGCTGTCGCCGGACGCGGCTGCGCTTCTTGCCTTGGTGGTCAATGTCGGTGCCTACGCGACGGAGATCATCCGCGCGGGCATCGAGTCAATCCACAAGGGGCAGGTAGAGGCAGGTCTCGCGCTCGGACTCAAGCCTCTGCAAGTGTTCCGCTACATTATCCTGAAGCCGGCGCTCCGAACCGTCTATCCTGCTCTGACAAGCCAGTTCATTCTGCTCATGCTGACCTCGAGCGTCGTGTCGGCCATCTCGGCTGACGACTTGACCTCCAAGGCGAACAACATCCAATCGCTCACCTTCACCAGTTTCGAGGTCTACCTCGTCGTGACGATCATGTATCTCGTCATGTCCTTGGCGTTCTCGGGCCTGTTCTCCACGATCTACCGCATGGCCTTCTCCTATCCTGACCGGCGTTGAGGAGAGACAGATGCTTCGCCAGTTTGGCACAAACGAATTCCTATTCATTCTGGCGGCGGCACGGTGGACCGTACTGCTGTCCCTGATCGCGTTTGCCGGTGGGGCTATCGGCGGTCTGGCGGTTGCGCTCCTGCGGGTATCATCTCTGAAAATCTTATCCGTCATTGCGGGTGGCTTTATCCAGGTGTTCCAGGGCACGCCCCTCCTGATGCAATTGTTCCTGGTGTTCTTCGGTGCGAATACCCTGGGACTCGACATCAATCCCTGGATCGCGGCCGCTGTTGCCCTGACTTTGAACGCCAGCGCATTCTTGGGTGAGATCTGGCGGGGGTGCATCCAGGCAGTCCCCAAAGGGCAGTGGGAGGCGGCCAGCGCACTTGGTCTCCATTATCCGACCATGATGCGCTACATCATCCTGCCTCAGGCCTTCAAAATTGCCCTGCCGCCAACTGTCGGTTTCCTCGTGCAACTCATTAAGGCAACGTCGCTCGCCGCCATCATCGGCTTTACGGAGCTTACGCGGGCCGGGCAGATCATCAACAACGCGACCTTTAAGCCGTTTCTCGTCTTCGGCACCGTGGCAGCCATCTACTTTGCCCTGTGCTGGCCGTTGTCGCACCTTAGCATGCGACTTGAACGCCGCTTCGCAGCAGCCCACGCGAGGTAGCGAAGTGACGAGGGGGCTCAGATGTCCCCGACCCAAAAACACATCAGCATAGGGAGTGTCTCATGAACTGGTCGTCCAATCTCAGGAAATTCCGCAAGGTCGCCGCCCTCGGTGTTATTCTCGCCGTGTCCCTGGCAGCGACGCTTCCGACGAAGGCGCAGACTGTCGAGGACATTAAGAAGAAGGGCCAGCTCACTGTCGGCATGCTGGTGGATTTCCCGCCCTTCGGCATCACGAACCTCGAAGGCCAGCCGGACGGGTTCGACGCCGACATCGCCAAGGCGCTTGCCAAGTACCTTGGCGTCAAGGCCAATATCGTGCCGGTCACGGGTCCGAACCGTATCCCCTTCCTTCTCACCGGCAAGGTCGACATGCTCGTGGCCTCGCTGGCAATCACGCCAGAACGGGCCAAGCAGGTTGCGTTTTCCGATCCCTATGCCGGCATCCGCATTGTTGTGTATGGTAAGAAAAATTCGGCGGTTAAGGAGCCAGCTGACCTGAAGAGCGTGTCGGTCGGCGTGGCGCGCGCCAGTACTCAGGATGTTTCGCTCACAGCCATTGCGCCTGAGGGAACCGAAATCCGCCGCTTCGATGATGATGCCTCGGCCGTTCAGGCCCTGCTGTCTGGTCAGGTCGACGTGATTGGCGCGGCCACACCTGTTGTCGGCGAGATCGAGAAGGTGGCGCCCGGCCGGTTCGACACCAAGCTGACCCTCCGCGAGCAGGTGCACGGCATTGCCTTGCGGCCCGGTCAGGAAGAACTCCTCAAGGCCGTTAACGCCTTTATTGCCGAGGAGCAGAAGAGCGGAGCCCTGGCTGCGACCTATAAGAAGTGGGTCGGGGCAGATCTGCCTGAACTGAAGAAGCCCTGATCGGGAGCCCCATGATGTCGACGGTGAGCGAATCCTCGCGCCTCCAGGATGGAACCATCATCAGTATGGAGGATGTGCAGAAGTGGTATGGCGACTTTCAGGTTCTGAAGAACATCAATCTGACGGTCCGAACCGGAGAACGCATCGTGATCTGCGGCCCGTCTGGATCGGGCAAGTCGACGCTTATCCGCTGCATCAATCGGCTTGAACATGCCCAGAGGGGACGCATCATCGTCGACAACATCGACGTCGCGGCCAGCAGTCGCGATCTCGACGCCGTCCGCCGCGAGGTCGGCATGGTGTTCCAGCAATTCAATCTCTTCCCGCATATGACCGTGCTGGAGAATTGCATGCTGGCACCAATGAAGGTGCGCGGCACGTCGAAGGCCGAGGCCGAGGCGACGGCGCGGAAATACCTCGAGCGCGTACGCATTCCGGATCAGGCGGGCAAGTACCCTGCACAGCTCTCGGGCGGTCAGCAGCAGCGCGTGGCGATTGCCCGCGCGCTCTGCATGAATCCCAAGATCATGCTGTTCGACGAACCTACATCGGCCCTCGATCCTGAGATGGTCAAAGAGGTGCTCGACACAATGGTGAACCTCGCGGAAGAAGGGATGACCATGCTCTGCGTGACGCACGAGATGGGATTCGCTCGCCAAGTCGCCGATCGGATCATCTTCATGGATCGGGGTGAAATCGTGGAGGAGGGAACACCGGATACCTTCTTCACCAATCCGCAGCACGAACGCACCCGTAACTTCCTCGGCCAGATCCTCCCTCACTAGAACCTGTTTAAACCAAGTGACTCGGGTTCGAAGAAAGAAACGCGCCACAGAATCGATGTCAGTTCCCCCATTTCTAAAGGAAGGGGCTTGTTGCCAAAGACAAAAGGCCGGACTGACCAGCCTCAGTGACAGGCGCGTGCGCCTGTCACTCCGTCACAGACAGGCCAGACGACCGATGTCGGGGCGCTTTCTCAGCTCCTGCGTCTCGAAAGCCCAAGGATGGTGTCGAAAGGCAAGCCGCGCACCGAAAGCCCGGGCTCGCAAGAACCCACCCGGCCCGTGACATGGGCGAGGGAAGCGGGGCGCAAGCCCCCGTCACCAGGCCCGTAAGGGCATCAACAAAGGAGGGCGTCGATGGCGGTGTACGTCCTCGACCAACACCAGAGACCGCTGATGCCGTGCTCCGAAAAACGGGCACAAAAGCTACTCTCTTCCGGACGCGCCAGGGGTGACCGGATGCGGCCGTTTGCCCTTCTGCTTATCGACCGCACCGTCGACGTGTCCGTCCTTCAGCCGGTCCGGCTGAAGATCGACCCCGGCTCCAAAGCCACCGGGATCGCCCTCGCCAGAGGTGACGAGAACCGCCAATGGGTGCTCGCGCTCATCGAGCTGAAGCATTGTGGAAATCAGATCCGTGATGCCCTCACGCAGGGCTGGGCGTTCCGGCGCAGGCGCCGCGGCCATTCCCGCCACCGGCCGGCACGGTTTGACAACCGCCCACGGCCAGAAGGGTGGCTCGCCTCGTCCCTGCAGCACCGGGTCCACACTGTGATCTCATGGGCTAAGCGCCTCCTGGCTCTTGCTCCGGGCACAAGGATCGACCTCGTCCGCCTCGACATGCCAGTGATGCAGACCCCGGACATCGCCGGCGTCCAGTACCAGCAAGGCATTTTGGCCGGGTACGAGGTCCGCGCGTCCCTGCTCGAGAAGTGGGGCCGCCCGTGCATCGACTGCGATGCGGTGAATGTGCCGCTGCAGATCGAGCATCTCCGCCCGAAAGCTGACGGGGGCTCGAACCGCCCGTCCACCCTCGAGATCGCGTGTGAGCCCTGCAATCAGAAGAAGGGATCCCGGCCGCTTGCAGACTTCGTCCGCGATCCGCGGCGCCTCTCCCGCATCCCCGGGGAACCCTCATGCGCGCCAAGAGCGCCAGAGGCTTCCGGGCAGGCGATCTCACCGCTGCTGCTGTTTCGGGCGGCAAGAAAGCCGGCCGGTATGTCGGTCGGGTCGCGATCCGCGCAAGCGGCTCCTTCAACATCACGACGCCTCACTGCGTCGTGCAAGGCATCTCCCGCCGACACTGCCGTTTGCCCCAACGGGCAGACCGCTATGGACACCTCTCAACAAACGAAAGGCGGCATTCCTCCCCGTAGCTGAAGCGAGGCGGCTCATGCCGAATATCTGATGAAACCAGACATCATCCTGGTTGAGCCCATGATGGCTCCCATTGAAGCGGCTCTTGATGCCAATTACCAGGTTCATCGACTGTGGCAGGCAGAGGATCGGACCGCTCTTCTCGCTGAGATCGGTCCCAGGGTTCGCGCCGTAGTGACAGGCGGTGGAACGGGTGTGAGCCCAGCTCTGTTCGATGCCCTGCCGCAACTCGGCCTCATCGCCATCAACGGCATCGGCACGGACGCGGTGGATCTCGAGCGGGCTCACCGCCAGGGGGTGCGGGTGACGACCACACCCGGCGTCCTGACAGATGATGTCGCCGATATCGCCATTGCACTCATGCTGGCCAGCAGCCGGCGCATCGCCGAAGGCGATCGTCTCGTCAGAGGAGGGGCATGGTCGCAAGGCAAGCGGTTGGCTCTCGGCCGCAGTCTCCGCGGAACGCGCGTCGGGATCTTCGGATTAGGACAAATTGGCCGGGCGATCGCGAAGAGAGCCGAGGCTTTTTCGACGCAGATCCGTTATTTCAATCGCTCCGACGTACCAGACGCACCCTGGCCGCGGTTTGAATCGCTGGAGGCTCTGGCTCGGGACAGCGATATCCTCATCGTTAGTGTTGCCGGTGGCGCTCAAACAAAAGGGCTCGTCAATCGGGCTGTGCTAGACGCGCTCGGGCCGGACGGCATCCTGATCAACATTGCCCGAGGTAGCGTCGTCGACGAGCCGGAACTCGTAAGTGCCTTGAAGGATGGACGGATCTGGGGCGCGGGCCTCGATGTCTTTGCCCATGAACCGCACGTGCCCGAGGAGCTCTTCGACCTCGATAATGTCGTGCTCATGCCGCACCAAGGTAGCGCCACCATCGAGACTCGCCTTGCAATGGGCGAACTGGTCCTCAGGAATGTCGCGGCTTACTTCGCAGGACAGGAATTGCTCTCTGCCGCTATGTGAAGGGTTGGGAATGCCGTCCACCACCGGCGCAGGCACATGCATGAGGACGGAGGAAGCTGAGAAGGCGGGCCGCCTTCTCAGGCACATCGCTGTCGACTTCGAGGCCAGCTGGGATCACTTCTGGCTGGCGCGCTGATTGCGCGGCCGCATCGAAGCCGCGAACGCCGAAGTCGCCCGCTCGCAGACCTTTAGCCGAACCGAGGCGGAGCTTGCGTGGCCCATCAGGCGCATCGCTGACGAACAAGACACCCGTACGGTCGAGGAATAACGCTTCGATCCATGCGCCCGGGCAAAACGAAAGCGCCTGTCATCTTAAGGGGCGCTCCAAGTGCCAACCCGTGCGACGTGTGTTGAGGGCCAGTGCTAGAAATGTATTCAGGCAATGGCGTCTCGAGCGCTCGGAATGCCCCTACGTATTGTACCGACTTATCCCTAAGTGGGTTATCGGCCATATCAGATCCAGCGACAGCAAGTCCAAGCTCTCTATGCAGGAATATACACAACAATTCAAGAATAGCTGCCGCTGTTGGGGAGGATAGATGATGGGTCAGAACACACAGGATCGGCGGGAGGTGGGACGGCGGCTGATCGCCGAAGCACAAGCGGCCCGGATTCAGGCTCACGTGCGGACGGTGCTCTCTCGCATCTCCGCGGCTGCGGCGGTTCGTGGTAAGCAACCCGCAGGTACCGAACAACGACTGATAGGCTTCGCTCGTCGGGGCAATTGCGGCAGGGGGAAGACTGCCTGATCCTGGAGCCGTTCAGCTGGAGTCAGTGCGATGCATCCGAATGAGCCTGTCTCCGGCCCGATTGCGGGTCTCCGTCTGCCGCGGTACGCTTGGGCGGTGCTGGAGCGGGAAAATATCACGACCGTCGATCAGCTCAAGGCGGTGGCCGGCGAGATGGAGCAGATGGTACACGGCGTCGGGTGCAAGACGGCCCAGATCATTAGGGCCGAACTCGTCCGCATTCAGTTCTGCGAAAAGCCGCGGCACCGTCGGCGCTACTGGGCGAGGCCCTAACGTCACAGACCGGAGCTCGGACGGAGCGCCAGCGGGATCAAGGCCGGTCAGGCGCTCGAGTTGCTGGCTGCGGCGAAGCGCCAACGACGATAGCTGAAATCTGTAATCTCTCGAAGGCCGTGTGAATCGCGCCTACGCTGGTGCCGCGCGTTTAGGCCTTGGCGATAAGGACGAGCCCAAGAACGGTAAGGGTGAGACAGAGGACCCCGTAGGCGATCATCATGCTTCTGGCCATAGACAACTCGCCCAGCCTGCTGCCGCCAGGCCACGCGAGAACCACCAGCACCAGGCTGATGAGGATTAGGGCCACGCCAAGGGCAAGGTTCACGGTTGTCCTCCTGCCGATCCGTTTCCGGCTCGCGCCATCGCAAAAAGAGAACGCCCTTCCCAAAGGGCGCTTCAATGTCCGGCCTGAGGGCGACACTGCGTAAGGGCAACGCGGCGGGCCTGGACGCCTGGATAACGGAGAACATCTCTTTTGTCCTATCGTGATATTCGACGGACAAATACGCCATGACTCCCTACTGCTCCTGGCGCAGAAACAGAGCTTCTGGTCGCAAGGTTGCGGTGCCTGAGCGAATCTCCGTACACGATGTCAAAACTATTCAATGATGAAACGGGCCAAGACTACTCGGCCAAGGCGACACGCTCAACCTTGGGAACGAAGTCGAAGCCCAATCCTTTCAACGAGAGTTGGAAAGGCCCGATCAGAGGTCTCTGTCTCCCGCTCGCCGTTTGGACCCGCTTGGGCCGCGAAGGTATCACAACTATTGATCAGCTTCAGGCGGTTGCACATCAGCTCGAAAAGCTCGATGGCATTGGCCCAAAGGCGGCTTGGATCATTCGTGAGGAACTCGTCCGCGTAACCGTTCCCAGACGGTAATGATCGGGCAAGGAGCCACAGCCGGTTTCTGGCAAGCCGTTTCTGACAAGCTCAGAACGGGCATCCTGACCTGGCGCTGCCCTCTCCCAGACTGCTCAGCAGTTCCTGTGAGCAGCGCAGGTTCTCGTGGGCCATCTTCACCTGTTCGGTCACCTCATGGTCAGGTGTGTCATCGGCTCGCCGCGCACCTTGGCCGTGCTGGCGGTTCTGGACAGCCTAACAGGCTGCCGCCCGGACTGACGATCCAGCGCCTCGAAGAAGGGCAGCACCAGGACCAACTCGCCCACCGCGGTCACAACCTCGAAAGCGTAGCGCCTGGGGTTGAGACCCTGGGCAAGCCACCCGCGCCATGTCCGTGACCGTTTCGAGGGTCTACACAGACCCAAGCAAGAGGCCACGTGGGCGCGCAAGAACTGATTAAGGTCATCGGCGATGAAATACTCATTCTCGAGCAGGAGAACACGGTCGCCTGCCAGATCCTGCACTGGGGTTTCCATGGCACTCCTCCAGTGTCCGGCCGAGCCGGTCTGCTTACCCGAGGGTCAGCAGGGTAGGGCGGACGAAGTTCCCGCTCTGGAACAGCATTTTCCAAGCTGCATTAGGGTTGAAAATCAGTCGCTAGGTGCCGTCATGAGTGCCGAGGACTATCCCCTGATCCAACGCGCCGAGACAGCGGTGGCCGAAGCCGCACGGCTCCGCGAAGCCCTTGAGCAGCTCCAAGGGAAGATTCGGCAGCAGGCTGAGCGGCTCGCCCGGATCGAAACCGAGCTGGACCCACTCCAGCCACACCCAGCCGAGGAGCTGGGAGAGGTCAGAGCACTTCTGGCCCGGGAGCCGCGTGAGGAAGGGCAGCATCCTTTTCATGCTGGGCAATTGTATCCAGGATGAGCCGGCGGTGGTTCCGCCAAGTCACTACGGTCTCTTCCAGCAGCTGCAGCAGGTCTCGGGCCACGGCTGCCTCGTAGCCCCCGTTTCGTCATCCATTGGATAGGGGCCGATCTGCTCAGAGACGCGCTGCTCGCCTGCCGCAAGATGACGCTCCGCCGCGATCGGGACTTTTGCGTTCTGACTGAAGGTCGTTCATGGTGGCGCTCCTCGGCTTCGCAGGCGGAAGCGCTCGTCACTGTCAGTCACCAGCGCCTACAGGTTCGGTTTTGCCGGTGATGGAGCCATTCTATGCCCGCGAGGAGGCGAACGTTAGGCTCTTGTTATGCGGTGCTATTCTTATTGTCTGCCACCAGGAACAGCCTTGTATTCCCCTCGCTCTAATAAGACCGCCGAGTATCGGCGCCAGGCCCAGGAGGCCAGGGATTTCGCCGGTCGGATCTCGCTCAATGATGCCGTCGCCAGCTTCTTGAGACTGCCACGCACTTGGAGGTACTGGCAGAGGAAGAGGAGCGCAGAGTTCGTGAAACTGTGTCGGTTCAGGCACCTCGCTCGACAGAGGAATGAACACAGCGAGTTTCGCGAAGCGCCTTTTTGACAAGGTTACTCGAGGAGCGATTACATGAGACCGATAATCCCAGTCCACAAAATCAGGCTTAGGGGCACGGCAAAGACAAATCCCTGCATGAAATCCACAGGAGTTTCCTCTCGGCAGTGGGGTGAAGGATATTCCAGTAATCCTGATGGAAGCCGAAAGTTCCGATAACCGCTTTATGTAACTGGATAAAGGAGCGTTTCAGCGCATTCGGAAGATTCGATCAAGTGCGGCTGCCGGTCGAGTGAAGAGCCAGTACAATACGCCTTGCCGCGTCGCCTGCGGCGCACACGAATACTGGCGAGATCTTTGCGGGACACCGGCGCAGAAACTCCTGCCCCGTTTAACCTAGGTAATAGGCCTATCCCCAGAGTCATCTAGGGTCATAGCGACCCTTCATTGGTTCGTTCCTCCTCTGACCTGCTCCCTCTCGGCTCCGCTGACGAGGGAGCTTCTTTTTGCACGCTGACTCATTGTGGATGCAGTGAGTAATGACACTCTCACGCGTTGAAAGGAGTGAGGTTCCTGGTTTTTCAGGCGGCTTTGGACAGTGTCGTGCGACGCACCGGCCATCCGGGTTCCCTCGGCTGATCTGACGCTGTCCCTCGTGGAAGAGGGCTCCCACGCCTCAGAGGCGAGCTCGCGCTTGGCTCCAGGCCAGTGTCTAGGCTCCGACGACGTTCCGGCCCTTGGGTCGGTGCCTTTGACCGCATTGTGGACACTGGGACGACGTCCCACGCTCCTCTCCGGTGGAGCACGCAACCGTATCAGTTACGTCTGCGGCCAGATGGATCTCTCGGCGATTGGCACAGGCTCGTTGAGCGCCGGGAGGTTCTTTCGCCTTCGCGATCGCGGCTCGCACAATGTGGAGTTCGTAACCGTCCTTCCCGACGAGCTTGACGCTGCCTGGGTCGCACGGGCGATCCAGCTTGGATCCGAGCGACTTGCACCCTCGGCCCATCGGCAGGATCAGCTGCTTGTCGACCGTGTCATCCCGCGCAGCCTGTGCCGGCCAATCCAGGGGGAAGAACGCTTTCTCTCGGCGCGGCAAGCGCAGCCAGGTCCGCGATGGCGGCTCGTTCCGGCGCCGCTCCCTCGCCTCAGATTTCGCCAGGACCTGGGAACGATCGTCTGGAGCGTCTGCGAAGGCAGTTTGTAGCGGCCCGTGCTCGACTGTTGCAGATCGTTTCACGTCGGGCGTGGCTCGCACGGGCCCCTTCAGGGATGGCCACGAGAGCGCCTCATTCTTGCGCGGCTTCCTTGTGCGTCGCGCATCGCCTCAAACTGTCCTTGGGCAGCCGGTTGAGGCGATGAATCGAGACGCTTTCCATGCTGTCAAAGCACGAACAAGCCATGAATGGTCAAGCTTCGCCCGCACCAAGTGCGGTGGCCATCCTGCCAGCCTGCTCTCATCCCGATCCCCTCAACGGGATCGCACTTCCCGCAAGTTACTGTTAACCTGAGCCATTAGACAAGAGTGTGCGGACCGCGTCTCGCCTATGCCTTCCAAGAGCTCAGCCGGGTGTACAAGTTTCAAAAGCACACGACCGAAGGCGTCGCAAAGGAATACGTGACTTATCACGAGGAGAGGTCAAAGAGGATCCTGACGAACTGGCGGGATATAGACAGGGCGAAAGGAGCGGTCGATCTCATCGCCGTTACGACGCTCACTTCGCCTCTGGCCGGCTTCGATCCCCTGCTCATCTTCGGACCGATGGTCGTCGGCGCGGGAGCGGAAGGGACCGCCAAGTGGGCCGGTTACGATGACGTTTTCGCCTCCGGAGTCGGTAACTTAGAGGCAATCGGATCATCGTTCTTCATGCCCTCGGTCCGCTCCCTCGGACTCGCACCCTCTCCGTCCAAGATCAGTTCCTATCTTGCGGCAGAACGTACCGCGCGTTGGGAGCAGAACGCGGCCAAGCTCGAAGCCAATGGACTCGAGTGGGAGTTGAGCCGTGGCATCCAAGTCGGTGAAGGCGTCACGCTGTTCAAGCGTCCGCCGGCGCAGGCGCTGTCAGCGCGCTGCAGGTCCCGTCGTGCCACAGCTGGCTGCTCCGGCAGCGCCGCCTGCAGGAAACGCGGCAGGTTTGCCGCAGCGGGCCCTTGCCGCCGGCCGGGAGAATGCCGGGGGTGTCCCCGCTGTAGCCGGCATCGACTATTTTCCGGCAGCCGGCGCAGGGGAGATCGCAAGCTACGAGGCGACGGCGGCGCGAAGCATGCGTGATACATTGCAGATCGGTGGCGTCGAGCCGAGATCAGGCGTCGTCGCGAACATGTCGAACGGAGGCGCCCGCTCTACGGGCGGCGCCATCGCTGTAGCACCGCCTGCCGTGAGGTTAGTGCCTTTAGCGACGAAGCTTGCGCCCGAGTGGCTGAACACCGCGATCGCCCGTTCCGGGGTCGATAACTTCGTGTTCAAGTCGATCGCGCAGAACGCAGGGGAATTGGCGCATTGGAATCAGGCACTCCGCACCGTTGCTGCAAACCCAACGAGCAAATATGCGCTGGCGCTGGGTCAGCCACTGACGTCGGCGAACGCTCGTGCGGTCTTTGACGAGGTCAACGGGGTCTTCTTCGACTTTCGTGGAATCAGTGGGGCTGGGACGCACAACACCCACCACTGGAACGCTATCGCACGCTACCCCGAGCTGGCGGTGGATCCGCGCAACCTGTTCCTGGTGGGATCGGCCCTTGACGCACAACGGCACCGAGTCGGTGAACACATCTTCCTGCACTGGGCCAGCCGCAAGGGAAATCCGTACTCTGGTCCGGTTCGGCCGGGTGCGGTGCACGATCTGGGCTGGGCGAGATCGGTTCTTGAGGCCCTGGACAGATGGTGATGCGGCGGAGCATCCATTAACCTGCGTCGCGGCGATCGCCGACCCATGTCAGTTTCGCAATCGCACGCGCGCCGCATCCCGGCTAACGTTTACGCGTGGTCGCCCGCCACGCGCGCCAAATGAGGCGCTGGCCCATCAGCGATGCTGGCTTTGGGATGCACCGGCGGTGCCACCCACAAAGGCTGCTTCCAACCTGGAAAGTTTTCTTAACACTGCAACAAAACAGCAGGAAGCAGCACAGCGCGCGCAGCAATTCAGCAGTCACGAACAAACACGAACTGGGAAAAAAGCAGCGTCATCTCGGTTGCACCAATAGGTCCAACAGGTACCGAAACATGTTTGCGTTGATGTTGGAGACTTGATTAATGATCAAGCTTGAGTTCTTCTCGTATACGGTACTCGCTAGAAGAATCGGGCGTCTGTTCAGGTCGGAGCAAGCTAATGCCCGCCTTGCGCATCCATTTGCTTGGCTCAGTCGAGCTTTCTCGCGGGAGCGGTCGGCGTCTTGAACTCGCGGCTTCTTGCCGGTCGCTCCTCGGGTACTTGTGTATGAACCGCCACCGCTTGGTGTCTCGGCAGGAAGTGGCAAGTGCAGTATGGGCTGAGCTCGATGACGGAAGGGCGCGGCGCTGTCTTTCGACTGCTTTGTGGCGGCTCAAGACGACACCTGGTCTCGATCATGATCTGGTACGCAACTCCGGACCCGACGAAATTGGCCTCAATCCATCAAACCTGATCTGGATCGACATTGCAGCATTCGAAGCCCGAGCCGCCGCTTGGCAGAACATCGCTCCCGAGCAGCTTGGACCCGCGGCCTGCCATCGGTTGGCGAAGGCTGTTGCGACTTACAATGGTGACTTCTTGCCTCGCGTCGAGGAGGATTGGGCATTTCTCGAGCGCCAACGGCTTCGAACCCTGTACTGCGATGCCCTGTACCAACTCACGGCGGCTTACTGCCATGCCGAGAACTTCATACGGGCCATCGTCTATGGCAGGCGGCTGTGCGCTATCGAGCCCTTGCGCGAAGACGTGCATCGTCTACTCATGCGGGCTTATGTGGCCACAGGCAATCGCGGCAAAGCGATCGAACAGTATCGGGTCTGCCAAGGAGAGCTCGGATCCGAACTCGGCGTGACGCCCATGCCCGAAACTCAGGCGCTCTTCCATTCAATCGTGGAGCGTGACGCCGTACGGCCACCCGCCCGGGGCGCTCTCATCGCCGCAAGTCTCGGCGCGGCTGATGACAACGTACGCTGGGTGCGCCGGGCCTTGCGCCGATCGGATGACCGTCTTGCCGAGGCGCTCGCACTAATTGAGCGTGCACTCAGGACGAACCCACCTTCCACATCCTGACACGTGGCGGCTGTACACCCTGAGCAACGACGCCCAGGTTGCAGTTGCCTGCCGCGCGCACTCTATAAAGGCCAAGCTTCATAGTTCTGGCCTTCCGGAGAATTTCTCACGTTTTTGGCGTGGGCTGAACCCTGGTGACAGTCCGGTGACACCCCGGTGATTGCCCCGTGACGGGACTCCCGTACGGTATCAGACGACCGATGCTGTGGTCGTGAGCAGCCGACGGAACCGATTGATGAGACAGCCCCGGAATAGTCGCGACGCCGCAGCCCCCCAAACGTTCGACGATGAGCCCGTCCGCTCGGAGATCCGGCCGCGGGCCCACAGCTTCCACCTGCGGATCTGGCCTCAGGTCGGGGAGGGGGCTGGCTCGAAGAGCTTGTGGCGCGGGTATGTCGCCGAACTGAGTGGTGCGAATACTCGCTATTTCGATGACGGCAACAAGCTCGCGCGCATCCTGGACGAGGTAGCCGGCGCCCGTTTTCCAGGACTCGGCAACACGCGGGAAGAGGAGTGAGCTGGCATGAAGCCGCATCTGATCGTGACCCTGTCGTTGGGCGCCGATCAGCCCGACCGGCCGCACTGGACCGAGATCCTGCGCAACAAAGTCGGCGCGAGCGCGGACCTCACGCCGGCGCTGGCCGCGCTCTTCCGTCGCTTCAGTCTGCCCGTTTGGATCGCGCGCGAATACTTTCCAGGCCGCGGGGCATGGTCGCCCGAAGAGTTCGCGGCTGGACTGGATCGCGTCTATCGAATCATCCTCCAGCAGGACCGGCAGATCCCGCGCAGCCTCGTCGAGCAGGTTCAGCTTCTGCCTGAGATCGAATCCGTGCGTGTCGGCGAGGTCGGGGTTGCGCCTATTCCGCACGTTCGCCCTGCCGCGCTGGGGCGGACAGACGCCGATCGTGCGCGCCAAGCAATCTATCTGCCGGAGGCCCACAGGATCAC
This sequence comes from Pseudomonadota bacterium, assembly GCA_023426505.1. Classification (GTDB taxonomy): domain Bacteria; phylum Pseudomonadota; class Alphaproteobacteria; order Rhizobiales; family Beijerinckiaceae; genus Microvirga. Next base: position 17,111 of record JAFAAP010000200.1, read on the forward strand.
GCGCGGGGATGAGGGGGTGCTCGTTGCGGTGCTTGATACGGGAGCAGCCCTCGATCACCCCGAGTACCGGGCACGCATCCAGACGGGGGCCGACTTCGTGGATATTATCGATGGCGCTTCCGAGTTTCTCGGGGACTTCGTGGGAGCCGATGAAAACGCCTCCGACGAGGTCGGGCACGGCACTCATGTGACGGGGATCATTGCCGCACAAGGCAGAGGAATGCCGGTCGGAGTGGCGCCGGCCTGCCGCATATTGCCGGTGCGGGTGTTGGGAGCGCTCAGGCGAGGTGGAGAAACCGTTGGAGCGGGCCTGATCGAGAACATCAACGCCGGCGTGAAGTATGCGGTCGACCAGGGCGCCGACGTGATCAACATGAGCCTCGGCGTGCGCCGCGAGGGTGGGGGCTTGCCGCACCAGGAGGTGATCGACTATGCCGACCGCAAGGGCGTGACGGTTGTCGCTGCAGCCGGCAACGACGGCAGCGAGGCCCTTTACTATCCCGGCGCCTTGCGCAGCGTGATCACGGCTGGCGCCATGGACCCGGATGGTAAGGTCTCCGGATTTTCGACTTATGGCCCGCAGGTCAGCCTTATCGCGCCGGGCGAGGAGATCCTATCGACTTATCTTGGAGGGTCTTACGCTCGGGCTACCGGCACCTCTCACGCCGCGCCCTTTGTTGCGGGAGCGGCGGCGCTGCTGCAGTCGATAGCCCATCGGCGGGGCGGTCGGCTCAAGCCTCGAGAAATCAAACAGATACTGGTTCAAACTGCAGACCGGGTGGACCAGCGGATGCGCGACCGCAAGGCCGGCTTCGGCCGCCTCAATGTTCCCGATGCGCTGCGCCTAGGGGCGGAGCTGACCCAGTAGAGGAGTCCCAAGCATGGCTCAGAACTACCAATCCCTTCTGGATCAGGTGAAGAAAGCCGACGACGAATACGCGGAAGCCACAGCGAGGGAAATGAGCGCGAAGGCCAAGCTCGACTTGATGGTTATCAAAATCAAGACTCTCGAAAAAAATGCATCGCGGCTTGAGGCTACGCGCGACGACGCAGAAAATAACGCCCGAGTGAGCGAGAACAAGATCAAGGATAAACTGAAAGCGCACAAGCAGGTCGACGATGAACTCAAGAAATCGTACGCCGGATTGTTCGAGGCTGTGAGGGGAGCAGCCAGCGTGGACGAGGCATTGAATGCTCTTAAGGATCCCGTCATTACGTTGCAGAACATAGCCAGGGATGCTGCATCCAAGAGCTGTGATGTGATACAGCTCAAGGCCCGGTTCTCTGATGCCAAGGAGACCGTGAAGACAGCCGACAAAGAGCTGTCCCAGGCTCATAAGGACATTGCGGCTGCCCAAGGAAGGCTTGCGCGCCTGCAGAGTGATTATGACTTGGCTGTGGAGGCAAGCAAGCAAGCCATCAAGGCTCGGGATGCTGCACGAGCAGCATTTCGAGACGTTCTCAATGCTGGAGCAGCTCCTTTCGACACCGAGGTGATCCGCATCATCTCAGGCCGCCCTGGAACGGTGCCGCACGACTTCCTGACCATAACAACCCGCGATCTCAAGCTCGCCCGACCGGTTCGCATCGCTCTCGAAAAGCTGGGTAACGAATTCAGCAAGTCCAGAGACAGAAATGCCGTGCGTGACGCCTGTGTAAAGGCAGGCATTGGATCCGAGGTAGAGGCGATCACGCGCCGTGTGAACCGTCAAAGGCTTCCGGACATGCGGCGCGAAGTGCTTGCCCGCGTCTACCATGAGATCCTGTTCAATCGTCTTGCCGACCCAGGAGGCACCTTGGCTCCGACGCGAGCGAGGGATACGTCGGGCATCGCACAGTCCGTACTGGCGGACTTGGAGCGCTCCGGAGGCCCACTCGACAAGTTCGCCGAAATACTTGCCGAGCAGTCCGCCGGCGAGATGGGGCTCGACGCACCTCCGCAGAGTATGAATCACGCGGTGCTCGTCGCGCGGTTGCGCGGCGGCCTCTAACAGATTCCGTATCGGGAGATACCCATGCCTCTCATCGACTTCACCGAACACGGATTCAGCCAATCCCTCAAGGCATCCCTTGCGGACGTGAATTCCCTCGGCAATATCCCGCAACGGGTCAAGGACTACCTGGACCGCCGCGAAGTCGATCCGGACAATATTGTTCAAGACAAGGACGCCTTGCAAAGGCGCATGTGGCGTTTTCTGCACAGCCGAGGCGCCAAACTCGACAAGGACAAAGTTTTTAACAGCGGAGGCTACGACGAGATCCTTTTCGCGGCCTATGACACGGCGCTGAAGGCTGAATCTGGCGGGATCGATCCGCTGGTCCAAGCCCGCAATGGCCAAAGCATCGACGAAACCGGCTCTTGGGATTTCACTGTCGAAACCTTCGAAACAATCGAAGATCAGGGTGTCTCGCCGGAGTCGGTCCGGGCCGCCGGCGCTATCGACTACATCTACGAGATCGGGGAGCGCATGGGCGTGTTCCAAATCGCCGAAGCCCTCGTGCTCAACTGGGCCGCAGGCACGATCGACGTGGCAGATGGCCAAGCAGCAGGCAAGCTCTATCGCTACTGGAAGGAAATCGACGACCGGTCCGACGCAGCCGAGCGCGGCATGCTGTATCGCCGTGTCCTCAACAAGGGCGGCGTCAAGGTGCTCCCGCGGATGGTGGTCAACGAGCCCTTTCCGCACCTGTGGTCGGGCCTGATGACAGAGATCGCCCGTTACATCGACAAGTCGGAGCAAGTCGAGATCGGACGACGGGAAGGATCGCCTGTCTCTGCACAGCCGATCTATCAGGCCGTGCGTGAGCTGCAGTACAATCTGACGGAGTACTGCACCGGGATGGCGTTCATGCAGACGCGGGAGCTGTATGCGCAGCTTCAGCGCGCGTTCGACATCCTTCGCGATCCCGACATCGTGGCTCACTTCGGCGGACCGCGCCGGCGCAACATGTGGCGGGTCATCGAGGAACTATCGAAACGCGAGTTCAACCGCTCGAACCCGATCGGACCCCTCGTCCGCGTCGCAGTGGACGGCAACAGGATCTTCAAGCTCGTGGCCGCCTTCGACGAGGCGACCTTCACGCCCGAGCAGCTTAACGAGCTTATCGATTCGGCAGAGTCCTACATCATCAATTCGTCTGTCGTTGACGGTCAGATGGGAGCCGCGCCGCCAGCCGAGGACGGGGATGAGGATGACGAATTCAACGGAGTTAGCGAGGCAGATCAGGACGAATTCGACGACTTCTGAACCCCGGCAGCGACTGAACAAACAAGGAGCCGTGATCCATGTACGAGACCACCACGCTGCGGGACTTGGCGCGAGCGCAGACCCGGGACACTCTCAATAACCCGGCCTTTCGAACGCTCGGTCCGGAAGATCAACGCGAGATGTTTCGGAGGGTCTACGCCCAAAATTACCGCAACCTGGCTGAAGCCCATTCCACTGGCCGATCTCCAAGGCCATTGGCTTTTGAGACCGCGGGCGATCTGATCAATGATGAGAGGCACAAGAACCAGCGGATCGAGCAAGCGGGGGATCTAGCCGGCGACTTCATCGACAATGTCGATTTTCCAGGCTTCGTTAAAGATCTTCTGAAAGGGGTATTCGACGCCAACCTTCAGGTGACGCTCCAGCAGATGGAGGCCTACCAGAAGCTCCTCAAGACAGCGACCGAGTCCATATCCAAGTTCGTCAATGCCATTGATGATGCGGCAGCGTTCGGATATCTCGCCGAGAACAACTCCGACGAATTCAATATAGACCTCTCCGATACGGAAACCAATCCTGACGGCAGCCCCAAGCCCGTGCTGACGAGCCGGGAGAGCGGTGAGCCCGTCGATTTGGGCGACAACCAAGTCAAGGCCAAGATTATGGACGCCAAGATCGCGATGGCGCGCGAGCAGAGAGCGCTGTTGCGGGAAACCATCCTCATGGGGATCACACGCCTCGTGGTCGAGAAGGGCAACGTAAAGGCATCGGTGGTCTTCGATATAAAGGCCTCTGAGAAGATCAACAAAGCCGACAAGGCCGCAATCAAAGAGGCCGCATCGAGCAGCGGGTCGATTGCGGCGGGCGGCGGGCTCCTCGGCTCGATTATCGGCGGCCCGAAGGGTGGTTACACCACCTCTAACCGCAAGACCAAGATCAGTGTGTCGACAGCCAGCAGCACGTCGAGCACCGATCTGCAAGCCAAGGTGATGGGGTCCGTCGATATCACCTTCAAGTCGGATTACTTCAAGCTGGACAACTTTGCGACGATGTATGGTCCTGGCACCGGCGGAGCAGGCGGTCCAGGCCAGAGCGGAGGGGCGCCGGGCACGCCGGCGCCGGTGAGCGGCCCACCGGCGGGAGGAGTCACGAGGTGAGACTATGGCGCTCGCACTCCTCTCATTCGAAGACAGCGGCGAGCCGGGGGGGCGCAGCTTCCGGTTCGAGATCGGCCGCAACCGCTTCTACCGCTTCGCGGTTGGCAACGAGGAGCGCCGGCAGCGACATGGCATCGAGCTCCTGGCCGAACCTGTCTGGGTTTCTGAGCTGGGAGGGCCGCTGCCGGAGAGGTCATTGGGTCGTGGGCGCTTCTCGATCCCCGAAGAGGTCTTCACCAGGGAGGCCCGGTTCGTGCAGATGATGAGCTATCGCACCGACAACCTGGATGGCCCTGCCGTCTCCCGGATTGTCGAGAGCGCCCGTCCACTTCCGAACGGGCATGATCCCCTTGGTTGGGGTGACCTGCGTGCCGACAAAGCCGCGGCTGCAAGTCGGCTTGGACCGAACCGGGAGCACCCATTCGGCGCACTGTCCGCCGGCTCCGGTCGAGTCTTGTCGCGGCCGATGGATTACCGGGTGCGGCGGGTGTCCCATGCCATGTTCCTCGACAACCTTTTGGCTCTCTTGCCAGGGCTACTGCAGCCTGTGAGTGCCCTCCTGCGGAACATCGGCCCGGCGTTCGCCCCGAATGATGCCAGCACGGTCGGGCGGGCGGTGACCAGCCCTGAGACATTGCGCCAGCTCACCGAACTCATTGCCGCTATCGCGAACAGTCAAGCGTCTGCTCGCGGAGATGGCCACGTCCAAGCTCCGACGGCGCCCGCGCCCCCCTCGCCAGCGCGCGCGCAGGGGATGAGCCTCAGCGCGCGCTGGCGGCACGCGCAGACGCGGGGCTTCGGTATGAGCTCGCCCGGTCCATACGCAACCGCTCAGGCGCTTCCCCTTCTGGCGCTCGCCCCTATGCTGATGCCGCTTCTGCAGCAGGTGTTGAATCCGCAGACGGTTCAAGCTCTTCTCGACGCTCCGAGCCGATCCGCTCAGACGGTCATCAATGGTCTGCTCGACGCCGCCCGCATCGGCATCCAGGCGGACCAAGCCCAATTGGACCATCTGCGCCAGCTCAATCCCGGCGTCGACGATCCTGGCCTCGACCAGCTTCTCATGAACATGAGCCTGTCACTCTCCGGTCGCCGGCCCGGCCTTGATTTCAAGCGCGTCGAGCGCGTGCGCCTTGCCTTCGAGGGGCTGACCGGACTCAGCCTGAACGGACAAACGCGGGTGCTGTTCGCCGCAGGCCGTCCATTGCGCTTCCCGGTTTCGGTGGAGCTTCCACGCCTCAAGTCCGGTGCGCCCCCGACGCTCCATCCTGCGGTCGTGCAGTTACAGATAAAGAACCATGACACGCTGGACGTGGTGATCGAAAAGCGTTTCTCCGTGCCGCCCGTTACGGCGAGTGGTTCGCTTCCCGTTGTTCCCGAAATCAGCATCGACGAGGCGGCACGTCTGCAGCGGGACAAGACTTATCTCGTCTCCGTTGCACTTGTCTGGAAGTCGGCTAGGGGCGAGAAGCGCGGCACCTTAATCACCTCGCGCCTCGATCTAATCGGCGGGGCGGTCTTCGACCGAGTAGACGATACCGGACCCGTGATCGACCTCTCCGATCCGGTTAGATTCCGAGAGTACTGGCATCGGGTATGGACGGGACGGCTCTCTCGCGATGCGAAGCGTTATGCCGTCGAGGTAAGCTATCTCGTTGCCCCAGCCCCCGTGGGCCGTGTGGAAAACGCCAGATTGGATACGGAGACACGCTTCGCTCCCAAAGAAGGCTCGCTTCATACCGTGGGAGGGCGGCTCAAGTCCGGCATGGAGCTGTCTTCCACGGCACTCAACCAGCTCCTCTCGGCCCTCGCGCCGGAGCGGCGGCCCCTCGAAGCCGAGGAGCTATCTGCGCTGGATCATCCGGAGTTCAGAGAACGTCTCTCGCTGGGCGCCCGCCATCCCATCTCCCTGCGGGGCCAAGAGGGCGAGGCGGTGGCGATATGGGCTTTCCCAGCTATGCGCCTGGCGACGGTGATGCTTGCCACAGTGGAGGCGATCAACGGCAACGGTCATGTGACAAAGCTCGGCGAAAAGGCAGTGACTGTTCCGATTCCAGCCCTGCTTCACCTTGTAGGGACATGTGCCCGATGACCTCCTTCCAACATCCTCGCCCTCTCCTCCGCCGCTCCGTCCGCTCTTCGGGATTCAGCGCAATGCCTGAGAACCTGCCTCAGGGCTCGGCTTCCTCTGGTCCCGCGCCGCCGGAGCTGCCGGAGACGATCGACGGGGGCCAAGTGATCGCTCACGAGAAAGTTGCCTTCTATCCTGTCACCCTCGAGCGCAAGAAGACGCCACGCAGTCGGAGGGCGTGAGATGAGGGATGAGATCCATCCTTTCGAGGAAGACCTCCTGCCGTCACTCTCCGCGTTCGTGAGCGCGATCGCGGAGGCCGCCGTCGAGGGGGAGGGGGAGCTGACGATCGAGAGTATCTCGGCGACGCTTCCGTTCGAGCTGGATATGCTCCGGCGTGAGGGCGAACTTCAACTCCGCGCCGGCCCGCCAACGCAACGCACCGCAACGACCATCCTGCCGGTCTGGCACCGTATCTCGGTCACAGTGGTCCTGGAGGAGGCGGCCGATGCCAGGAATGAAACCTGACCGCACAGGCGACGAATGGCGGCTTGAGTCGTTCCTGGACTCGCTGATCCTTGAGCTCGACAAAGCGCAGGACACCCTCGCCATCAAGGGAGTCACGCGCCGCCTGACCTACATGGTCCGGGATCTGGCTGTTGATCTTTATGTCTTCCCGAACTTCGAGGATGGGCGCCTGCGCTTCAACGTGGCCCGGCCCGGTGAGCATGGAGCCTCGAAGATCTCATTCCAGCTCGGCTCCATCTCGGACCGTCAGATCCGCGAGACCGCGAACGAGCCTGTCTCGGCCGATGATGTCCCGATTGCAGCGGTCGAGGATCTCGACGAGGACGTGAAGCGCTCCCTAGAACGAATCGGCGTCAGCTCCGCCCGCGATCTCGAGCGCATCGGCGAGAGGCGCATCGATGTCTCGACCGTGGTGGCCGACAAGACCGGCACCGGAAAAAGCGTCAGCTACGACCGCCTAGCCGATATGATCGCAAAGGCGCGCCGCCGCAAGTACGCCCCGACGGTGAAGAGTCTCGGCGCACGCCGCGAAGGGGACGCCGTGGTGCTGGCGCTGTCCGGAGACAACTTGGCGCTCGGCGAGGCGCATCCGGGGTTTCCCGTGGCCGTTCTGAACGGGGAGCCGGTAACCGTTGAGGTGGCAGGCCCGAAACGCCTTGAGATCCGCCTGCAGCCCGGCCAGCTCGCGCGAGGGGAAAATGACCTCAAGGTCGCTCTTGATCCTTATTCGGTGATGACGCTGCAACTCGGGGGCGCCTCCCTCAAGGAGGATCCAGTATGAGATCTCACCCTGGAAGGCGCAATCGCATCTACGATATCGGCCGCCCACCCCGCGGTCCAACCGCGCGGACTCATTCAGGCCGCGCCTATGGTCAAACCTTCGATGCGGGCGTGCCCGTGCGTGCGCTGGGAGCGGCGCCCGAGCGGGCTCGTTCCAACTCCTTCGAAGCAGCAGGTAGCGGGCTCGCGTGGGACCTCCCGACCGAAGAGCCCTCGACGTTGTCGTGGCCTTCTCCCGAGGACGTTCCAGCCTCCTTGGCCTTGGCGCCCAAGCCGGGGCGGGCTCTTTCCTTTACCGCAGACATGGACCGCCATCTCCCGACTGCGCCCGTTCCGATCCTGGAGGACATTCCGATCCTCTTGCCGAAAGACGATAGTTCCAAGCCTGACGCGCTGTACCCCAGCGGCGGGGACGGAGGTCCTCTCGCGCAGGCGTCGGAGCTCAACGATGATGAGATCAACCAAGCGCTCCTCGAGATGCTTGGTCAGGTTGCCAGCCAGGAACCGCTTTCGATGACGGCAGCGGAACGGCCGCAGCACTCAGGGGCGCCCAACCCACCGCCGCAACCAACAGAGGATGCCCACTCGGTGTTCGACCGTATGGGCTTAGCGATGCGCCAGCCGACGACCTTCAACCTTGGCCGCATCAACATGGATCGAGAGTTCGATGCCATCGAGGCGGGAATTGATTTCGACGAACTCACGGGAAGTCGGCAGGAGCGCCGAAGGGCGCGAGGGGTTTCGAGCGGCTTGTCCGCAGCCGAACTCGCAGACGACGAACTTGCCGCCGAGCTCTCAGCCCTTCTTGCTACCCCGGCCACTGACCCCACCCACCCTGGCGAGAAAGCCCGCGCCTACAGCCGGCCTCCTGCCGCAGCGGATTCCCTGGCAACCACGGTGCCAGTACGCCCAGCGCAGGTCACTCCGCCAGTGTTATACTCAGTCCCGACTGCTCAAGCCCATAGCGGGAGCGTCCCTGTCTCGGTCGCTCCGGCATGCCCTGCATCGACTTCGGCACCGCTCCAAGCTGCCAGCATAGCGGCCAGCACCTTTGACGTGCCGGGCGTCCCGGTCTTCGCGACACAGGCCGCCTGGGCGCCACACCCTGGCTATGTCGTTCCCCCCACTTACGCAGCTCACTTCTCATCCCTGCCGCCGGGATCTCATCCCACGCTGTTCGTCGCACAACCTGCCCCAATCTTCTCGGCCCCGCCGATGGTCGCTGCCGTGCCTCTCCCAGCAGGCGCTGTGCCGATGTCGGCTGCTTCTCCCTCGAGCCCGGAGACATCCAATGGCTAAGAGCATTTTCGATCTTGATCGCGAGCTTTCGGCGCTTCGGCGCCGGGCCGGTGGACAATCCGCTCGACCAAAGCAATCTTTGCCTCCGCCTCCCCGCCCGGCAACGCTCGTGCCAAACGGTGCCACAGCCCAGAGCTGGAGGGGCGGGCGCGGACGTTATCCAACCTCTCCAAGGCGCTACGGGCGCGCCCTCGAGGCACTCGAGTACGCCGTTCCCGAGCCCATGCCCGCCATAGCCCAGCCGAATCCAGCCACATGTTGGGCGGCAGGTTTTGCGATGCTGCTCGGCTGGAAGCAGCGCAATGCTGCAATCACCTTCGATCAGGCCGCCGCCGTTGCAGGACTGCGCTGGCAGCAGAAGACACAGTCGCCGAGCATCGAAGTCCAGGGCCTCGGCGCGGACGAGGCCGCGGATTTCTGTGCGGACACAGGTTTGGTCATGCTGCCCATGAATCCGTCCATCGACGGCATGGCGAATCTGCTGCGCCAGTATGGCCCCCTGATGATTGTGCTCCGCCTCTCGGGGCATACCGGCAAGTGGACGCATGTCCGGGTCATCACAGGGATCCGGGGCGACGGTACTCCGGACGGCACCCGCCTTACTCTCATCGATCCCTCGGGGCCACAGGTGATCGAGCGCAGCTTCCGGGACCACGTCCGCGAGTACGAGGACGCAGCCCGCCTCTTCCCGATTGGCACTAATATTACCCTGCCGATCTTCCACTGGCCCGCAGGCGCACGAGCCCAAGCACCGCAAACGATGAGTCGGCCGCGTGCGTTCGAGGCGGTCAACGCACGTATCCAGGGCTTGGTGCCTCCCCTGCGTCAGCCCAGCGGCATGACCTGTTGGGCCACGGTGTTCACCATGATGGTGTCGTGGCGGAACAACCAGTCCATGAGCATCCCAGATGCGCTCTCGAGCGTAGGCCAAGCCTGGGTGGACAAGTTCAACAACAACGAAGGTTTGTCGAGCACCGACAAGGTTCAGTTCTTGCAACAGGCCGGGCTCGTCGCTGTGCCTCCCATGAATCCTTCGATCGAGGGCTGGGCAGGGTTGATTCGAGATTTCGGTCCGATCTGGGTCACGACGGACGAGGGCAGCGGCCCGAGCGGATGGGCGATCCACGCACGAATCGTCACTGGCATTCACGGTGACGGCTCGGCAGGCGGCACGATGCTCGATATCGTTGACCCCGGCGATGGGTCTGCCTACACCGAGAGCTTCGCTACCTTTATTCCAAAGTTCGAGCGGGAGGCTGCGACTCCCGGCATGCCGCTTAGGTTCCAGGTCGTCCATTGGGCTGCAGGGGCGGGAGCTCTTTCCTTTTATGGAGGCCGTCGGCCGACAAGAGCGTTTTCTGCGCTGGCCCGGTCCCCTCGAGAGGCTCTGGTCCAAGCACTCGTCCAGGGTGGGCTGTCCCCAAGTGATGCAGAGGAACTCATAGCCGCCTACGATGCATGGCTCGCGCAGGCGCGTTCGAGCGCAGCCTCATGGCCGCTCAAACCGCGTGCCTTCCGGGCTCCCGGGCCGGGTGTCACCCTCGACCAGATCAGGCGCTTCGCGGCCCACGCGCGGGACGAGGTGATTGGACCGATTGAGCCCATTCTGAACGAGGCGCTTGTGGCAGCGGACATAAGCACTCCCCTCCGGATCGCACACTTTTTCGCTCAAATTGCGAACGAAACAGGCGGGTTCCGTGCCCTAGTCGAGGATCTTCACTACAGCGCGAAACGCCTGCGCGAGGTCTGGCCTGGCAAATTCTCGTCGGATGAGATTGCTGAACGGTATGCGGGCGCGGGTCCTGAGGCGATTGCCAACAAGGCGTATGCCGGGATCATCGGCAACGGGCCAGAGGCATCCGGGGATGGTTGGCGCTTTCGGGGGCGCGGCTTCATGCAGCTCACCGGTCGCGACAACTATCGTCGTTTTGGCGAAGCAGTAGGCATCAACCTAGTCGACAACCCGGATCTGGCTGCGGATCCAGTCGAGGGCTTCCGATTGGCGACAGCCTTCTGGCGTGCGGCAAAGTGCAATGATGCGGCAGACCGCGACGATCTGGAAACCGTCACCAAGAAGGTGAATGGGGGCCTCATCGGCCTAGAGCATCGCCGGCAGTGGCTTGCGCGAGCAAAGGACGTATGGGTCAATGCTGTCGCGGCCGAGTGAAGTGAGTGATATAAAGTGGCGGAAGGTAGGTAGTGTCGGCTCTCTTAGTAGAAGGCAAGCTTCAGCGCTCGGACGGTAACTATGTACTGCTGCGCGAGCGATCATAGATTCGATGGTTCGTTTCAGGATCCGCCGAGTCCTGGACCCACCCTACGAATTGATTTGGTGTGGTTTCGGTTTGCTATCGGAATGGGCACAGCCGCCGCAGCTGTCTCCCACGTTCGTTCCCACGCTGATTATCCCGACTTGAGAATAATCAGATTTCACAAGGGGTTAGCGTAGGTTCGACCTGTTCTGAAGGGACTAGGAAGCCTCGGCCTTTAGGCCGAGGAGGCATCACAGCTGCGCGGTGAGTGCCGAGGCCGTGAAGCGGCTGGGGCAGCGCCGAGGTCGAAGTCCGGATGCCTGACGAGTTGCGCTCGCCGATCCAGGACCATCTCATCCTGCACCGGCTCGACCCGGAGCAAGGCGTCCGGCGCTTCTACAGCCTCATGATCGAGCAGGATCTGTTCGGCACGATCTGCCTGGTGCGCAATCGAGGCCTCATCGGCACCACCGACCGCGAGGCTCGCCGGGGCCCATCAGTCGGAGCTCAAGACCAGCCAGGCGATAGAGGCCGAGGCCCGGGCGAAATGGCGGTGGGACCAGCAGGATCTGTAAGGCTAAACCCCAAGGTCCCATCCGTAGAGCAGCTTGTTCAACGGGATATTATCCCATCCCGCGCCAAGGCTGACTTCGAGAATTCGCCCGTCGTCGGCCGACGCCTCGTTGTGCGTGTTACCGTAGTCCACCACATAAAGGCTAACCTTGGTCGGATCGGTCGATTTCGGCCCGAACGCCATGTCTTTCACGTGCACGCGTGTGTGGCCTCGGTAAGGCGAGAGATCGATCTGACCCTTCTTCTCTCCTGACCGATTGAAGATATAGATCTGGTCACTGAAGCCGCCACCTACAAAGAAGACGTCGTGAAGCGGGTCGTAGGCAAGAGCTTCCATGTCTTCGACTTCATCGGGGATCGTGGTCTTTGACACCAGCTTTCCGGCCGTCGTGACCTCTACGATCGTATGCGATGGCGTACCATTCGCGATGAACACGTTCCCGTTTTTGGGATTGATCGCGATGTCCTCCGGATCAGAGCCGCCGGCTGGCTTTGTCGAGAAGGATCCCAAGACGATTTGTGGATTCGCTGGGTCGACCCAGAAGACTTTGTATAAGTCGTCGTCGGAGATATACAGCTTCTTGTCGATCGGGTTGTAAGCTAATCCAGTCGGCTCTTTTGTATAGCCTGAAAGGTCAAACTTTGCGAGGGAGTTGCCGCTGAGGCCTAGCTTGTATAGGTTGGGATCAACGGCACTACTGGAGTAATGTGTAAATGGATCATAGTCGAATTCGTCGACTTCTGAATCCGACACAAATAAACTGGCGAGTTCAGGGATATAGACGATACCGGCCGGATCAGGCGCACCAATGTTGCTGTTTGTAAATGATGTATCGATGATATTGACCTGGTTGGGAATGTTAAGGGTGTCCGGTGGCAATACTTCGAAATCGTGGAAGTTCAAGGTGACAGATTGTTGAGCGGCCCCGCCGTAACCGTCATTGACTTTTATGGTGAACGTGTCGGTCGAGGCCGTAGGATCCGTCAACTTGTACACGAAAGTCCCGGCTGCTGTATCGAAGCTGACGGATCCGAAACGTGCACTGGTCGCTAGGCCGTATGTAAAAACATCGTAGTCTGCATCCGTCGCACCGATGGCAATAGCCGGGGAGCCTACCCTTAGAGCAGCTGCTCTATCAATGGTGAGATTAATGGATTCCACCACCGGATCGTGATTGACGGCGGAGCCTATGACTTTGATGCGGATCTTCGGGTCTGATGGGTACGACGGCCAAGGGTCGACAGGCAGGGTCGCGATTGCAACGCCTGAATAGGCCATCCCCGCACCGTCTCCATCCCACATCAGCGCGAGCGAATTCGTATTGAATACAAACTGGCCATGGCCAGTTGCAGTCCCCTGATTGACACCCCACACGCTCACCTTGGTAAAGTAGCTCGGGTCGAGTGTTCCGTCGCCGAGGATACCCCGACCCGGACGCAAGCCGTAATCGGCGGCGGTGATCCCGATCCAATCTTCAGAAAGCACGAAGTCGGCAATCCGGTCAGGGTTGGCGGCGTCGGGGGTGCCCAGCATGAACGTGTCACTGCCCGCACCGCCGGTAAGGG
>JAFAAP010000272.1 GCA_023426505.1 Pseudomonadota bacterium
GCCGGGGGGTGGCGGCTCAAGGTGGGCACAAGGGCCGGGTTGAGCCCGCCCTCGCCGGTGATGCGGCGCACGAGGTTGGGCAGCCGGAAGGCCGCCAGGAACGCATCCGCCACCGGCCCCGCCCCGAGCACCTGCGCGAACAGGATGTCCCGGACGAACCCTAGGACCCGCGACGCGGCGGCCCCGAGGCCGACCAGGAGGGAGGAGCGGAGAAGCGACATGCCCCGTCGCGCTTAGCCGGTCTCAGGGCGGATGTCCAAGGGGACGAAGGGATGGCACCGGTCGCGTTCCGTTGCCCGGTCGAAACCTATCCCGCCCGCGCCTTCGCGATCGCCTCGCGCTTCTGCGCCAGGGTCATGCCGCCCACATAAGCCTCCATGCCGATCAGAAAGGACGGGGTGGCGACGAGACCCAGCGAATTGCCGAGGGTGAAGGAGGCCTTCATCCACTGGGTCGTCTGGTCCGTATCGGCGGCCGCCACCAGCTTCGCCCGGTCGGCGCCGAGCTTCTCGGCCGCCGCGATGGCGCGTTCGCCGTTGACGGTGCCGGGCAGGCCGAACAGGGCGAGGTGCAGCGGCAGGTAACGGTCCGGTCCGTAAACCTGGAGGTAGGCGAGCGCCGCGCGGGTCGCCTCGACTGAAGGGACCCCGAGAACGGCGAAGTTCACCAGCACGTAGGAGAGGTCCGGCTCCGCCTTCAGCAGGGCCGGCAGGTCCTTCGCCGACCGTTTGCACCAAGGGCAGTTGTAGTCGAAATACTCCACCATGATCACGTCGCCGTGCTGGTCCCCAAGGCGCACGGCGGAGGGCAGGTCGAGCGTATCCTCCACGAGCTCGATCGGCACCCGCTGCGGCTCGGGAGCGGATTGCGCGAAGGCGGGGGCGCCGGCGCCTGACAGGGCAAGACCGGCGAGGAGAGTGCGACGGGAGATGATCATGAAGCAGGCGACTCACGTGAGGGGCCGCCCGTGGTGCCGTCCAACCGTGGCAATAGCAAGGTCGCGCACAGTGCTCTCGCGCCTTCGTGACCATCCTGTTCGTCAAAGGGCGACTGTCCGAATCGGGATCCCTGATGTCGGCCCGGTCAGGCCAGTGGTCTGGCAGTGGTCGGGCGCGGGCCGCCGCTGGCGGCGGGCCTTGCTGGGCTCTCGTTCAAAATAACCGTTAGACCTCGTGGTCCATTTCGTTAGAGTGCCGACACCTGTCAAAGACCAGTCTCCGGGGGACCCATTGTCAAAGAAGGCGACGAACCTGATCGACAAGGAGATCGGGACCCGAATCCGCCTGCGGCGGACCCAGATCGGCATGAGCCAGACGAAGCTCGGCGACGCCCTGGGGATCACGTTCCAGCAGGTCCAGAAATACGAGAAGGGCACCAACCGGATCAGCGTGGGACGCCTGAATCAGATCGCCCAGACGCTCGGGGTCAACCCCACGTATTTCCTGCCAACGGTCGACGGAACCGGTCTGCCGACCGGCGTCACGCCGCTCGACAAGGATAGCCTGGAGCTCCTGTCCCTGTTCGACCGGCTCAAGAGCAAGTCGATGCGCCAGGCCATCCTCATGCTGGCCCGGTCGGCATGCGAGCAGGAGGCCTGAACGGGCTATTCGTCGTCGAATCCCAGCTCGGCGATCAGCCGGTCGGCAGCCTCCAGGAGCGAAGACAGGGACGGCAGGCGCTCGAAATCGTCACGGTTGACGTCCTTCCTGACCGTCGCGAGATCGGTCACGATCCGCAGAAGCGAAAGCGTCATCCGCTCCTCGCGCGTCAGCCCTCCCTCGAAGCGGCCGTGGTCCCTCTCGGAATTCGTCGTCGTCATCATCATGGCTGTCTCTCGAACTCACGGATCAGCTGGCCAAAAGCGTCAGGGCGGGCTCGTCCTCGGGGGCCTGGCGCCAGGACAGGACGGAGTCCGGCCAGCCGGTGGCGGCGCGAACGCCGTCCAGGGCCTTGCGGTCCACGTCCATGAAGGCCGCGAGCGTCATGCAGCCGGCGATGTTCTCCGGCAGGCCGAGCATCCGCGTGGTCCATCCGAAGCGCTGCCAGCGCGGCAGCCAGAAGGTTTCCATGACGCCGCCGACGGAGGTCGCGCCGATCGTGTGGCAGTATTCCATCACGGCGCAGAACAGGGCTCCCGCCACCGATCGCTCGCGATGGCCGGTCCGGTGGGCCGGCGCCACGAACATGCGGGTCCATTCGATCGCGGCCGGATCGCGCGGCAGCTTCCCGCGCTGCACCAGATGCGGAAAGACCTCGCTCAGGAGCGTCGGCTCCGACATCCGGATCATGCGCGATCCGCCGACGACCTCCTGGCCCTCCATGGCGATCAGGTGGACCGCCGCGTCCGTGTCGAACTGGTCGCGCTCAAGGCCGTCCGGCCGCCTGAGATCCTCCCAGCCGCGCTCCTCGACATAGACCAGGTGACGCAAGCGAAAATAACCGTGGAGCGCCTGCCCATACCGGGACGCATTCTCCCTCGTCACCACATGGACCTCGACCATGTCCCGCCCCCGCTTTTGTGACGAGGCATCATCACAAAGGCCGGTCGGAGCCGGTATCCGAAGATCTTGGGAGGTCGGAGCGGCTTCCATCCGCGAAAACCGCCCCCGTCCTCGCTGCGCCGCGTTGTCGGGTCGCGAACCGGACGCACGATACGCTAGTAGGGCTGGAGCTCGCCCGATCGAAGCGCCGCCACGACGGCCTGGGTCGTGTTCGCGACGTGGAGCTTGCGCCGGATGTTGTCGAGATGGGTGATGACGGTCGCCTCGGAGATGCCGAGGATCGTGGAGGTTTCCCAGGCGCTCTTTCCGGCGGCCGCCCAGGTCAGGACCTCGCGCTCCCGCGGGGTGAGGCGTCCCCTGACGCGTGGCTCCTCGCCCAGGAGCGTCCGCAGCCGACCATGAGCCGTGAGCGCCAGCAGATGGGCGGCGGCCAGTTCCTTCGGGCCGATGTCGAGCCGGACCTCGCTCGCGAAGCTGAAGGCCGACTGCCAGCCCGTCGCCGTGTAGATCGGGACGCAGAACCCGTCGACGAGGCCGAACTCGACGGCTTCGCCCATCATGGTCCTGGCCAGCGACTTGTCCTTGCGATAGGGCGCATCGCCCCAGCGGAACGGAGCCGTGGTGGCGAAGACGTTCTGGCCGACCGGATCGATCTGGAAGTAGTCCTGCGACGTATAGCGCTCGAACCAGCCCTCCGGCCACGAGCTCAGGAGCACCAGGGGGTCGAGCGGACGGTTGGGCAGGGGCAGGCCCGTCACGATGAACGACGAGAAGCCGAGATCGGCGACGATCGCCTGGAGGTCCGCCATCACGGCCTCGGTGCAGGCGAGGTCCTGGCACCGTTCGGCGAAATCGAAGACACGCTCGATGTAGAGATGCCTGGAAGCCATGATGGGCCCGCTACCAGCGACTGAAAGCGCTATAAGATCACAAACACTCCCGGTTGTTGCTGTCAACGACGTCCTTCGAAAAGCAACCGCCCGACGGGGAGGCGGCCGCGCCCGTCACCCCGCCGCGGCCGCTTTCACGGCCTCCACCGCCCGCAGGCTGAGCGCCGCGATGGTCAGGGTCGGATTGGCGGTCGCGGAGGTGGGGAAAACCGACGAGCCGAGGATGAACAGGTTGCGGTGCTCGTGGCTGCGGAGCTCCCGGTCGACCACGGAGGTCTTCGGGTCCTCGCCCATGCGGGCGGTCCCGATGATGTGGCCCGCGCCCGCGAAGTCGTCCATGTGGTGGATCCCGCTCGTGCCGAGGCGCCGGAAGATCTCCTCGTGGGCCGCGCGGGCGGCCGCGAGGCCCGCCTTCGCGTAGTCGTCGAGGCGAAAGGCGAGCCGCGGCAGGGGCACGCCGTACATGTCGCGCTCGGCTGCGTCGAGGGTGACGCGGTTCTCCGGATCGGGAAGCTGCTCGACCAGGGACGCCACGCGCACGTGCCGCGAGGTGTGGTCGCGCAGGGCTGCGTCGAGGGCCTTGCCGCGCAGGCCCGTGCGGGCGAGCTCGGCGGCGGTGCTGATCGGCGCGTTGGTGGGCCAGGACCAGCCGTCGTTGCCGATCTCGATCCGGAAGGCGGGGCGCTCGGCCCGGAACGGACCGTCGCGCAGGTTCTCGATGCCGGAGGTGGAGAGCGGCCCGCGATAGGGCCAGACCGGCTCGTTCGCGAGCGCCCAGCTCAGCTGAGTGGGATGGTCCATGAGGTTGCGCCCGACCTGGTCGGAGCCGTTGGCGACGCCCCGCGGCGTCGCCTCGGAACGGGAGTTGAGCAGCAGGCGCGGGGTCTCGACCGCGTGCGCGGCGATCACGAAGACCTTTCCGACCGCCCGGCCCTCGCTGCCGTCCGGCCGCTTCACCCGGATCGCCGCGATGCGTCCGTCCGGGCCGGTCTCGACGAAGGTGGCGGTGGTGCGGTCGTGCAGGGCCGCGCCGCTCTTCACGGCGCGGTCCACATGGACGCTCGCGTCGTATTTCGCCCCGACCGGGCAGACCGGGATGCAGCTCGCATTGCCGCAGCAGGAGGGGCGATCGTCCCGCTCCTGCGAGTTCCGGCCCTGCGGCGTCGCGCGGACCTGGTATTCCGAGCCCTCGAGGGCGCGCGCAAAGGCCTTGTCGAGGTAGGTCTGCGGGATCGCCGGCATCGGGTAGGGAGTGGAGCGGGGCGAGCCGAGGGGCTCGTAGGAATCGCCTGACACGCCGATCTCGGTCTCGGCCGCGGCGTAGAACGGCTCGAGATCGTCATAGGTGATCGGCCAGTCGACGCCCCGTCCGTAGAGGCTCTTCAGGCGGAAATCCGCCGGCACGTGGCGCAGGCTGGTGCCGAGCCAGTGCCAGGTGGTGCCGCCCACCACCTTCACGTAGGTGCTCTTGAACCTGTCCGGCCCCGCCTGCCGGTACCAGTAGCCGAGGTCGTTGGAGATCGGGTGCTCCGCCTGCGGCGTCGGTGGGTAGGGGCATTCGGGCACCTTGATCAGGGCGTCCCAGTAGCGCTGCGTCGCCTCGGCTCGGTCGACCTTCGCGCCGGCCTCGATGATGGCCACCTTCAGGCCCGCGGCGGCCACCTTGGCGGCGAGCGTCGCGCCGGCGACGCCGGACCCGACCACGATGACGTCGGCTTGGATGTCGGTCATGTGCGGCCCCCGGTTCAGCTCTGCGGCGCTTCGGCCCAGTAGCCGGTCTCGCCGCCGCAGGAGCCGAAGGGCTTGGTGTAGTCGAGAGCGTTCCAGACCAGGGCGCCCGTGAAGGTCGCCAGCGTTTCGCCCCGGTCCGTGTCGCAGACGCCCGAGTACCAGGCGGCCACGATGTCGTCCGCGACGGTGCCGGCCGTGACGGCGGAGTCCTCCGCCAGCAGGACGAGGCCGGGCCCGCGTCCGATCGAGGTGAGGCCCTGCAGAATAGTGGCGGCGGCGTCCGGATCGAGATCGGCCGCGTCCTGGTCGGTGAGACGGGCCGAGACCTTGAGGAAGTCGTCGAGGGAGATGGTGTCGCGGGCCGCCGCCGGCCGGCTCAGTCCCGCCGCCAGGGCCAGGGTTATGCCCGCGCTGCCCAGCATGAGCGCGCGGCGCGTCATCAACGGCGCCATCGTGGTCTCCCCCATCGAAGGCCCGGCTGGCGTCGTTGTCGGACTTTTGTGGCCGAGCGCAGGCGTTCAGCGCACCATTACGCTACGGCATGTTAAGGATTTGCAAAAGCGGCGCAGAGAGCGCGCCCGGCCGGGGACTATGCGGGCGGCAATTTGAGGCCGTTCGGCAGCGAGATCCAGATGACGGTTTGTGCCTCCGGGGAATGGCGTGACAGATGGCCCTTGCCGTGGGTGTCCTCCACCAACACGAAGCTCCCCGCCTCAACGCGGCGCACCTCTCCATCGCTCGTCTCATATTCAACCGAACCATCCAGCCTGACCGTCAGCACCGGCTCCGGGACCGTATGCCAGGCAACCTCGCGCATGCCCGCCGGGATGTGGGTGATGCGGACGCGGGACGCCGGATAGCTGGCTGTCACATCGAACGGCACGGCATCGGGGTGCACCTGCCTCTTCGTCGTCGGCAATTCGACTTCGTCGAAATGCGACTCGCCATCCGGGGTGGCGTAGATGCGCAGGCACTTCATCGTGGCTGATTCCTTCCGGTGCGGGCCGTGACCGGAACCTCGCCGTTCGAACGGTTGAGTCCGGACCCTAGTCTTCCTCGCCCGTGACGCCGGCGGCGTCCTGGGCCTTCAGGACCTCGGGGCGCGGCATCGAGATGATGTTGTAGCCGGAATCCACGTAGTGGATCTCGCCCGTGACGCCGTTCGACAGGTCCGACAGCAGGTAGAGGGCCGAGCCGCCGATGTCCTCGATGGTCACCGTGCGGCGCAAGGGGGCGTGGGCCTTCTGGTAGGTGAACATGAGGCGCGCATCCGAGATGCCGGCGCCGGCCAGCGTGCGCACGGGACCCGCCGAGATCGCGTTGCAGCGGATGCCCTGGGGGCCGAGATCGGACGCGATGTAGCGCATGGAGGCCTCGAGCGCCGCCTTCGCCACGCCCATCACGTTGTAGTTCGGCATGACACGGGTCGAGCCGCCGTAGGTCAGCGTGAGGAGCGAGCCGCCGTTGCGCATCCGCTTGGCGGCGCGCTGGGCGATCTCCGTGAACGAGAAGCAGGAGATCACCATGGTGCGGGAGAAGTTCTCCCGGGTCGTGACCTCCACATAGGGGCCCTTGAGCTGCGACTTGTCCGAGAACCCGATGGCGTGGACCACGAAGTCGAGCCCGTCCCATGTCCGGTCAAGGGTCTCGAACACCGCGTCCACGGAGGCGATGTCCTCCACGTCGCAGGGGATCACGATGTCGGAGCCGAGCGACCGGGCGAGCGGCGCGACGCGTTTGCCGAGCGCCTCGCCCTGATAGGTGAAGGCGAGTTCCGCACCATGCGCCGCCAGGGTCTTGGCGATGCCCCAGGCGATGGAGTGATCGTTCGCGACGCCCATGATGAGGCCGCGCTTTCCTTGCATCAGACCGGTCACTTGGGTCCCCCTTGTCGACGGCTCGATTGTCTGCCGCGGATTGTTATCAAAGCGTGCATGTCGAACCGTTGCGTCGATATTGACGAGCGCGCCCATGCGAGGTCCCCCGAAAGATCCGTCGGGGGTTCGCACAAGGACGTCTCAGTGATGTGACGCTCTTTAAGCGTTATAACGGCTGAAGACGAGTGTGGCATTCGTGCCGCCGAAGCCGAAGGAGTTCGACAGCACCGTGTCGATCTTCGCGTCGTCGATCCGCTTGCGCACGATGTTCATGTCGGCGAAGGCCGGGTCGATCTCCTCGATGTGGGCGCTCTCGCAGATGAAGCCGTTGTTCATCATCAGCAGCGAATAGATCGCCTCCTGGACGCCCGTCGCGCCGAGCGAGTGGCCGGTCAGCGACTTGGTGGCCGAGATCGGCGGGCACTTCTCGCCGGAGCCGAAGACCTCGCGGATCGCCTCGATCTCCTTCTGGTCGCCCACGGGGGTCGAGGTGGCGTGCGGGTTGATGTAGTCGACCGGGGTCTTCACGGTCGAGAGGGCCATGCGCATGCAGCGGATCGCGCCCTCGCCGGACGGGGCCACCATGTCGTAGCCGTCCGAGGTCAGGCCGTAGCCGACGATCTCGCCGTAGATGCGGGCGCCGCGGGCCTTGGCGTGCTCGAGCTCCTCCAGCACCAGGACGCCGGCGCCGCCGGCGATCACGAAGCCGTCGCGGTTGACGTCATAGGCGCGGGAGGCGGTGGACGGCCGGTCGTTGTACTTGGTCGACATGGCCCCCATGGCGTCGAACAGGGACGACATGGTCCAGTCCAGGTCCTCGCAGCCGCCGGCGAACATTACGTCCTGCTTGCCGTACTGGATCATCTCGTAGGCGTTGCCGACGCAGTGGTTCGAGGTCGCGCAGGCGGACGAGATCGAATAGTTCACGCCCTTGATCTTGAACCAGGTGGCGAGCGTCGCCGAGGCGGTCGACGACATGGCCTTGGGCACCGCGAAGGGACCGATGCGCTTCGGGCCCTTGTCGCGGGTGATGTCCGCGGCCTCGACGATCACGCGGGTCGAGGGGCCGCCGGAGCCCATGATGATGCCGGTGCGCTCGTTGGAGATGTCGCTCTCCTCGAGCCCCGAATCGCGGATCGCCTGGTCCATGGCCACGTGGTTCCAGGCCGTGCCCCGGCCGTGGAAGCGCATGGCGCGCCGGTCGACGATCTCCTCGGCGTTCAGGTTCGGGGCGCCGTGAACCTGGCAGCGGAAGTTGTACTTCGCGTAGTCCTCGGCCCGGCTGATGCCGGATTTCGCCTCCCGCAGAGAGGCCAGAACCTCCTGCGTGGTGTTGCCGATGGACGAGACGATGCCCATACCGGTGACGACGACGCGCCTCATAGCCTTGACCTCTTCATAGGAACTTCATGTCAGCCAACGTCCCGGAGACGTAAGGCCGACCCTGCACAATCTCAACCGTGAGCCCCCGCGGAATCGCCCGCGCGATCCGGAAGGCCGTGCGGGCCTTCCGTAAAAGCCATGCGCCGACAACGCAATAGCCGGCGGAGCGGGGTCCGCCGCCCTTTGCGCTAGCCGCCGGCGGCCTCGCCCTGCTGGAACAGGCCGACCCGTAGGTCCTTGGCCTCGTAGATGCGCTTGCCGTCGGCCTCGAGCCAGCCGTCGGCGATGCCGAGCACCAGCTTGGAGCGGAACACGCGCTTGAGGTCGACCCCGTAGACCACCTTCTTGACCGTCGGGAGCACCTGGTCGGAGAACTTCACCTCGCCGACGCCGAGGGCCCGGCCGCGGCCCGGGGAGCCCGACCAGCCGAGGAAGAAGCCGACCATCTGCCAGAGGGCGTCGACGCCCAGGCAGCCCGGCATGACCGGGTCGCCCGCGAAGTGGCAGGGGAAGAACCAGAGATCCGGCCTCACGTCGAGCTCGGCGCGCACATGGCCCTTGCCGTATTCGCCGCCATCCTCGCCGATGGAGGTGATGCGGTCGAACATCAGCATGGGCGGAAGCGGCAGCTGCGCGTTTCCGGGACCGAACAATTCTCCGCGCCCGCAGGCGAGAAGCTCTTCGTAGGTAAAGCTCGACTGGCGCGCCATGCCGGGTGCCGATCCTTTCATCACACTCTCAAGACGGCCCCGGTTGCCCGAGGCCACGAAAACGGGGCTCTGGTAGCACAGGCTTGGCCGTCCATCAAAGGGACCTGCGTCCCGAGCCGCGATTCATGAGAACACCTAAGTAGAATGCCGTAGGCGAGAGAGACCGTCCCAACCTTGCGGCAAGGGCCTCGCTTTCCTATCATTGCAATGATAGAAGCGCTTTTTCCGACAATCAGTTCCGACGATGACCGATCCCCTGTCCGACTACATCCAAGCCGCGACCGCTCCCGTCCAACGCCGGGGTTGCCCCCTGTCCGAGCTGCGGGACAAGCTGCGC
>JAFAAP010000051.1 GCA_023426505.1 Pseudomonadota bacterium
TGCTGAACCTCGCCGTGATGGCCTACGCGATGCCGCAGATCCTCGGCCGCGCCCCGTACAACCAGCTGCTCAGCATCGTGAGCTTCTGGATCATGTGCACGGCCATGTCGGTGATGACCTTCGCGCTGACCTTCGCGGGCGTGATCCAGGTCCACCTGCAGCGTGTGCTCGGTCAGTCCTACATGGAGGTTCAGGACCAGCTCACCCTGTTCTACTGGATCCGTCTCGGCTCGGGCATCTTCGTGCTGATCTCCGCACTGATGTTCATCTACGCGGTGTTCGTTCCCGGTCGCGAGAAAGCCCCGCAACTGACGCAAGGCCTGCAGCCCGCCGAATGAATCCAAGGGGGCGGCTGGATCATGGCCGCCCCGTCCTCTCCATTGCATCTATCGCATCCGAAGGATTTGACCGATGAAGCCTCTCCTGCAAGCGGTTCCCGAACCTGCGGCCGAACTGCCCTACTACGTACCGGCCGCGAACGAGTGCTCCCTATTCGAGCTCGCGTGGCGCAAGCGGCTGCCGCTGCTCCTGAAAGGTCCGACGGGCTGCGGCAAGACCCGGTTCGTCGCCCACATGGCGTCGAAGCTCGGCCTGCCGCTGCATACCGTGTCCTGCCATGATGACCTCACCGCCGCCGATCTCACCGGACGCTACCTTCTCAAAGGCGGCGACACGGTCTGGGCCGATGGTCCCCTCACCCGTGCCGTGCGCGAGGGCGGCATCTGCTATCTCGACGAGATCGTGGAGGCGCGCAAGGACGTGACCGTGGTGCTGCACCCGCTCACCGACGACCGGCGGATCCTGCCGCTCGACCGCACGGGTGAGGAGCTGCAAGCTCCCGACTCCTTCATGCTCGTGGTGTCCTACAACCCGGGCTATCAAACGCTCCTCAAGTCCCTGAAGCCTTCCACGCGCCAGCGCTTCGTCGCCATCGAGTTTGACTTCCTGCCCTTCGACCATGAGATCGCCGTGGTGGCGGCT
Source organism: Pseudomonadota bacterium (assembly GCA_023426505.1). Classification (GTDB taxonomy): domain Bacteria; phylum Pseudomonadota; class Alphaproteobacteria; order Rhizobiales; family Beijerinckiaceae; genus Microvirga. Next base: position 982 of record JAFAAP010000051.1, read on the forward strand.
GAAAGCGGCCTGTCTGCGGATCGGGTCAGGCCCCTTCTGCTGCTCGCGCGCCGCCTGCGCGCGCTCAAGGGCCAGGATCTGGAGGAAGGCGTGTCCACACGCCTAATGGTATACTGTGCGTCTCTCATTGCGGCGGGCGTCCGGGCAGAAGAAGCGGTGCTCGCCACCATGATCGAGCCGTTGACCGACGATCTTGACGTCAAGAAGGCCCTGATCGAGGTCGCCCGCGCGACGCTCGCCTGATCTGGAGATCCGCCATGCTCGACTTCCTCGAACTCGAAGAAACCGTCGGCCAGTTCTGGCATCGGCTGGTCGGCCGTGCCGTCACCTACCCGCGCTACCCCGAGCTTGGCGTCTCCCTTAATGAGGTCCGCGGGTCCCTCGCGGTCTTCTTCCGTGGCCTCGGCGGCGAGACGGGCGTGCAGCTGGCCGGCACTGCCGCGCGCGCCTCGTCCCACCGTCTGAACTTCCTTCAGCGCCTCGGCGTCATCGAGGAGCGGCTGGAGCAGCCCGGACGGGACGCGGCTACCCTGTTCCTGCCGCCGCGGATCGAGCTGTTCCCGTCAAGCGTGCTCAACCGCGCGCTTTATTTCTGGCTTACGGCCTACTTCGCCCATGTTCCCATGGAGCCCATCCCGGAAGCCGATCCGCTGCGCCGGGATATCCTGGTGCTCCGGCAGGTGCAGGAGACGGTCGCCGCCGTTCTGGCGGAGTGTCCCGGCCTGGCGTGCATGTACAAGGACCTTTGCACCGCGATGCGTGAGGCGCGGCCGCAGCGTCCCCTGCCGGCTGTGGAGAGCAGAATCGAGCAAATCGTGCTCTCGCTTCTTGGGGACGACGGTGCGGCGCCGCCGCCCCTCTGGGACACGGTGGCTGGAGACTTGGCTCTGTCACTCCAAGCCTCTGCCGGCTACCAGCCCTTCCTGCCTGTGCCACTCTGGGGTGATACCTGGACTCGTGAGACCGGAGAACCAAACCGCAGCAGCGACGAGCCTGCAGCAACCAGTGATCTCGCCGCCTCGGACACGCGCAAGCGCTTCGCCGCACGGCGCGAAGCGGATCAGGCCCAACGCAGCGACCCGTTCATCCTTAACCGGTTCGAGAAGATCCTGGCCATGGCGGAGATGGTGAACGTCAACCGTCCCTCCGACGATGACGAGGATGAGAACGCCGAGAGGGCCCTGGACGAGATGGAGGAGATCCCCCTCTCCCAGCACAAAGGCAAGCCGGCAACCAAGCTCAAGTTCGACCTCGATCTGCCGCCTGAAGCCATCGACACGACGAGCCTGACGGCCGACCTCACCTATCCGGAGTGGGATTATACCCGCAAAGCCTATCTGCCGAACCACTGCCGCGTGCTCGCGGCCCCCGCCTCCGAACAAGGAGAGGCCTGGGAGACGGACGACGAGGCCCGGCGGCTGATCCGGCGCGTGCACCGCCAGTTCGAGGCCCTGAGGCCCAAACACGAAATCCTGCGGGCGCAGCCGGATGGCGAGGAGCTCGACATTGATGCACTGGTGCGCGCCCGCAGCGACCTTCTCTCGGGTGGATCCGGTTCGGAGCGCGTCCACATCGCCAGCAAGCGCCAGGCGCACGATCTCGCCGTGACACTGCTCGTGGATGTCTCGCTTTCCACCGATGCATGGGTCGACAACCGGCGCGTGCTCGATGTCGAGAAAGAGGCGTTGATGGTCTTGGCACACGGCTTGGCCGCCTGCGGCGACTCCCATTCCATCCTGACCTTCACCTCGCGCCGCCGTTCCTGGGTGCGGGTCGAGACCGTGAAGGATTTCGACGAGCCCATGAACCAAGCCATGGTGCGGCGGATCTCCGCTCTCAAGCCAGGGTACTACACCCGCATTGGCGCCAGCATCCGGCATGCGACGGCAAAACTCTCCGAGCGCCCGAACCGACAGAAGCTGCTGCTGGTGTTGACAGACGGCAAGCCGAATGACGTCGATTATTACGAGGGCCGCTTCGGCATTGAGGATACCCGCCGGGCCGTCATGGAGGCGCGTCGCGTCGGCGTGACCGTGTTCGGCGTGACGGTCGACAAGGAAGCGCAGTCGTACTTCCCCACCCTGTTCGGCCGCGGCGGCTATGCTATCGTGGGTCAGGTGGCCAAGCTCCCGTCCGCCCTGCCGGCGATCTACCGCCACCTCGTACGCTGAGCTACCCGAATACCCAGTCGACGTGTCTCAGCTGCGGGCGCCGTTCATGGTGAGGCGGCTGGGCAGATATGCAGGGCCTTCGGGCCGATGTTGAGGCCGATCTGCAGGCTGTCGGCGATGCGCCTCGCGCGGTCGATGAAGAATTCCGCAACATCGGGCTCGCAGACCTCGCGCGCGGTTGCCTCGAACAGAGCAAGCCAACGCGCAAAATGCTCCTCCACCAGGGCCATTCCCCGGTGCGCCTGCTGCGGCTTGCCCTGATACCGCCCCGTGCGCAACGCGACGGACGACCAGAAGTCGACCATGACCGCCAGATGCTCATCCCAGCGGTGGGACAGAGCCCGGTGGAAGATCGGCCCGAGCTCCCCGTCCTCCAGAATCCGGTCGTAGAAGGTCAGGACGAGCCGCCGGATCATGTCCTCGGTGACGCCCCGCGCAGGCTCGATCAGGGGAACTGTTGTCGTTGAAGCCGCCATAAAACCATGCCCTCGGAATTCCTCTTTGCTTACGCTTAAAAAGATGTATTTTAAAAGCATCTTTTAGGATTTCCAATGAAGCTGACCTCCCACACGGATTTCGCTCTGCGCCTGCTGATGAGCCTCGCCGTCGTTGAGGAGCGGCTCGTCACCATCGAGGAACTCGCAAAGCGGCACGGACTGTCGCGCAACCACCTCATGAAGGTGGCGCAGACCCTGGTCGGTCTTGGCTACGTCACAGGTGTGCGCGGACGGTCCGGGGGGCTGAGACTCGCCCGGCCCGCCTCATCCATCCGCATGGGAGCGGTCGTCCGGAATCTGGAGGAAGACATCGCCCTGGTGGAGTGCCTAGGAGATGGGCCGACCACCTGTATCCTGAGCGGCGCCTGCCTTCTCACCCGCACCATGGGCCGCGCGAGGGAAGCCTTCTTCGCCTCGCTCGACGAGGTGACGCTGGCCGACCTCGTCGCCCCGCGGATCCTGCTGCGCCAGCGCCTCGGGGTTGGCAACGGAAACAACTCGGCTTTGCCGCCACTGCCTGAAATCAACATACCCAACCGAAGGATATAAGAGCCATGCCGACCAAAGCCATTCTGACCGCTGTGCTCCTGCTATCGGCCGCGCCGGCCTCCGCGGAGTGCGTCTACCGGAATGCCTATAATCACCTGACCAACGAATACGTCACCGTTCCGGTTACATGCTCTCCCGTGAAGGCTAGCCAGACGCCCAAGTACCGCAGCTGGCATGAGTGCCCGGTCCACGAGGAGAGGAACGCCAAGACCGGCGACGTCTATCAGGTGCGGTCCTGCGCCTGACGAACCATTGGTGATGGATTGGGGGCCGTCATCCCTCAGGTCGACACAATCAAGCCCACAGGAATCGAGCCTCGGCCGGGCTCCTGTGGGCTGTTTGCTGCCGATCACACGGCACGGCTGTGGGTTCTGCCTGACTGGCCGAGATAGGCGTCGAACGCGGACGCCACGCTCCGCACCAGGAAGCGGGTCTCGTCGCTGACCGACAGAACGCTGCCATCGAGACGGATGATGCCATCCTTCTCCAGCATCTGAAGCCGCGGAATGGCCTTCAGGATGGACTCCGGCGCGGTGCCATGGCGGCCGCACACCTCCGCCACATCCACCTTGAAGTCGCACATCACCCTTTCAATCAGGTCGGCCCGGAGCCGGTCGTCCGCCGTGAGGGCATAGCCCTTCGCGGTCGCCAGTTCCCCTCTGGAGATGCACTCGGCATAGCGCCCCAGCACCACCTCGTTCTGGGCATAGCCCTGCGTCAGCCGTCCAATGGCGGAGGCCCCGAAGCCGATCAGCACATCGCTGGGATCGGTGGTGTAGCCCTGGAAGTTCCGGTGCAGGACACCGTCAGCCTGTGCCTGCACCATCGTGTCCTCCGGCAGCGTATAGTGGTCGAGGCCGATCCTGCGGTAACCGGCTTCAACGAGCGCCGCGGCGATGGCTTCGGCCTGTTCGTAGCGCGCGGCACCGTCCGGCAGCGCGGCCTCGTCGATCTTGCGCTGGTGCTTCTTGAACGTCGGGACGTGCGCGTAGCCGAAGACGGAGAAGCGTTCGGGGCGCAGCGCGATGCTCTGCCGCACCGTCTCGACGCACGAATCCACCGTCTGGTGCGGCAGGCCATAGATCAGGTCGAAGTTGACGCTGCGCATCCCCGCAGCCCTCAGCCCCTCCGTCGCCCTCGCGGTCTGCTCGAAGCTCTGGATCCGGTTGATCGCGCGCTGCACCACCGGATCGAAGCTCTGCACGCCGAGGCTGGCGCGGGTGACGCCCGCCTCCCCGAGGGCGGTCGTCATTTTGCGGGTGAGCGTGCGCGGATCGATCTCGACCGCAATCTCGGTTCCCGCGTCGAGGGAAAACCTCTGCCGCATAAGGGCCATGAGGCCGAGAAGCTCGGCCGGCTCCATGATGGTCGGCGTCCCGCCGCCGAAATGGACATGGCGGACCGGCAGCGGACCGGTCAGGCGCTCCGCGACCAAACCGATCTCGCGGCGGAGAACCTCAAGGTAGTCGACAATCGGCGCATCACGCTGGGTGATGGTGGTGTGGCAGCCACAATACCAGCACATGGAGCGGCAGAACGGCACGTGGAGATACAGCGAGGTGCTTGTCCCGGCCGGTAGGGACGCCAGCCAGTTCCCATAAACCTCATGCCCGATGGCATCGGAGAACTGCGGCGCCGTCGGATAGCTCGTGTAGCGGGGGAGCCGTTCCTCGCCGTATCGGGTTCTCAGGTCGTCTTTCATAGTGCAAACCCTCGCATGCGACGAACCATCCTCAGGAGGCTGTCCGCCCTTCATGCAAGGGGGCTTACAGGAAATCACACCCCGGTTCCTTGCGCTTGCTCAATATGATCCGGCAGCTTTCCGACCGCACGGCACATACCATTTGATCAGGATCAATTCATTGAAGATACTCAACAAAATTTGTGCAGCTTCGACCGCATTCGGCAGAATGTTTGCGCCGCAGCAAATAGCGCCGTGAAGCTCGGGAGTACAAAGCCTTCATCCGATGACGGACCAGATCGATCCGCCAGGCGGTCCCACAGAGGAGATGATGATGAAGGCCTTGAAGATCCCGGGACGCCGGCCGCTGCTTGCGACCGCTGCTGTTGTAGCTCTTGCCACTGCGGCGTGGCTCGGCGCCCCGCTCGCAGCCAACGCAGGCGACAGGGTGGCGGCCGCTACAACACACGCCCACGCTGCGACCGAGGCCGCCCCGATGAGCGTGGTGCGCCTGCCTTCCGATCTGCCGGGTCCCATCGGCAAGCGTGGCCCGCAGCGGGTCAGGGTCGACTTCGAAACCACCGAAGTGACAGGTCATCTGGATGACGGCACCACCTATCAGTACTGGACCTTCAACAATAAGGTTCCCGGTCCTTTTGTCCGCGTCCGAGTCGGCGACACCGTCGAAGTCAAGCTGAAGAACGCCGACGACAGCGTAATGATGCACAACGTCGACTTCCATGCGGTGACCGGCCCCGGTGGCGGCGCCAAGGCCACCGAGGCCGCGCCGGGCGAAAGCCGCGGCTTCGAGTTCAAGGCGCTCAACCCCGGCCTCTACGTCTATCACTGCGCAACCCCCACGGTCGCCCAGCACATTGCCAACGGCATGTACGGCCTGATCCTGGTGGAGCCGGAGGGGGGGCTGCCGAAGGTCGATCACGAGTTCTACGTCATGCAGGGCGAGCTTTACACCGAGCAGGCCCATGGCACGAAGGGGCACCTGGGAGAGAGCTACGACAAGCTGATCAGCGAACGTCCCGAGTACTTCATCTTCAACGGCAGCGCCGACGCCCTGAAGAAGAACCCGCTCAAGGCCAAGGTCGGTGAGACGGTCCGGATCTACTTCGGCGTGGGCGGCCCGAACTACACCTCGTCCTTCCATGTGATCGGCGAGATCTTCGACACGGCCTACCCCATGGCCTCGTTGAGCAGCCCCCTGAAGGATGTCCAGACCATCACCACTCCTCCGGGCGGGGCCAGCGTGGTGGACTTCAAGGTCGAGGTTCCCGGCAACTACGTTCTGGTCGATCATGCCCTCAGCCGCGTCGAGCGCGGACTGGCCGGCATCCTCCAGGTCGAGGGTCCGCAGAACGAGGCAATCTTCAAGGACTACAACCCCGAGAAGTCGGCCATGTCGACCGGCGGTCACTGACCGAAGCGATACGATTGGTGGAAAGTCCGGGCCCAGCCCGGACTTTTTGTTCTTCAGGTCTTTGCGCCACGGCAACGAAGCCGGAGCCGTCATCTGTCTTCCTGTCAAGGCAGGGCACACACTGCCACCGCCGCAAACCTGACGGACAACGCCGATGAAACCCGAACTGCGCGAGGTCACCGCTCCCGGCCCACTCGCCCGATGTGAGTCCTCCCCACTGCTGACGCGTGTGCGCGCCGTCATGGACACCCTTGACCTGGACTGCCGGTGCCGCGGCAAGCTCGACACCGCCCTGAAGCGCTTCGAGACCCTGGAAAACCGGCGTCAGCTCCGCGGCCTGATCCTCGACGCCCGTCACCAGGCGGAGCGCATCGGGGCGCTGCTCGAACTCGTCGGTGAGCTCGACACGGTCTCGACCGACGAGGCCGACCTGAGCGTGTTTCAGGAGATCGCGCTGCTGTTTGAGGACATTAAGGCGGCAGCGTCACGAGGGGCCGAGGACATGGTCCGGGCCGGAAGCCTGGAGCCGGACCGGAGCGAAGGCGCCTGACCCGCGCTCGACGGGACCGAGGACATGCCTCTGCCGATTGGCCGTTGGATGCTTGAGCTTAAAGCTATCCTAGCTCTGATCGCCTTGCTCCATGCGGACCTTGTCCACCATTGCAAACAGTTCGGCGGACAATCTGCTCGTGCGCGGCGGACCTTCACCTGAATCAACGCCGGCGACTCGTACTGCTGACGTGAGAGACCCCGCTGCACCTGGGGCACATCCGCATGATGGCAGCGGCGACCGAGATCGGGGCCACTATCACACCGCCGGTTCCCGCCTATTGCCGCAGGCCGCAATCAGCCATGGACATCGTCGAGCACAGGGCGCGTCGAGCCATCGACCTGCTCGATCTGAATACCGCGGCTCTGGCTGAGCCCTGGCGCGGGTAGGAGCAGGCTCTGCCCTACCACTGGCCTCAAACCTTCTGATTGGGCAAAGATCGGCGTCCATTCAGGCCAACGTCGTCCACGCGTCATAACGGCCGTACGGCGAAATGAGGATGTGCTGGACTGACAATCATTGTCGATGAGGTTCGGGCCCCTTTGTTTGCATTTCGAAATGCCAATGCAGCAAACTCTTCCGGCGGACCGAGCGTCAAGTGTCCCGGCGAATCGGGGTGGGGTTCCGCCCAGCACGAGAGCCTAAACGGCTGCCGTTCCGGACAGCATTCACTCGCCACTCATAACCATGGCCGAATTGGCACCATGCTCCTTCACCTGAACCTTGCGGAGTCGCACGCGGGGGGCGTAGCCATTGTCTTGCAGCCAGACCTCCGCCGCATCGAAGATCATCTCGGCGAAACGCTCGCATCCGACGTAGGGGACGACCACAAGATCCAGCACACCCAATGCATGCCCGCGCCGGAAAAACTCCAGCTCCGGATCGTCCTCCGCGATAACGGTCTTGTGGTCGAGCATGTCCTCCAGCCAGCCTTTGAGCGACTTGAGCGATCCGAAGTCAACGGCCCAATGGCGGAAATCAAGCTCCGTTGTCTCGAACTCGAAGTGAACGGCCATCGAGTAGCCATGAACGAACCGGCAGTGAGACTCGGCGCGCCACTGCCGAAAGGCGCAGCTGAGCCCAAGGCTATGATCATATGTCTTCGTCGAAATAAACTTCTTCCTGGTCATCTTACCCTATCCTTTCACTGAGGTTGCACGTGCGGATCTGCAGCCGTCATTTCACCTAATGCGCGACACTTTCCGGTCAGGGATGCTGACGCTGGCGAGGAAGCTGTCGACTTCCTGGCGGAGGCTGCCGAATGGCGCATCAGCTCCTGGACGGCACTGCGCACTTGGGCGGCGGCAAACCTTGCCGGTGGTGTCGGTCACGGCCTCCGTGCCCCGCGCCACCTCGATGGCGGCGTTGAGGGCCAAAAGGTTGATCTGACCCGTGATGGTGTTGATGAGCTGGATCCCGTGCGGAACAGCTCCAGCACCTGCGCCGGCTCAAGCCCTGGACACGAGCCTAAGGCGCGGGCGTCAACCTTGATTGTGCCGTTCCGGATTTCGATTTCAGGCATGATGGTTTTCTTCTTGAAACGACAGGACAGAGAGCGTCCATCAGGCCGCCGATGCCGCGGCCTTGCCTGCAACAGGGACGAGCAGGACCACCTCAGGATCGTCGGCATGGTCGATCAGCAGCAGCCGCACCCGCTCCTGCCACAGACGGCGGAATTCTTGGGCCTCTTCCGGGGAACCCACATTGCCCAGAACGCGCTGGAAGAGCGGTCGGGCATCGGCGGGCAGAGGCACGGCGGCGGCGTTCAGGCTTGCGACGACGCCCTCACCCGTGTCTCGGCGGGTGAACCGGATCTCTCCATCGATGTCGTCCCCGAACGCGAGCCGGTCGCGGCGCTCGAACCGCCCTGAGATCCCCTTGAACCCGCCCTCTCCGGCGGCTCCGGTGAGGAGGGTGGCCACTGAGGCCATCACGCCGGCCACACCCTCGGATGCCTCCTGACCCAGTGTGACATTGATGTCGCCGCGCAGCGGGACCCCGCCCGGGTACAGATGCCTGAGCGCCCGTAGCGTCATCAGGTAGGCGCCGGCAACGGTCGGACATGAGTGCCCGGCGAGCTTGACGGCATCAAGATAGGTGTACTCGACCAGCCCTTCATCAGTCGCGCCGAGGAAGGCGCTGAGGGGATCGTACAGCGTGAGGCGGGGCGCCTCGTCAAAGAAGCCGGGGTATTTCATGTCGTCTCCGGAGGTCGTGGTCCTGTCTACCGCCGTCCTGCAGCCTGCTCGTTGAGCCAGCGCAACGAGACTGATGGCCGCCGGTCCTGGACCTCCTCCGCGGAAGACCGGATCGATGCTTCTCCGGACTGTTCCACCAGAGCCCCTCCTCAGGTCCGCGGCATAGCATGGCAGGAGATTGGACAAGGTCTCCGCGGGTGTTCCGCCTTTGGCCCGAAGCTGAGGCATCCAACGAAACCATCGGTTTGCCCCGGCAACATTCTCGTCGAGGGGTGTCGCTTTTCAGGAGATCGTCCATCCCTCCTCAATGAAGTCGGGCGGTGTCAGCTGACGCCAATGTAACGGCCGGGCCTGTGGTTCG